>JAHBAA010000119.1 GCA_018385425.1 Acetatifactor sp.
CTGTTCTCACCCGACATATCAGCGATAATCTTTCCACTTTCAAATTCTTTGATCACGGTCCCTTCCGGAACCTTTATAATAATATCCTCACCGTCTTTGCCGCGGCAATTTCTCTTGCCGCCGTTTTCACCGTCCTGTGCTTTGTATTTTCGCACATTACGAAAGTCGATCAGGGTGTTTAATCCTTCGTCAACTTCAAAAATCACATCGCCGCCGCGACCGCCGTCACCGCCGTCCGGTCCTCCTGCGGGTACATATTTTTCCCTTCGGAAGGAAACATGGCCGTCTCCGCCCTTACCGCTGCGCACGAATATTCTAGCTCTATCTACAAACATTTTGTCCCTGGCCTTTCTGAAAAGACTCAAACGTCAGTCAAAAAATATACATACTTGAAAAAAGGACTTCAAACTTTACGGTTTGAAGTCCTACGAATTCGTAAAATTACTGCTCTACAGGATATACAGAAGCCTGCTTCTTGTCTCTGCCTTTTCTCTCGAAACGAAGAACGCCGTCAACCAAAGCGAACAGGGTATCGTCTCCGCCGATTCCTACGTTCACACCGGGATGAATCTTAGTTCCGCGCTGTCTGTAAAGAATGTTTCCTGCTTTTACAAACTGACCGTCAGCTCTCTTCGCACCTAATCTCTTGGATTCGGAATCTCTACCGTTCTTGGTAGAACCAACTCCCTTCTTATGAGCGAACAATTGAAGGTTCATATTCATCATGGTTTACACCTCCTTGAAATTAACTTGTAAAAATTGTGTTCCGTATTCCCTGCTCAATGTCTCTAAGGCGAGAACCATAGTATCCATCAGGAATACCGATTTTTCTTGCAGAATACTGTGAAAATCACATTTCAGGAATCCGGTCTCATCATTGGAAACCGCACTCAGCTTCTCACCGGCTAACTCCTCCAAACCATTGATCGTCGCTATGGTCAGCGCCGAAACAGCGGCACACAGGATATCCGGCTCGCCCTCTTCTGCAAAAAGTGCATGTCCCATACAATAAAATCCCTTGTACAGGCCATCTTTGTCTTTACATATCACTACTGTGGTCATAACAAAAATTATGCGTTGATCTTATCGATCTTAACCTGAGTGTATGCTTGTCTGTGACCATTCTTCTTGTGGTAACCGGTTTTTCTCTTGTACTTGTATACAATAACCTTCTTGCCACGACCCTGATCCATAACAGTAGCAGAAACAGTAGCACCGGCTACATCTGCACCTACCTTAAGGGTTCCGTCACTTACTGCGATTACCTGGTCAAAAGTAACAGTATTGCCAGCCTCTGCGTCGATCTTCTCAACCTTGATCACATCTCCCTCAGAAACCTTGTACTGCTTTCCGCCTGTTGCAATAATTGCGTACATATTTAGGCACCTCCTATTCATGAACATAACAGTCCATTTACTCGCTAACTTTGGTGGTGTTATCCAAAAGAGAACACACTTCTACCGAGTTATGCGGCATACTGTTGAATCATAACATGAGGTGCCATATTTGTCAATCGTTTTCTGAAGAAAATGAATTTTTCATTAAAAAAATTGTGTTTCGAGTCAGTTGTTGTTTCTCTTCTCAAAATCCTCGATGTACTGAATGATCAGTTTGACGGTTCCCTCGATGCCGAGAACACTGCTGTTGATACACAGGTCATAGCTGTCCGCTCTACCCCATTTCTTGGAGGAATAATAGTTGTAGTAGCTCTGACGCTGTTTATCCTTCTTGATGATCATATCCTTAGCCTTGGCCTGGGAAAGATTGTATTTCTGCATGATGCGGGCAACCTTGACCTCTTCATCGCCGTAGATAAACAGGTTCACCACATTGTCTCTGTCTGCCAGCGCATAATCGGCGCAGCGGCCCACAATGATACATGCCCCTTCGTCTGCGATCTTCTTGATCGTATCGAACTGTGCAAGGAAAACCTTGTGACTGATCGGCATATCCACAAATGCCGAGGAATTGTATCCGAAGGAATAGGTGTCCATCACCAGGTTATAGAGGAAAGAATTGGTGGGACGCTCATCATGATTCTGAATCATCTCTTCGCAGAAGCCGCTTTCCTTCGCTGCTCTGGTTAGCAATTCCTTGTCATAACATTTAATACCGAAATAAGCGGCAACCTTCTCTCCGATCTCTCTTCCTGCGGAACCAAACTGTCTGCCGATTGTAATAATTGTATTCATAAAAACACCTCCCCGGTTAGGATTTCTTAGCTACATTATACAATAAAATCTTGGAAAATTCAAGAAAATCAGCAAAATGTGAGAAAAAACTCCCACAATATTATTATTGTGGGAGTATCTCTAACAGATGTACAAAGTAATCGGGAAGGGGAGCGTCTACTTCCACGTATTTCCCCGAGGTTGGCTGCAGAAAACCTAATGTCTTTGCATGCAGGGTCTGACCGGTCAGCTTATACGGAGATTTTCTGTCGCAGTATACATCATCTCCCAGCAGGGGATGTCCGATGCTGGCCAGATGCACGCGGATCTGATGGGTTCGGCCGGTCTCCAGAGAGCATTCAATGTAGGTAAATCCTTGAAAGCGCTTCAGAACTCTGACATGGGTGACGGCACGCTTTCCGTTCTTTTCATTGACAGCCATTTTTTTGCGATCCGTCGGGTGACGTCCGATCGGCTTGTCGATAGTAATCGTATCCTCCTTCAAAACACCCATACAGATGGCGTGATATTTTCGATTGACGGAATGCACCTTCAGCTGTTCTGCGATAGAGTTGTGAGCCGCATCATTTTTGCAGACGATCAGAGAACCGGTGGTATTTCTGTCGATTCGATGAACGATTCCGGGGCGCATCACCCCGTTGATCCCGGAAAGTCGGTCTCCAAGATGGTACATCAGAGCATTGACCAATGTGCCGGAATAATGACCTGCTGCAGGATGGACAACCATCTCCTTTGGCTTGTTTACGACGATGACATCCGAATCTTCATACAGAATCTCAAGGGGAATATTCTCCGCTGCGATTTCAGGCTCTGCTGCAGGCGGCAGGGTGAATTCCACATGGTCGTCAGTCTTCACCCTGTAGCTTCCCTTCACGACAGAGCCGTTCACTTTGACCCCCTCTTCCCTGATCAACTTTTGAATGAAAGATCTGGAAAGGGAATCGATCAGTGAGGAGAGACACTTGTCGATTCTCTCTCCCTCCAGTTCTTCCTCAATCTCAAAACAAAACTGATCCACCGATCTGCTCCTCTACTTTCTCCGAATGCTCAAAAAATCAAGTTCTTCTTCCCGATAGACAAACAGAAAGAGTATCAGCAGAAAGAAGACAGAGACGACAATATAACAATCCGCCACGTTGAAAATGGGATAATGTATCAATACAAAGGAAAAGAAATCCACAACATACCCATAGAGAAAACGGTCGATCATGTTGCCGATGCCACCGGCCAAAATACCTGTCACACAGAGATGAAAGGGAAGGAAACGCCCGGTAGCAGGGATTCTGACAGCCACCCATAAGATGATTGCCATAAAGACAACGCCCATGCACAGGATAAAGATCTTTTTATTCTGAAACAGGCCGAATGCTGTCCCGTAATTCTCCAGATAGGTCAGTTCAAAGACCCCCTTAATGATGACAAAGCTTTCTTTTCCCTGCAGCTTTTGGATTGCCAGATACTTTGTCAGGCGATCCGAAAGGAGCAGAATGACAGCAAGCAGTAAATCCATTGTCAGGAATAAATTCTTTTTACGCATGATAATCCTCTTCACTATAATAAATCTCACGGATGGCGTCCATCATCTCTTCATCCGTAACGGTCTCATCAATGAAAGCCTTGCCGATCTTTTTCAGCAGCACAAATTTGATCTGACCGTTCTGCATCTTCTTGTCGGACTTGGTCAGCTGACAGATCTCTTCGGGGGAAATGTTGTCGATAGAGATAGGCAGATTGAAGGGTACAAACATATCCCGCACTTCATAGTATTCTTCCATGGGAAGATACCCCTTTTTCCAGGAGAGGTATGCAGCAGCCACACAGCCCAATGCAACACATTCCCCGTGGAAGAGCTCAAAGTTCTTGTACTTTTCAATGGCATGTCCGATGGTATGTCCGAAGTTCAGCAGGGCGCGTTCTCCCTTCTCCGTGGGATCCTTTTCCACCACGGCTTTTTTGATACTGCAGCTTTGATACAGCATCTGTGAAAGTGTGGGAAGATCGCGGTCACAGATCTCGTACAGATTCTCGATCAGCCAGGAATACAACACCGCATCCTTGATCAGACCATGCTTCATGATCTCGGCAAAACCGCTGAAATACTGTCTGTCATCTAAGGTCAACAGGGTGCTGAGATTCATATAGACCAGGGAGGGCATCTTGAACGCGCCGACCATATTCTTGTATCCGTCAAAATCAACGCCGGTCTTTCCGCCGATACTGCTGTCTGCTTGTGCCAACAGAGTTGTAGGGACCTGAATAAATGAGATGCCGCGAAGATATGTAGCCGCAACAAAGCCGGCAGTATCTCCTACTACGCCGCCGCCCAATGCAATCAGCATATCCTTGCGATCGAACTTTTCTTCAATCAGAAAACGGTAGATCTCCCGTACGGTATCCAGGTTCTTATGTTCCTCACCGTTTGGAAAGACATACTTCACGATTTTGACACATTTATCCTTTAGCAGATCCATCAGAGGCTGGCTGTAGTAGGTATCCACCTTGCTGTCGGTGATGATACACAGCTTTTTGCTGCTGATGTCAAAAGCCTCCAATTCCCCGGGCAACTCGTCAAAGGAATCGGTAAACACAATGTCATAGCAGGGCTTTCTCAAGTACAAAACATTCAATCTTTCGGACATAATCACAAACTCTCCCATTTATCAGTAATAAATTAGAGAGTCCGTCAGACAACGGACTCTCCACAGAAATTAATAATTTGAATCAGGAATATGAATTCCGCTGCCGCTGGGGGAACCCTGTACATCTCCCGATACGGTGACTCCCTTGGGAGTGATCAGGAAAATGCAGTTGGAAATTTTCTGAAGGCTGCCGTCAATTGCGAAGCAGGAACCGCTGATGATATCGATAATGCGCTGAGCCACATCCATATCAAGTCCTTCTAAATTGAGAATGATACAGCGATTATTCACAAGAGTGTCGCTGATCTCCCGGGCTTCCGCAGCACTGGAGGGCTTGATCACACAGATATCCATCGGGAAGGAGGAAGAAACAGGTCTCCTGGAAGGAACTGCACCTCTGGCAGAACCGCTCTTGCTTGAAATCGGAATCGGCTTGGAAGCAGCCGGCTTGGATTCTTCACTTCCTCTGGAAATACGGGAAACAGTGCTTCGTCTCGGCTCGTCGAACTCCTCTTCCTCGTCATCATCGTATTCGGAATCTACATAATCATCATCGTAATCGTAATCATCGTCATCGGACATATTATTTTTGCTTCCCAGAAAATTTAAAAATTTAGAACCGACCATCTTTATCATCCATCCTTTCCTACCATTCAAATGATATTTCTATACCGATACAGAGTAATCTCTCTCTCCGAAAATAGCTGTCCCCACACGGACGTAGGTTGCACCTTCTTCTACCGCGACCTGATAGTCTCCGGTCATTCCCATAGAGAGAACGCTCATGCTAACATTATCAATGTTTTTGTGTTCAATGTCAACAGACAATTGCTTCAATTTACGAAAAACAAGTCGATTTTCCTCCGGATCCTCCACAAACGGGGCTATGGTCATCAGACCCTGAATGTGAACACCCGGAAGCTTGGAAATCTGTTCTGCAAGCCAAACGGTCTCTTCCACTGTGGTACCGAATTTACTTTCTTCGCAGGCAACATTTACCTCGATCAGAATATTGACGGTGGTCTGTTTTTTGACTGCTTCTCTGCTGATTTCTTCCGCCAGTTTCAGGGAGTCCACGCTGTGGATCAGATAGACCTTGCCGACGATATATTTTACTTTGTTGCGCTGCAGATGACCGATCATATGCCATCTCACATCCTCAGGCATAGCAGGTATTTTATCCATCAGCTCCTGAACCTTATTTTCACCAAAATCTCTGGAGCCTGCAGCATAAGCCTCCTGCAATGCCGACAGCGGCTTGGTCTTGCTGACAGTGATCAGAGTCACTTCCTCTCTGTCCCTTCCTGCCCTCTCACAGGCCTGAGCGATGAAACTGTTGACACGCTCAATCTTCTCTCGAATCATGTTTGTCACCTCGAAATTCTTATTTGATGAACTGATTTACCTTGACAGCCTCCTGATTCAGAACAATGTAGTCATATACGCTCAAACCGTATTTGGTGTTGGATTCTACGATAGCATATTCATCGTTCTGGGCTAGGATATGGATCTGCTTAAAAGCAGCATACCCTTTGTTCATATTGTATACGCCGATCAGAGTGGCACGTTTGCTGATCACGTAAGTCTCGGGGCCGTTAGGCTGCAGCAGAATATCGCCGGGACTTAACACGTCACTGTCCAGATAGTAAACCTTCTCTTCCGAATCATAGTCATAAATCTCAAGATCCAGCTTTTCCATGGAAGGGGTGCCGTCCTCCAGATAGATCTGTCGGGAAATGGCACGTTTGCTCTCGCTGTCGCTCTCCATGGCAAATGCCTCGGGAATGACGAAAAATTCCTTCGACAAAATGGAGGAATTGGGTATTTTCAATCCCTTTTGATCCATGACAGCAAGCTCTACGTCCAGAAAACGATCTCCGGAGAAAGTCACCATGGAATTGTTAAAATCCAGCTGAAGGTAGGTATTGCCGTCGGAATTATTGAGCAGCTTTGCCTTGCCCCAGGATTCATAGCGGTTCTTCAGGAAAGTGACTTTAATATATTCCATCTCTGCCAGACGAATTCCCTCGTCGGGATCCACGGGGATCACAAGAGACCAGTTCTCATTGGTGGAAAGCTTGTAGGCAGGGCTTCCAGCCTCAAAGATGTCCATATTGATCAGACTGTTTTTCTTGTATTCCGTATCTTCAAAGATATCCTTTGTCACATCCTCCGGACGTAGACTCTCATATCCATCTGTCCAGTAAGAAACGATACCCGTACCCGGAGCATAGCACCAGTTGACGATATTGGAAGTGCCGGACTGGGTGTAGTCCTTGATGCGATCCAGCATTTTGATATTGGCCAACCTGGTTACGGCGCTGTACAGATCATTTTTGCATTCATAGACAGAGGCAAACTTTGTGCGGTCAAAATTGTGGGAATGTTGAATGATGGAGCTGCGGAAATCATTCAGGTCGCTGTTGCTCAAGGTATTGTCCTCAATCTGTTCGGACTGAAGCATCTGTTTTAAGCGACCGGTTTCATCCACAATATAGACGAGACCGTTCTTGGCCACCCGAGAGCCCTCTCTCGCATAATAGTTCACATGTCCCGCCACCTGCGTATATTGTATCTGTTCGTCCCGAATGGCTACACCGCGGTAGATATTGTCCACGGCCAGTGACCCTTCTTTTACTTCATAGCGAACGATATAGTCTGTCCGAAGAGAGCTGGTAACGACCACCAGAGCATAGAGGAAAATAAATGCAAAGAATACAGCAAAGCATAACCGGGCAGCCAGGGAATCAAGGGTGCCCCGTTTTTTGTTCTTTCTGCGGGGACGATTTTGTCTGCTTACTCCCTGCTGCGGGTGTTGGTTATTCTGAGCCCCGCTCTCTCGACGCCTGTTTCCCTGAGAGGAATGGTTTCTGCCGGAACGCGATGTGTTATGCCCGTTGCCGCCCTTGGTGGCTGCTCTTCTTCTTTGATCTGTCGCCATACAATTGTTACCTCTGCAAAAGTCTGTATAAAAGCCCCGGTTTAACCGAGGCTTTTATGGAAAGTGTATCATTTACTTATCAGTACAACATCAAACCGGGCATTATAAGGAAATCAGAATCTTATCCTTGCACACTTCGGGAAGACACTCTGCATCCATAGAAACGCTGAGGACGAAATCAACCTCAAAATTCTTGCTGATCATATCCAACTTCTCGATAACAGGGGTGATATCCTTGCCTTCAAGGCAGGCAATCTTCAAAAAGCTGTCAAAATACATCTGCTGCAAATCATGGTCCTGAGAAAGAACACCGCATACAAAACCGATAAACTCACTGCTGTTCTCAATCAGAAACTGGGAAACATCAATCAATCTGACCTTATTATTTAATTCATACATATGCTTAGGACTCTTGTCCAAATAAACGATGCTTCCGGAAATCTCTTTAATCTCACTGTTCACCTTATCCAGCAGATGCTTTGTCTTTCCTTTACCCTTATTGCCTACGATTAATTGAACCATTATGTAACCCTCCTATAGTAATATTTATTGTATTACCTGATGAAATTATTATAACGGATTTTGTCACAAAATACAACCTCTATTTGTTAATCTCATCCAGTAAATCAATCATTCCGGTATACAGACCCTCCGTGGATGCCGCACCCATGATAATCGCAATGTAAGGCTTGTTGTCATCCGATAATGCATAGAGCATCAGGCAGTGTCCTGCGGCCTTTGTGGTACCGGTCTTGCCGCCCACGACAGTGATATTTGCGGGAGACGTATAATCTCCTCTCAGAAAGAGATTTGTAGTCTTTTTGTTAAACTCTTTCACCTTGCCGTTGGCATCATTGTAGGATGTCTGATATTCCTGCAGCTGGACGATCTCCCAGATAGTCTGATTCTGCATGGCAGTGTTCAGCATCAGATACAGATCATATGCCGTGGAATAATGGGTCTCCTCCGTTAACCCGTGGGGATTGGAAAAATGAGTATGTGTGGCACCCAAAAGCCTTGCCTCCTCATTCATCAATTCCACAAACCGATCCACACTTCCGCCGATACAGTCCGCGATCAACATGGCAGCGTCGTTGGCGGAATAAGTCAGCATGATGTTCAAGGCCTGCTCCAGTGTCATCGTGTCTCCCGGCTTCAGCCCGCAGAGCTGGGCACCGGATTCATTGATGGTGACAGCACTGGTGGCTACCAGGGGCTGTGACAAATTGCCGTATTTCAATGCCACATAGGCTGTCATGATCTTGGTCAGGCTTGCGGGAGCCAATTGTTCATTGGCATTTTTGGAATATAATACGTCGGTGTCGCTCAGTGAAAACAGCACAACACTCTTTGCATCCGCCACACCGTCCACGGAGGAAGGGGTAATATCCACAGTCGAAAAGCACAGGTCCTTTGCAAAAGGATCCGCCGTCTGACGGTTTGTCTTGGAAATGACATTGAAACCGCTCACATTTGCCCCGGTCTGATAGGGCAGATCATAGGGGAGTTCACCGCAGCCGGACAAAAAGAGCACAGAAACAACAGCAAGAAAGGTAGCTCTTCCTGCCGCTGCCAGCCTGTTCGTATGAAATTCAATGCTCCTATTTGTACATTTCACGCCACTCAAGATCTCCTCTGTCAAGAGACTTAATCAACAGTTCTGCACTGGCAAGGTTGGTTGCCAGCGGAATATTGTGTATATCACAGAGTCTGACAACATTGTTCACATCAGGCTCATGCATCTTGGGTGAGAACGGATCCCTCAAAAAAATGACCAGATCCATCTGATTGTGCTCGATCTGGGCACCGATCTGCTGCTCTCCTCCCAGATGTCCGGCTAAAAACTTGTGAATAGAAAGATTCGTAACCTCCTCGATCAGACGACCGGTAGTGCCCGTGGCATACAAGTCGTTCTTACATAGAATTCCCCGGTAAGCGATGCAAAAGTTCTGCATCAATTTTTTCTTAGAATCATGTGCAATCAATGCAATGTTCATTGTAAAAACCCCTCTCTCATTGAAGATTTTTTCGCCTGAAGTCTGACATTCAATACAAAACCCATCCCCATATAAAGGCTCATCAGACTGGTAAGACCATAACTTACGAACGGAAGCGGCAAACCGGTATTCGGAAGAATAAAGGTTGCCACACCGATGTTGAAGAAGCCCTGAAAAGCAATCAGACCTGCCATGCCTGCGGCAATGATCGCCCCTGCGGTATCCTTGGCCTTTCTGGCGATGGAAATACAATTAAGCGGTATTCCCATGATAAGAATGATGACGGCCACGGCACCCTTGAAGCCGAATTCCTCGCCGATCACTGCGAAAATAAAGTCCGTCTGGGCCTCTGACAGGAAGTTGCCGTTTTTCACGGAAGTGATCTTGTTGTTCCGATACCCCTTGCCGTCCAGCTTTCCGGAGGCGATAGCGGTAACGGAGTTCAACTGCTGGTACGCCTCTTTGTCCGCATATTCATCAGGATTCACAAAAGCCATAATACGATCGACCTGAAACCCCTGCAGCAATTCGCTGTCCGGCTGAAGTGCAAGCGCCACGACCAGCGCCAAAGCCGGCACGGCAACCGCCACGGCTCCGATGACCAGCTTCCAGCTGATACCGCCCACAAACAAAATCACGCAGAAGATCACGATCAAAACGATACTGGTCGACAGGTCCGGCTGTTTAAAGATCAAAAACCAGGGAACCAGGATCAAACCGATACAGCCGATCAGAACAGGAAACGAATTCAATCGCTCCTTATACTTCATAATAAACTGTGCGAAGAACAAAATCAATAAAATTTTTGCAGTTTCTGAAGGTTGAAATCGAAATCCTCCGCCCAGCTCCAGCCAGCGCTGAGCACCGCCGCCGGTATCTCCGAAAAGTTCCACTGCCACAAGCAATGCAAGATTCAGAAGATACATCAGCCAATAAAACCTGATCACCCAGGAATAATTGAAGAAAGAAATAATGATCATCAGGCAGAAGCCGGCAATCACTCCGGCCAGCTGTTTAGACTGGAGTGAAGGCTCGGCACTGCCGATGGTCAGTACACCGATGATCGAAAGTCCCAGGATCATCAAAACTAATTTGAAATCATAATCGCGAAAGCGAAATCTGGTAAACATATTTTGCCGCCTTTATCAAATGTTCCTTATCCCTGCTTTGCCTGTACAGCTTCAATGGGAATGCTGGCCGTCAGGGATGGTTTTCCGCCGTGACCCTGTTTGCAGCCCTTTGTATTAATCTGTATTTCCATATGTTCCGCATCTATTCTCATATATTTGGAAATTACCTTGGCAATATCCCGCTTGATCATTTCCATCATTTCCGGAGAACAGTTTAGTCTGTCGGAGATCAATAAAATCTTTAACCTGTCCTTGGCCACCTGGCAGGAGGTCTTTCTGCGGAAAAATAGTTTCATACACCGCACCTCCTAATTTTTGTGAAACACACCGGTGACTTTGGTCCAAAAGGAAATTCCTTTGTCAAAATTCAGGAAGGGAACCTCCTTACCGATGACACGCTGTACCACATTGCTGTAAGCCATTCCTGCCGGACAAGCACTTCCGACCAGAGGTTCCCCCTGGTTGGTGGAAACCACAACGTTCTCATCATCCGGAACGATGCCGATCAGCGGAACGGCGAGAATGTCGATGACATCCGATGATGACATCATATCCCCTCTCTTGATGAGATCCATACGCAGTCTGTTGATCAGAAGATCCATCTGTTTCAAACCGTTTGCCTCCAACAGGCCGATAATCCGGTCTGCATCCCGGATCGCCGATACTTCGGGGGTGGTGACGATCACCGCCCTGTCGGCTCCCGCAATGGCAGTCTGGAAGCCCTGTTCTATCCCTGCGGGACAATCCAGTATGATGTAATCAAACTGCTCCCGCAGATGATCGATCACCTTGATCATCTGCCCTGGGGTAACTGCGGATTTATCTCTGGTCTGTGCGGATGGCATCAGATATAATCCGGGGTGACGCTTGTCCCGGATCAGAGCCTGTTTTACTCGACAGTTCCCCTCCACAACATCCACCAGATTGTAGACAATTCGGTTTTCCAATCCCATGACCACATCCAGATTTCGAAGCCCGATATCCGTATCGATCAGACATACCTTTTTGCCCAGCTTTGCAAGACCTGTACCTAAATTTGCAGATGTGGTGGTCTTTCCCACACCGCCTTTTCCTGACGTGACGACAATGACTTCAGAGCTTTTCTGCTCCCCGGAAAATTGGTTTTCCATTCTCCATCCCTCCAAAAAAAGATTTGTCGTCCTGCCAAAATGACTAAAAGCCCTTCAGCAAATCTTTGGTAAGCTGTTCAAATACAATTCTTTCGTTCTCCACACGGGCGACAAGCCCTGCTTTTTTGGAAGAGAACATTTTTCGCTTAGGCGCTTTCCCTTCCCCCAAATATTTGAAATCGCCGATTTTGATTTTTTCCGGCGCCATTTCAAGTGCTGCCACGAAAGCATGGTTGTCACCGTGAATGCCGGCATAAGCTTTGCCGGACAGACTGCCCAGGACAATAATGCTTCCCTCACTGTATACTGTGCTTCCCTTTTCCACATCCCCCAGGATCACAATGCTGTTTTCGGTTTCCAATACGTCCTGATCGACCAGAGAACCTCTCATAAATTCGCCGAAAAAGTCACCGCTTATATTTCGCTCCAGTTTTTCAATCGTTTTGGCAAAAACTTTATTGTGGTCAGGGTCCTTATCCACGATACACCGGATCTTCACATCACTGTGTTCGGAAATCGTTTGAATCAGGGCCAGCTCCTGCTCGTCTGTCAGTGAGACACCGACGATGGAAAGTGCCATGACGACCTTGCCGAAAAAATTCCGGGACGCGGAAAATTTTTCGGCAACCTTCGATAAGATTTCGTCGAAGGAAAGGGAATCGTCGATATGGATCGATAAGCCGTTGGGAAAACTCTTAATATATACCTGTTCTTTCATTCTGTTTCATCCTTTGCGCTTCATTACATTTCATTGGAAATGCCGCCTTCTGCACTGTTCGCGGTTCCTGTGATCAGATCATCCTCATCGGCCAGATCATAATAGTATTTGATGATATCTCTTGTGACCTGTGCGGCATAGTCCGAGGAATAACCAAAGGGAATACGGGTTGCAATCGAAATCTCCGGAGATTCATAGGGAGCATAGCAGACAAACAGCGCGTGGTTGGGTCTGGATTTCGTCTGCTCAGCTGTACCGGTCTTTCCGGCTACGTTTACACCCAAATCATTGTAATATTTCTTGCCCTCTACCACCTTGCGCATACCGGAATGCAGGGCATTCCAGTATTCCTGAGGGAGATCTATGGTATTGCGGATCTCGGGATAATACTCCTTCAACGTACTGCCGGAGGCATCCGTCACCTTGTCCAACAGTGACAAATTGTAGCAGGTGCCGTTGTTTGCGACCGTAGCTACATATCTTGCGATGGCAGCCGTGGTATAGCTGTGGGTACCCTGGCCGATCGCAGATCGAACCGGGTCATTGTCGGATACCTGGGGAACTGCCTCGGAGATCTCCACACCGGACTTGTCTGTCAATCCAAACAGATCTGCATATTTTGCCAGGGTGTCCAGACCTTCCGCCGCGTTATAGCTGCCGTTTCTGGTGGCAAAGCTGTACCCGACATTGTAGAAGAAATAGTTGCAGGAATCCTTGATGGCGCTGACAACCGTTTCGGGACCGTGTCCATAGGTCTTCCAACATTTCGGAGACGGCGTTATCTCTGTAAAGGTTCCTTTGCAGTAGATGGTATCCTCCAGATCGATCACATTCTCCATGAGACCTGCTGTGGCAGATACCATTTTGAAGGTGGAACCGGGTGCACCCTTGTATTGGGTTGCAAAGTTATAAAGCGGTGAAGATTTGTCTGTGGTCAGTTTCGCATAATACTCCGGATCAATAGAATTGGCCATCTTGTTGTTGTCATATCCCGGATAAGTCACCATAGCCTTCACTTTTCCGGTATTGCAGTCTACCAGCACAACGGAAGCATTGCAGGGGTCCAGTGCCAGCTGGGCAGGGGTGATCTCCAGTCGATCGATCCTGTTTTTCATAAAACGGTAAGCCGACAGCTTGCCATCATAAAACGCCTGAACGTCTTCTTCGGGAATGGAAATGATTCCCTGTTCACAGAGCGCCATGCACACCTGTCTGGGACTGATGACATTGTCCAACAGCATATATTTATACAGTTTCTTCTGGAATTCCTGATTGTTATCGATGAGTCCGAGCATTGCGTCCACCAGTTTGTTGTAGGTCTCATCGGAATCGGAATATTGATCGTCCAATTCCAGCTTGCTCACATCCACCCAGTTTTTGGCGATGCTGTAGCGCAGAAATTCTGCCATTGAGATCGTCTCATCCGTTGTCCATGCGATATAGGTTGCATCACCGGTATCCACAACATCGGACATCAGAATATTATTCTTGTACAGAAGACTGACCATATTGCTCTGGTATACCTGGTATTCCTTGGACAGCCTGTCATAGGGGGTCCCTTTTTCATACAGCTCAGCAATCAGCTTGTCATAGACAGAGGCTTTGTAGCTCTCATGAGCAGCAAAAATCGTCTGCTGAGCCTCGCCCGCTTCCTCTGAACTTAAGAGCTTCAGATCCAGGATCGAGTTGTTGAACATAGCATAATACACATCATAGATCGGTATCTTGATATCGGAGCTCTTGGAGTTGGTGCCGGCCACGTATTCCTTCGCATCAATGATCTTCTCCGAAACCATGCCGGCAAGCTTCTGCTCAATGATATTGTAGATTGCCTTGGTTAATTCCATATCGATGGTCAGATAGACATCCTTACCGATACTGGGTTCCTCCCGCTCTTCCACAAGGATGACCTTTCCCACATTGTTGACGACTACCTTCTCGTAGCCCTTATGTCCCTGCAGCGTGGTCTCCATATAGCTCTCGATGCCGCTCTTTCCAACCACATCGTTCATGGAGTACATGTCCTGGTTATAGCCTTCCGCTGCCATCTTTTCATTTAATTCCGTCAGTTCGGAGGAACTGATCTTGCCGGTGTATCCCAAAACGTGGGCAAAATACTTGCTGTCCACATATCTTCTCACCGTGTCCTCTTCAATGGTGACACCGGGGAGAACATCGGAATTCTCCATCACAGCCGCCACAGTGGACTCGCTGACAGCCTTCGCGACGATGGTGCCGATATATTTTCTGTAGCCGGTGAGCTTTAAGGAGTAACGGATAGAGACTACCTTCAGCCAATCCTCATAGGAATAGCCGTAGCCCGGGAGAAAATCGCTTTTCTGGTTGCCGGGTTCTGCGTACTGACCAACGGCAAACTGCTTCTTGCCGCTTAAATAATTCATGATATCCAGTGCGGAGGAACGGCGCTCCTCATCCTCCAGCAGATCAACACTCTTTTTGCCGTAGATATCAGCAAGAAACCGCAGCTTCTGGGTCCCATCTACCGTAAAGGCAAAGGCACCGTCTTCGTCGATCATGATCTTTAAATCACTGCTGCTGATCTGGTCGCCCCGTTTCTCGATGATGTGGATCAGATTCAGAATGGTATCGTTCATCTTCTGATTTTTATACTTATCATTCTCAAATACGTCCTCCAGCTTCACGGAGTAAGCCAGTTCATTGTAAGCCAAAAGGTTCCCGTTGCAGTCATAGATATTTCCCCTTGTACCGGCAAGCTCCTTGGTCTTCTCGATGGACAGCAGAAAGTTGTCCTGGTATTCCTGACCGTGGACGATCTGAAGATCAAAGCACCGATAGATCAGGATTGCGGCCAGGCATGCAAATACCACTGTAAAAAGCGTTAATCTGTTGCAGATATACCCTATTAATTTGTCTCGCAATTCCTCAAACAAATCCTTTGGTTCTCCTTTTATCACCTGAATGAAATTTCTGTTCCGCAAACAGGATCAACGGGTACAGAACAATCGCAGCAACAACCGTATAGACTACTTCCGGCAGAATGACATGTCCCAGATAATAGAAAAAGTAAAACTTGCCGCGAAGTAAAAATAAAAGAACGTAACAGATCAGACCATAGGTCAGGTCGCTTATCACGATCAGTGCAATCGGTAATTTGTAGTCTTCCGGATAGTATGCACGATTTAATTTCCCGTTTAAAAACCCGATATACATCATGAGTAATGCATAAAAGCCCAGAAAATCACTGAACAGAATGTCCAACAGCAATCCGCAGAAGAAACCGATCAAAAGCCCATCCTTCTCTCCCCGAATCAGTCCGTAAGCCGAGGTCAGAATCAAGAGCAGATTGGGGACGATCCCGCCCAGTGAGAGTGCACTCAATACACTGCACTGCAGGATCAGGCAGATCAGTATAAACAGGACTGTCATTATTTTTTTTAGCATTTCTATCCTCTTCTCTCATGTAGACACTTCCCGGAATCGTCAATCAGTATCGGGAAAGGTCTTCTTTTCCGTAATGACCAGAACTTCCTTTAAGTGTTCAAAATCCACTGCGGGAACAAGCTGACCGGATTTGGTGAGCTTGTTCGTATCGGTCTCGATAACGCTTATGTAGCCGATCAGTATGCCCGGAAGATATTTGTCGCTGATATTGGAGGTGACGATCTTGTCCCCCTCTACTACCTTTCCCTGACTGTCCATCAGCTGACTGAAGGAGATACAGTTGTCTGCCATCAGCCGCAGATCTCCGGAAACGATCAGGTGATCATCGGTGGAGAGGACCTTGCCGCTTACATTCTGATTATCGTTGATGATGGAAGTAACCTTCGACCAATTGGGCCCCACCGAAGTGATTCTCCCAACCAGTCCGCCTCCTGCTATGACGTTCATATCTACGTCCAGACCGTCCTCGGAACCCTTGTCCAAGAGAAAGGTTGCATACCAGTTGCCAGCATCACGTCCGATGATCCTGGCACCGATCTTTGGGTATACATCATATTGCTGGTCCAGCTCATAGAGTTCCCGCAGATGATTCAGTTCAAACTTATCCTGCTGCAGCAAAGTGTTTTGCTCGGTCAAGGTGGCGATCTGTTCCTTCAGCTGTGCATTTTCATCCAGCAGAGATCGGATAGCCACCAGTTCTTCCGAGCGGCGTGACAGATATCCGCCAAGCTTTCCGATACCGCTTTGAAAGGGGACGATCACATACCCGACTGCGGTATTCAGGGGACGGTTCAGAACGTCTGTACCGAAGGATACTGCCATCAGCAGAATGCAGAGTATTGTTAAGATCATTAGGAGAAATTTACCGGAAACAGTGAACTTTTCTCCCCTGTTTTTAATGACTGGACTCATTTGCTCATTCCCTCAATTGAATATGCCACCGAACGGAAACGGTCATCCTTGATGATCTTGGAAAGACCGATGCAGACGCTGGTGGAAGGATACTCCGCAGCATTCACCTTCAGCCCGGTTCCGGACTGAAGCCTTTCTGCCAGATGACTTACCTGGGAAGCACCTCCGGTCAGATAGATACCGTTTCTGTAAATGTCTGCGCCGAGCTCGGGGGGAGTTCTTTCCAGTATCACCTTCACGTTGTCCACGATGGTATGAAAATGTTCCTCGAAGCATTCATTGATCAGATTCACAGGGATTTCGCGCTCCACGGGCAGACCGGTGACGATATCCCTGCCGTAGACAACGGCACCCTTGTTGTCCTGCTCCAGTTCCCCAAGGCTCATCTTGATGGACTCTGCGGTCTTCCCGCCGATGATCAGGGAGTACTCCTTGCGCACTGCGGCACGAATGGATTCGTCAAGCTTGAGACCGCCGGTCTTGATCAGCTTGCTCAGCACGATGCCTCCCAGAGAGAGAATGGAGATCTCCGTAGTCTCATATCCAACGTTCACCACAAGTACCCCCTGACTGGTCTTCACATCGATATCCATCCCCAGCCCGTCAGCCACGGCCTTCTCCACAACCATGATCTTCTTGGCCTTCACGCCTGCATCCTTGATCAGATCATAGAACGCCCGCTTCTCCACTTCCGTGACATCAGTGGGCACTGCAATGTAGAATTCAGCGGCTTTGAAGCCTCCGTGGGACAGATCTCCGATGAAGTACCGGACCAAAGTCTCCATGTTTTTGATATCTGCGATCACTCCGTTGGAAAGAGGATAAGAGATCTGAATATTTGCAGGTGCTTTCTCATACATTTCATAAGCAGAGTCACCATAGGCAAATACCTTGGATTTATTCTCAATGGCAATCATATTTTTTTCCATCAGGATCGCATCATCATTTCGACTATAAATTTTTATATTGCTTGTGCCCAAATCAATACCAAATGCGTTCATTGTCTGTTTGTCGACTCCTTTCTAATCGTTGGCAGCACTGTCTCGGGTACATGAAAACCAATTTGCTTCCCGGAAACTGACATATTGATTGTCTCCGATGATAATATGGTCCAGCAGCTCAATGTCGATCATCTCTCCCACCTTTCTGACATTGTCTGTCAGCAGGATATCCGAATGGCTGGGAGTGGGATCACCGCTGGGATGATTGTGCAGCAGAATGATATTCACGGCCTTTGCCCGGAATGCCTCCAGAAAAATCTCTCTGGGGGAAATCAAGGACATTTTCACAGAACCTTCAGAAATCCTTCGATCGCTGATCAGCTGTCCTTTTGAATCTACCGAAGCCACAATGACACATTCCGTATCCTTGTGTCTGAGCTGTTCCATATAGTAAGCGGCAACCTGTGCGGAGGTGACAAATTTCACACCCTCCTCTGCCGTCGCTCTGCTCATCCGCAGGGAAAGCTCTGTGAGACACTTCAATTTTACCGCCTTTACTTCTCCGATGCCTTCTATGGACCGGAGCTGTTCTATGGTGATGTGCTGCAATCCCAGCAGACCTTTTCGCGGGTAGGAAGCCAGTGCAAGTACCTCCTTGGCCAGCTCTAAAGCGTTCTTTTTGGATGTCCCGGTGCGAATGATGATCGCCAAAAGCTCAGCCTCGGTGAGACTCTCCGGTCCAAAACGGAGAAACCTTTCGTAGGGCAGATCCGTTACATCCACGAATAATTGATTGGTTGTTTTTTCATTTTGCATGTGTCCTCTCCTTTCGAGACAAATACGTCTAAAAAAGAACCTTCTCCGACACATGTGCAATTCTTACCGAAGTAAGCGATAGACGATCAGGGCAATCACCACACCCAGAATACTGGCAATGGTGATGTGAATGGAAAAACCAAAGGTAATGACGAAGAAACCCAAATTCAAAACCGCAGGCGATGTCAGCCCGAACATCTGCCCATAGTTGAGAAAGGTATTGCTGAAATAGGTACCGATACACCCGCCGAGGACAAATCCGACCAGCACGACCAATACCAAGACCCAATTCACTCTTTTCATCTCTTCACTCCTTTTTCTTACGTATCCCGTATGTCTATGGTGCCCTTTTACACCAGTCTATGGTATCACAAATTCAGGGTCATGTATAGAACAATCCATGATTTTTTTCCTTGCTTTTCTCTCAAAATCCTACACGGAAAGCTTGGATCTGTCGACAATTTTTCTGTCTACCACCGACTGCAAAGTCTGCAAAATGCCGTATTTTGCATGCTGCCAGGTGAGTCCGCCCTGGAAGTAGACCGCATAGGGCGGCTTGATAGGACCGTCTGCCGAAAGCTCAATGGAGGAACCGGAGACGAAGGCTCCCGCCGCCATAATGACCTTTGCATCATAGCCCGGCATATCCCAGGGCTCGGGTGTGACAAAGCTGTCCACAGGTGCTGCCGCCTGAACCCCCTGACAAAATGCGATCACACCCTCCGGATCACCGAAGGTGATGGCCTGGATAATGTCGTGACGGCTCTCCCTGCTGTCCGGAACCACGCCGAAACCGAGGGGCTCATACAGACAGGCAGCGAAAATGGCGCCCTTCAAGGCGGAAGCGGTGACGGTAGGCGCCAGGAACAGACCTTGATAGAAATCCTTTAAGATACCAAGGGATGCTCCCACTTCTCTCCCAAGTCCCGGAGAAGTCAGCCGGTAAGCGGCATTCTCCACACAGCTCTTTTTTCCAGCGATATAGCCTCCGATGGGGGCGAGTCCGCCGCCGGGATTCTTGATGAGGGATCCCACTACCATATCGGCTCCCACATCACTGGGTTCTATGGTCTCCACGAATTCTCCGTAACAGTTGTCCACCATGCAGATCACATCAGGCTTAATGCCCTTGATAAAGGAGATCAGTTCACCGATTCTTTCAACGGAAAGAGTGGGTCTGGTCTGGTAACCTTTGGAGCGCTGAATGGTCACAAGCTTTGTCCGGGGGGTAATGGCGGCTCGGATCTTTGGATAATCAAAGCTTCCGTCCGGCAAAAGATCCACCTGGGAATAGGTGACGCCGTACTCTGCCAGAGAGCCCACACTGGGGCGAATACCGATCACTTCTTCCAGCGTGTCATAGGGTTTCCCCACCGGAGATAACAGCTCATCCCCGGGACGCAGGTTGCTCATCAGTGCCAGCGCCAGTGCATGTGTCCCGCAGGTGATCTGGGGCCGAACCAGGGCATCCTCTGTGTGAAAAACCTTTGCGTAGACCTGCTCCAGCGTATCTCTGCCCAGATCGTTGTAGCCGTAACCGGTGGTGCCGAGCAGGCAGGCCTCACTTACCTGACAGTCCTGCATCGCCTTCACCACCTTCAGCTGATTGTATTCTGCCACCTGATCGATCCGGGCAAAACGTTCCTGTAATCCCTCTAATACCCGAGTTCCATAGGCATAGACACAAGGTTCTATCCCCATGGCTTGATACATTGCTTCTAATTCCTGTTTCATTCTTCTGACCTCTCGTCTGTTTTTTGTAGGATTCCCCGTTGGGAAATCACTGTAAGCATATAATTCAGGATCCTCTGTTCGTCATAGTCGAAAGCATCCTTGTCCACCCAGATCACATCCGGTTCCCGACGAAACCAGGTGAGCTGCCGTTTTGCAAAATGTCTGGTATCCCGCTTCAGGATCTCCACAGCCTGTTCATACGTACATTTCCCGTCCAGCCAATCCAGAATTTCCTTGTAACCAAGCCCCTGCATGGAAACCATGTCTCTGTGATATCCGGAGGCCTTCAGGGTGCGGACCTCTTCCACCAGACCGTTCTGAAGCATTTCATCGATCCGCAGCTCGATCCTCTGATACAATCGGTCCCGTTGATCATTCAAGACAAAGTAACAGGCATTGTATGCATTGGGCTTAGCCTTTTCCCGCTCATTGTGTCTGGAGATCGGTTCCCCGGTCAGCCGAAAATATTCCAAAGCCCGGATGGTTCGCTTCACATTATTTGCATGGATGATCTCGGCTGATTTCGGATCGACCTGCTGCAGCTGTTCATGCAGATACTCCGGCCCTTTTTGGGCTGCCAGCCGCTCCAGCTCTTCCCGGAGAGACTGGTCTGTCTCGTTCTCGGTAAAGCTGATATCCCGCAGCAAGGCCTGAATATAGAAACCGGTTCCTCCCGTTACGAGGGGGATATGTCCTCTCTCATAGATGCCCCGCAATGCTTCCTCACACTTTTCCTTGAAGATCATTACGTTGAACTCTTCGTCCGGTTCACAGATATCGATCAGGTGGTGCAAAACCCCATCCATTTCAGCCGGTTTGATTTTCGCGGAGCCGATGTCCATGTGTCTGTAGACCTGCATGGAGTCAGCCGAAATGATCTCTCCGTTTACCGCCTTTGCCAGGGCAATGGAAAGCTTTGTTTTTCCGACGGCGGTAGGTCCCGACAGTATAATCATCGGTTTCATTGTCTATCTACTCCAATCTGCCGATTTACGGCATGCAAATCGCCGGTGTATCAGACGATTCGCTTGAATTTTTTCTCCATCTCATCTTTGGTGATGACTACAATGGTCGGTCTGCCATGGGGACAATTGTAGGGGTTGTCCAAGAGAAGCAGTTCATCGATCAAATGCTCTGCTTCTGCAAAAGACAGACGTTGGTTTCCCTTGACGGACGCCTTGCATGCCATGGATGCGATCTTCTCCTCGATGGTTCGAATGCTGCCGAAGCCTGTGCCCTCGGAAAGACTCTCCAACACCTGCAGAAACATTTCCCGTTCCCCACATCCGTATAAGTCTGTAGGAACCCCACGAAGGGCATACTCATTGCCCCCAAAGGGTTCAAACTCAAAACCAAATGCTTCAAACACTTCCCGATTCTCCAAAAGGATCTGCTCCTCCTGACCCGACACCGTGACGATCGCCGGAGGCATCAGACGCTGGGAGGAAATGATTTTCTCCCGGAAACGGCGCATCATGCGCTCAAAGTTTACCTTTTCATGAGCGGCATGCTGGTCTATCATCAGCATTTGATCTTCAAATTCGATCAGCCAATAGGTATCAAACACCTGACCGATCATACGAAACTGCTTCCGATTGTCCCTGGTCAGAATTTTTTCCTCAAACAGGTCCAACTGCTTCGGAGCAGAGACCGGATCCTCCACAGAGACTGTTTTCCTGCCGTTTTCCTCAGGTGCCCGGCTTAGTTTCTGCAGGGGCTCGGATGGTGCAGGCATCACAGGCTGATGGAAAGATTCCGTTTTCTTCACCTGACTGGTTTCGTCGGTCTCCTCAAAGAAGCATTCCTCAGCCGAAACGGGTTCCCGGTGCGGTGCTTCCTCCTTTTCCTCTTCCGGATGCTTTTCATATGCCCTGCTTATGGTCAGGTGGGTGGGAAGCTTCTGCGCCCGATAGGCACTCTCCTCCTGTACCATAAATTCTCTGGTTCGAACTTTTTCAAACACTTCCGGTGCTTTCGATACTGTCAACGTTTCCGCGGCAGCCTCCTCCCGCTTTTCTTTTGCAGTAAACAGACTGGCAGCGGGGATCATCTCCCTGTCTCGGAGAGTACGCTCCACAGCAGTTTTCAAAAAAGCAGAAAATGGTCCCGGGTCGGTGAACCTGACATCCATCTTGGTTGGATGCACATTCACATCGACCTGACCGGTATCCATGGAAAGATGCAGGACAAGAAAAGGGAACTTATGTTGCATCAGGTATTCCTTGTAGCCCTCCTCTGCAGCTCTGGCGATCAGAGTGCTGCGAATAAATCTGCCGTTGATGAAGTAGATCTCCTGGTTTCGGTTCGGGCGCACCAGAGATGGGGTTCCCAGATATCCTTCAACAATGATCCCCCTGTCTTCGCAGCGGATCGGGATCAGTTCCTGTGCCGTATCTCTTCCGAAAATACGATAGATCACTTCCCGGAGATCTCCGTTTCCGGAGGTATGAAACCGTGACCTGTTGTCCTGAATCAGCTGAAAGGAGACATCAGGCCTGGACAATGCCAAATGCTGACACAGATCCGCGATGGCACCGCCCTCAGTGGCAGGCTGTTTTAAAAACTTTCTCCGCACGGGAGTGTTGTAGAACAAATTGCGCATGATAAAGGTGGTGCCGTCGGGAGCACCGACTTCCTCAAAGGAGATCTCCCGTCCTCCCTCGATCACGATCTTCGTACCTGTCAGTCTGTCAGCGGGCTTTGTGATCAGTTCCACCTTTGACACTGCGGAAATGCTGGACAAAGCCTCGCCGCGAAACCCCAGACTGATGATTTTCGACAGATCGTCTGCTGTCTGTATTTTACTGGTGGCATGGCGTAAAAAAGCGTTGCGGACCTGACTTTGCTCCATGCCGCAGCCGTTATCCGTGACACGCAGGAATTCGATGCCGCCGCCCTTGCACTCAATGGTGATGGCCGAGGCCCCGGCATCCAAAGCATTTTCGATCAGTTCCTTTACCACACTGGCGGGACGTTCCACGACCTCACCGGCTGCAATTTTATCGATGGTTTCGGAGTCCAAAACATGGATCTGTGCCATTTTGTTCCCTCCTGTTTTCGTTCTGACCGGGATCAGTTATCCCTGCCAGCGGTTTTTCAGCTTGTTCTGAAGTCTGTATAAGGTGTTCAGTGCATCCAGGGGCGACATGCTGTTGACTTCGATCTCCATCAGTTCCTTCACCACATCTGCATCGGTCACTGTGTCAAACAGAGACATCTGGGCCAGATCTACCTCATCCATATGGGTGGAAGTTTTCTTTGTTTTTCCCCCGGACTTCTCATCCGCAGAGATCATCTGCACCTTCTCGGTAATATCATTGTCTCCCAGCTGCTCGGCGATTTCCTTTGCCCTGTCGATAATGATATCCGGTACGCCTGCCAGCTTCGCCACCTGAATACCGTAGCTTCGGTCTGCACCGCCCTTGACGATCTTTCGAAGGAAAACGATGTCATCCCCGCTTTCCTTCACGGCGATGCAGTAATTGTTCACATTGTGCATCTTCCCTTCCAGCTCCGTCAGCTCATGGTAATGGGTGGCAAACAGAGTCTTGGCACCCAGAAGTTTCCGGTTGCTGATATGCTCGATGACTGCCCATGCAATGCTCAGTCCGTCGAAGGTGGAGGTCCCTCTGCCGATCTCATCTAAGATCAGCAGGCTGTTGGAAGTAGCGTTTCGAAGGATGTTTGCAACCTCATTCATCTCCACCATAAAGGTAGACTGGCCGCTTGCCAGATCATCTGAGGCACCCACACGGGTGAAAATACGGTCCACCACACCGATGTTTGCACTCTTTGCGGGGACAAAGCAGCCGATCTGTGCCATTAAGACGATCAAAGCAGTCTGCCGCATGTACGTGCTCTTGCCGGCCATGTTGGGACCGGTGATAATGCTGATGCAGTGATTCCCGTTGTCCAGATACGTATCGTTGGCCACAAACAGATTGTTGGGGATCATTTTCTCCACGACCGGATGTCTCCCGTCCTTGATATCGATGATCCCTTTTTCATTGAGCTTGGGACGAACGTAGTGATTCTGCTCTGCCACGTAGGACAATGATGCATACACATCCAGTCTGGCGATGGCCTTGGCAGTTTTCTGGATCCGGTCCAGCTCCCGGGCGATTGCATCTCTGATCTGACAGAACAGATCGTATTCCAGTGTGGTCAGCTTATCTTCCGCATTCAGAATGGTATCTTCCAATTCCTTCAGCTTCTGTGTGGTAAAACGCTCTCCGGTGGTGAGGGTCTGTTTGCGAATAAAATCATCGGGAACCAGACCCAAATAGGAATTGGTGACCTCAAAATAATATCCGAACACTTTATTGTATTTTACTTTTAAATTCTTAATGCCGGTGCGCTGACGTTCCTCCTCTTCCAATGCGGCAAGCCATTGCTTTCCTTCCGTCTTGGCCTTGCGCAGCATGTCGATATCCTGATCAAATCCATCCCGGATCATGCCTCCTTCCCGAATGGAAATAGGGGGATCTTCCACGATGGCGGCATCGATCAGGGAAAAAATATCCGTAAGCGCATCACAGTCATTCTCAATAGACATAAGCTCTGCAGCGGTAAATTCCTTCAGAACCTCCTTGATGGCAGGCAGATAGGCCAGGGAATTGCGAAAGGCGATAAAGTCTCTGGGATTCGCCGTCTTGTAGGTTACCTTACAGAGCAATCTCTCCAGATCGTAGATCGTATTCAGATATTCCCGCAGTTCATCTCTGGACACACTGCTTCCGTTCAGATCCGCAATGGCATCCAGTCTTGCCTCCATCTCCCCCTTCTCGATCAGGGGCTGCTCGATACGGCTGCGGAGCAGTCTGGCGCCCATTGCCGTGCGGCATTTGTCCAGTACCCAGAGCAAGGATCCCCGCTTCTGCTTTTCCCGCAGGGTTTCCGTCAGCTCCAGATTTCTTCTGGTAGAGCTGTCCAACAGCATATATTTGCTGGTCAGATAAGGGTACAGATGGGTAAAATGGGTCAGCTCCGTCTTCTGGGTATCATACAGGTATGATAACAATGCCCCGGCTGCAATCATGCCCACCGGGAAATCCTCAATGCCAAGACCGATCAGGGTGTTTACATGAAAGTGTCTGAGCAGCAAGCGTTTACAGCCTTCGTCGTCAAACATATGGGCATCCAATGCATTGATGGGAATATGAAGTCTGTTCCTTAATTCCTCGATATCAAAACCGCTTACATAGAAGGGCTCGTTGCAGATGATCTCGGAGGGGGTATACTTCATGATCTCATCATTTAACTTCTTAGTGTCATCCACCTCTGTGAGATAGTAATCTCCCGTGGTTGCATCAGCGATGGAGATGCCGATCTTATTTGTGGTATAGACGATACACATCAGGTAATTGTTCCTGGTCTCCTCCAGAGACTGGATATTCAGATTGGTGCCGGGTGTCACGACCCGGATCACTTCCCGCTTTACGATCCCCTTCGCCAGCTTCGGGTCCTCCACCTGTTCACAGATGGCAACCTTATATCCTCTGTTGACTAATTTGGTCAAGTATACGTCGACCGCATGAAAGGGAACGCCGCACATCGGAGCACGTTCTTCCAGACCACAGGACTTGCCGGTCAGAGTGATCTCCAGTTCTTTGGAGGCCACAAGCGCATCGTCAAAAAACATCTCATAGAAATCACCCAGACGATAGAACAGGATGCAGTCGCTGTATTCCTTTTTTGTCTCCATATATTGCTGCATCATCGGGGTAAGTGCAGACGGATCGATCTGAAATTCTGACATAGCTTTCTACCTTCCTCTGTAAAAAATAAGGCGGAATACACAATCTCTGCGTACTCCGCCCTATTATACCACTAAATCTTGTTATTGTAAATCTTCAGCTCGCTTCAAAGCATCATCAATGTGCGCACAGAAATTCTCCTGTCCGATCTTCTTGTCAAAGCCTGCCTTCTTCATCACGCTTCTGGGCTGACTGTTGACATGAGACAGCACCATGGTAATTCCCTTCTTCGCGCAGGTTTCATAGAGCTGCTCCATATTGTGCATTGCGGTGGCGTCGATGGCATTCACACCTCTCATACGGATGATCAGGACTTTGGTCCCCTCTTCTACGGAGATATTTAAGATCTTGCCGGCTGCTGCGAAAAACATCGGTCCGGAGATCTCATAGACAAGGGTGTTCTTGGGAACTACACGGAGAGAAATACTGTCGGGATCCTCCTCGTCCTCATTGTCCACATACTTCCATCCCTCAATATCCGTTACATCGCTCATACGCTTCATAAACAGGATTGCTGCAAGAACGATGCCCACCTCAATGGCAACTACCAGGTCGAAGATCACCGTGAGCAAAAAGGTGGCAACAAGCACCAGAATATCACTCTTCGGTGAGGATTTGCAGAGATTCACAAAGGTTCTCCAGCCGCTCATATTGTAGGCAACCTGGAACAGAATCGCTGCGATACAGGGCATGGGGATCAGCTTTGCCAAAGGCATCAGGAACAGTACTACCAGGAGCAGGGTGATGGAATGGACCATGCCGGAGATGGGAGTTCTGCCCCCGTTTTTGATGTTTGCAGCAGTTCTTGCGATGGCACCGGTAGCCGGAATTCCGCCAAAGCAGGCTGAACCGATATTTGCAACACCCTGTGCAATCAGCTCCATATTGGAACGATGCTTGGAGCCGATCATACTGTCCGCTACTACTGCAGAAAGCAGGGATTCGATGCCTGCCAGCAGGGCGATGGTCAAAGCGTTGGACAGCTGGGAACGAATCACATCAAAGGAAAGTACAGACGCAGTCAGGGTAAATCTCGGCAGTCCGGAACGAATATCCGCAAATGCGCTGCCGATGGTAGTTACATTCAGATCGAAAACCTTTACCACTGCCGCTGTCACGATCACGGCGATCAGGGAGCCCGGAATCTTCTTGAAAATCATGGGCCATATGATCAAAATCGCAAGGGCAAGCACGCCGACCAGCGCAGCCTGATAGTTAAATGTAGAAAAGTTTGCGGCAAGTGCCTCCAGCTTCTCCAGCGTCTCAATGGGCTTCTCGCCGTGCAGATAGGCAATCCCGGTGAAATCCTTGATCTGTCCGATAAACAGTGTCACAGCAATTCCGGCGGTAAAGCCGGTGGTAATCGTGAAGGGAATGAATTTTAACAGAGAACCGAAGCGCAGCAGTCCCATGATGATCAGAAACAGACCTGCAAGCACGGTGGCTACCATTAACCCTTCCGTTCCATCCTTGGCAACAATACCTGCCACGATGGTCGCAAAGGCAGCGGTAGGTCCTGCGATCTGTACTCTGCTGCCGCCCAGGAATGCCACAAGAAATCCTGCAACGATTGCAGTATAGATTCCGGCCTCAGGTCCCACACCGGACGCGATGGCAAGAGCAATCGACAGGGGAAGTGCAATGATCGCAACAATGATGCCGGCGATGACATCCTTCACAAACTGATCCTTCGTGTAAGTCTTCATCACCGAAAAAAGCTTTGGTTTCAACTTGTCCATTTGTTTTCTCTCCTCGTACATCAAATCAAAAAAGTCCGTGCAGTACACAGTTTCGGCACAACACGGACATAATCATATTCCAATTTTTATCGATTTGCAATCTTTTTTTATACTTTTTTTATCATTCTGCAACATGACCGATATAGTAGAATCCATGGCAGGTATCCAGGCTTACCTTCACAATGGTTCCGATCATGGAGACATCCCCGGGCACATGGACGATCGTATTGTTGGAAAGCCTTCCGGTGACCATGGTGGGATCAGTTTCGTTGACTTCCTCGATGAGGGCATCCATGATCTGCCCCTGACAGCGGGCAACCTGCTCTCTTGCGGTGTCCTGAACTACATGAAGCAGCCTGTCAAAGCCAACCTTCACCTGCTCTTCCGGTACCTGATCTTCCATGGCAGCCGCAGGAGTTCCGGTGCGCTTGGAGTAAATAAAGGTAAAGGCATTGTCAAACTTTACCCTTTTTACCACATCGATCGTCTCCTCAAGATCCTCCGGGGTCTCTCCGGGGAAACCGACGATAATGTCTGTAGTAATGGCAATATCGGGAATCTCTCTCCTGATCTTTTCTGCCAGGGCAAGGTATTGCTCCTTGGTATATCTTCGATTCATCCGGGTCAGGATCTTTGTGGAACCGGACTGCAGAGGCAGATGAAGATGCCTGCAGATCTTTTTGGATTCCTTCATCACCTGAATCAACTCGTCAGACAGATCCTTGGGATGAGAGGTCATAAAGCGGATCCGCTTCAGTCCTTCGATCTTCTCGATCTCCCGGAGCAGTTCTGAAAAGGTCATCGGACTGTCCAGATTCTTTCCGTATGAATTCACATTCTGACCAAGCAGCATGATCTCAACCACACCGTCTGCCACCAGCCCTTCGATCTCCCGGAGGATATCCTTGGGCTCTCTGCTTCGCTCTCTGCCGCGCACATAGGGTACGATACAGTAGCTGCAGAAATTGTTGCAGCCAAACATAATATTGATTCCTGACTTGAAGGAATATTTTCTCTCTACCGGCAGATCCTCTACGATCTGATCCGTATCCTTCCAGATGTCGATCAGCATTCCCTTTGACTCAAAGGAGGCACACAGCAATTCAGCGAACTTGAAAATATTGTGGGTACCGAAGATCAGGTCGATAAACCCATAGCTTTTCCTCAGCTTTTCGATGACGGCGGGTTCCTGCATCATACAGCCGCAGAGGGCGATCCTCATGTGGGGATTCCGCCGCTTATAGCCATTCAGCTCTCCCAGTCTGCCGTACACCCTTTGATTGGCATTGTCACGGACGGTACAGGTGTTGAAGATGACAAAATCGGCCTTCTCGCTATCGATGATCCGATACCCGACTTTCTCCAGAATTCCAACCAGTTTCTCGGAATCTCTGGCATTCATCTGACAGCCGAAGGTGGTCACACAGCAGGTGGGAGTTCTCCCCAGAGTATCAGCCAGAGCCTGCACATAGTTTCTTGCCTTTGCCATAAAAAAATACTGACGATCGGTTTCTTCTTCCGGAACTGCCCCGGTCAAATCGATCTGATCCAAATCTACAGCCTGCATTGTATTTATCCTTTCTGACGGTATCTTACTCTTTCCGGCCGAGGCAGTTTATGCCTGAAAATCCGCATAGCACTCAGCCAGTTTGATTAAAAGGCGGGTGACAGTCTCCATGGCCTGCACGGAGGCATACTCAAATCTGCTGTGATAATTTGCCCCGCCGGTGCAGAGATTCGGACAGGGAAGCCCCATAAAGGATAGTCTGGCTCCGTCTGTACCCCCTCTGACCGGATTTATCACCGGTTCTGCTCCCAGTTCCCGAAGAGATCTGGCTGCATTGTCCATCAGATGAGCGTACGGTTCCAAAACTTCTTTCATGTTGTAGTAGGAATCCTTGACCTCACAACATACCGTATCCTCACCGTACTTGCGATTCAGAAAAGCGGCGCAATCCGCGAACAGCTTTTTCTTCTCTTCAAATTTCTGCCTGTCGTGATCCCGGATGATATAGTCTGCCACTGTCTTCTCCACATTACCTTTGATGCTGTCCAGATGATAGAAGCCCTCATACCCCTCGGTATACATGGGATTCTCAAATACAGGGAGCAGATTCTGGAATTCCTGGGCAATCAGAATGGAATTCAGCATTTTTCCCTTGGCATCTCCCGGATGAACGCTCCTCCCGTTGACAGTGATCCTGCCGCTGGCAGCATTGAAGGTCTCATTCTCCAGTTCCCCCAAAGTCCCACCATCCACAGTAAAGGCAAAATCCGCACCAAAGAGCGCCACATCAAAGTGATCTGCCCCCTCTCCGATCTCCTCGTCGGGGGTGAAGGCGATCCGAAGCTTTCCGTGACGGATCTCAGGATGGGTCAGCAGTTCCTCAGCCATTGCCATGATCTCTGCAATGCCGGCCTTGTCATCCGCTCCCAGCAGGGTAGTACCGTCGGTAACGATCAGGTCCTGTCCTTTGAGCTTACAAAGCTCAGGGAAATCCTGAGGGGACATATAGATCTGCAGCTCCTGGTTCAGCAGAATCTTTCCCCCGTCATACCCGGATACGATGCGGGGCTTCACGTTCTCACCGGTGACTGCCGGCGAGGTGTCCAGATGAGCGATCAGCCCGAGCACGGCACTGTTCTCACATCCTTTTGACGCAGGAATGGATGCATAGACATAGCAGTGCTCCCTGTCATACGTAATCTCCGCGGCACCGATCTGTTCCAGCTGCCGCACCAAAAGGGAGGCAAGATCATGCTGCTTCATCGTGCTGGGCGTTGTACCGGTGGTCTCGTCAGACCCGGTGTCGATCCTGACATATTCCAAAAATCTATCAATGGTAACAGACATAGCGTATCCTTTCTTTTCACAGCATCAATTTTCACAGGTATTTCCTTCAGATCCGCAGTGGAATCGGAACGAACTCTCCCTGTTCGGATGTCATTCTGCAGACAAGTGTACCATGACCTGCACATTCATACAACACATTTTTTGTGAATCTCCTACGATTTCACTTCCTCCAGAAAATACATTCTGGAGCCGAAATCCGGATAGAAGCGAACCTCTTCACTATATCCGGTTGCCGCAAAGGCAGGCTGCAATCTCACGCCAGCATACATCAGTTCATCGCCGTAGGCGATAAAATCCTGCGTTTCTCCCTTCATTTTCACAAACTTCGCCACCAGATTGTGTGCAATCGAATCCTGACGGATGTGAACAGGCGCAATGGTATTGACCAGATCTCCGAATTCTTTCACATTGACTTGCAGTGGGCGATTACAGAAATGATAACAACGGTCCTCCTGCAGCCCGTATACATGGAAGATGGTATGAGGACGATTGGGAACGACCAGGCTTTGAAGCAACAGTCCCACTGCGCTTTTTCGGTCCTTTGCCGCGATGGTCCACTCCATTTCATTGTGTCCGGAGGGATCTAAGGAAACAGAGTGTCTCTCTGCCTCCCGGTCAGAAAAGGTTCTTCCCCGGTAAAACTGTCCGAACTGCAGCACTTCTCTCCACTGCTTGTATAAGGAGATCTGTGCCTGAATGGCAGCCAGTTCCTC
>JAHBAA010000120.1 GCA_018385425.1 Acetatifactor sp.
ATGGCCTGCTCTCTGCCGGTGCCCACTTCATTGGTGACGTTTGTGTTGTTCTGTTTCATGTAAGTTACCTCCAACCTGTAAGATAACTCTATGACACATACATTCCGTGATAGAAATTGCTCCGAGAAAGGTAAAAAAATACACCCATGGAACAATTTCAAGCTAACTGTCCCACAGATGCAACACATCTGTTGTCACGGATGTGACCCGGCCACATGGATTGCTCCACCGCCTGCTCAGTTTGTACTGTAGATTTGTATGCAGTGCAAAGAGTGTTGATAATATAATAGCATCCCGGCGGCAAAATGTCAAACAGAAAACCGTTAGATTTCCGATGAACCGTATTGCTTATGTCAGAGCCCGGATGCCGGCTTCCTTCTACCGATCTTTCCGCACCACCTTCAGGAATGCCCGCAGCTGCCCTATGGCACGTTCTCTCCGCTCTCTCACGAAAAAAGGTTTTATCCATCTCACCACCCAGCACACCGGCAATAAGAAAGGAGCCTTTTGCAGGATCGGAAAAGAATCTTCCATCAGAGGCAAGGGCAGAAATAATTTGTAGAGAAGAAAACCGACCTTTCCCCTTTTCTGTACCTCCTTCTTCGTGTAATTGATCCTGGTGCCGTGCACACCGGAGCACAGATAATAGGACAGTGCCTCCCCTTCCTCCAAAGAAAGACGCTTTTCGAAATCTTCCTGACTGCAATCTCCCGGCGGCGCAAATATCTTCTTGCTGAGCGTTTTGCTCAGCTCCTCGAAAGCTGCAATTCCCAGCACCTCACATTCTCTCCTGATATAGGCGATATCCAACTGTGTTTCTTCAGCCCGAAGATACACATAGAAGTCCAACAGAGTGCGAAGCCCGGTTCCGCTGACCGAATAGTGCTTGAAGGCATGGCAGACCAGATATACGTAAAAATCCTCCCTGCTGAAATGATACCCATAAGAGGAACCGTTGTCCGGAAGCAACCGCTCCTTCACATTCCTGTAATAGGTTACCCATTTGGGGTCATGGCTCGTTCCGTACAGGGCACGATGCATCTCAAAGTTGAGCACCGGCTCCTTCCGATACACATCATGGGTGCCGATTCCCATGCTGACCGCCCGATACCCCCGGGACTTCATATATTCCAATAGCTCTCTTCCAAAATCGGCATCATATAAAATATCGTTGTCGGACATCTGCCGCATCCCCACCGCCGGATAATAGTCCTTCAGAACAACTCCCTTCAGCGGCAAGTACCAGATTCCCCTCTGCTCCATAAAATCCAGTATGCCCTTGCGCTCTGCATCAAACAGAAGGGCTTTGCGCACCGCCTTGGCGATTCCTTCCGTCCAATTCCGTGGAAGCTCAATGCCTGCCTGCCGCAGTGTGCTCCCGACGAGAGCGTCCAGACTATGCGCCCGACTCACCCGATATAGCTGCTCCAGATAAGAGACCTGCTGCCCTGCTTGGGTATCTGCGGCTCTATTCTCCTCTCCCCTTCTTTTCAGTTCCATCAAAAAAGCTTCCGAAGGCCGCACGCTATTGACACCGCAGGCAGTCAGATAGATCACATCATAATATATTTTCTCCATAGAACTGCCCCCTCTCTTCCTCCGGTATCATCCGGGAAAATGAATCTCCCTGTCACATATCGACAAAGCCGCCGGTCTGTGGGTTACGATGATGACGGTCTTATCCGTCATGGACTTGATATTTTCAAGCACTTCTCTCTCGGTATCCGCATCCAGTGCGGAAGTTGCCTCATCAAGAATCAATATAGGACTTTCTGAAAAGACTGCCCTTGCGATGGCGAGGCGCTGCATCTGTCCCTCCGAAAGCCCAAGCCCCCGATCTCCCAGCACTGTATCAGCCCCTCAAGGAAGCTCACTTACAAAATCACAGCGGGCAAGGGTAAGAGCCTTATGTATCCGATCCTCATTCCCCTGCTCCCCGGGGTCTGCAAATGCCACCACACTGCGGATGGTTCCGCTCATTAAGTGATTGCCCTGTGGCACATAGGCAAAAAGCCTCCCGTAGCTTTCATCCGGGGTAACAGTTCCTGCCTGCGGCTTGTATAATCCTAACAAGAGCTTTAGCACCGTGCTCTTGCCGCAGCCGGATGCCCCGGTAAATGCCACAAATTCTCCCTTACGGACGGTCAGGGAATAATCACGGAGCACTTCATTCTCTTCCTCGTAGGAAAAATCCACATGGTTCATACAAAGTGCCTCAAAGCGGTTTTCATAGTAGTCCTTTACCTCTTCCAGAGATAAAGACTCCTTTTTCCCCGACTTAAAATCTTCCGCTTCCATCAGTCTTTCGGCACTGGCTGTCATGGCAAAATACTTTGGAAGATAGCCGGTAATATTGGCAAAAGGATTTTGTATCTGGCTGATCAGCTGTAGCAAAGCCATAAAGGTTCCGTAGGTCATAGTTCCGTTATAGATTCCAAAGGCTCCATATACGGCACCCAGCACATAGGCTCCATTCATGACACCGCCAAAGCCGATGTTGCAGATATTGGAAAAATGATTCTTCTTCATGCGAGCCTTTTTATGGTCTGCCATGGCACTTTCCGCCTGCGAGACACTTTCCTCTTCCCTGTCAAATGCCTTTACGATCATCAGACTGCCCAGATGCTCCTGCAGAAAGATTCGGACAATACCGTCCTTTTCCTGCATCCTTTTGTGGAGCTTCTTTAATCTCTTGCGAAATGCATAGGTCAGAAGGACAAGGAGAATCCCGCCCGGTACAAGAAGATAGAAAAACTTGGGCACCATCATCAGAATCACCGCAAGAGCACCTGCCATTCTGGTCATCATGCCTGCCACACCCGGTACAATGGTAGCAAGTCCTTCCGCTACCACCACCGTATCCGAGGTGAGGCGGTTCATCCACTCTCCGGAATGAACTGCTGTCACTTCCCCGTAATCTCTCATGAGAAGTTCACGAAAGAGTCTTTTCTTAAAGGCATTCTCATAACTTGCCTTGGAAAATTCCTCTAAGAAGCGAAGCAGCGCCCGAAGGGCAATCTGCCCCACCACAAGGGAAGCAAATAAAAGGATATGTAACATCATCCCGTCCTTGTCATGGGATACGGCAGCATCTATGATGCCACGAAGCAAAAGGGCATAAAAAACACTGCTGATACCGAGAACCATCTGCACCAGCAGTAAAATAACAATATACAATTTGCCACGACCTGCCACCCGGCTGATAAAGCGAAGGGTAGTGGTCTGATTGTCCTTTTTCTTATCCGTCATCGTAATATCCTTAATTTACAACCTTTCGCAGTCCATTTCACATCATTTCTTTTCAATTACCAGTGGTTCCTATTTACATATTTATCAAATCTTCATTTAAGAGGAAATCATACAATCCCAAATGTACAATTCCATCCTCATCCGTCCAAGGCTTCATGGATGACTTTGACACCACTATTTTCTTAAAAAAATCCCTTGTACCCAATAATGGTCTTAACTCTATTTTAGCTTTTACAGGATCACTCATACTTAATGCTGATTGAATATAGTATTTCTTTGCACCTCGATTCACAACAAAGTCAATTTCACATGCAACCTTGTGTCGATTACCGGCTTCATCATTTTCATAGACCTCAACCACACCGACATCCACAGAATAACCTCTGGTAATCAGCTCGTTATAAATAATGTTTTCCATGATATGAGTTTCTTCCTGTTGTCTTAAATTCAGCCGGACATTACGAAGCCCTATATCTGTACAGTAATACTTTGAGGGATAGGAAAAATACTTCTTCCCTTTTACATCATATCTCTTTGAACAACGGAACAGGAAAGATTCCTCTAAATACTCCAAATATCTTGATATTGTCGGACTTGCCACTTTTATATTCTTGACAGTCTGTAATGTATTGGCAATCTTTGTAGCATTTGTAAGCGAACCAATGGAAGAACACAAATCATCGGTAAGCTCTCCGAGAACATCCGGCATCTCGATTTTGTATCGTTCAATGATGTCCTTAAAATATACCTCCGTGAACAGCGTAGAAAGATACTTGATTTTTTCGTCATCTGTCTTTTTGCTGATGACCAATGGCATTCCACCATATAAGGCATATTCTTCATAAGCTTCGCTCTTATCTCCGCCTACAAAATCATAATATTCCTTGAAGGATAACGGGTACACTTCCACAACATCCCCGCGACCTCTGAACTCTGTCATGACATCTTTTGACAGCATCTTTGAATTACTGCCGGTCACATAAATATCAACATTACGGAGTCTCAAAAGTCCATTCAATACATCGTACAGTTTTATTTCACCCGGATTTCTAAATTCCTCTTGCGTAATCGCATACTGTACCTCATCTATCATAATGTAATACATGGTTTCCTTGTCCGTAATTTTAGACCTTATGAACCTGGATAATTCAGCCGGTTCACGATACATAGCATTTGTGTCATCATCCAATGCTATGTCAATAATCTGTTCCGCCTTTACTCCCTGTGAAATCAGATGATCATAAAAAATATGGAAAAGCAGATAACTCTTTCCGCATCTTCTAATTCCGGTAATAACCTTGATAAGGCCATTTTCCTTTCGACTAATTAACTGATTCAGGTATCTGTCTCTTTTAATATGCATACACATCATCTCCGTTTTAAACTGCGGTGCAAAGTCACCTTACTTTAATATGATTATAGTATAAGCATGATAGAATAACAAGTTTTATTTTAAACTTTGGTGCAAAATCACCCAACTTTAATATATTATTTCCTTTACTTCGAAAACTTATACCCCTGCATCCCTTCATAAGCCACCTTTGCAGCCTCCGGCTCCATATTGCAGGAAAGCCGATAGATTGGCACAGCTTCCATCAGTCTGTCTATCAGTTCCATTGTCTCTCGGGCACTTGCGGGATGACTGCTCTTATGGGTCTGCTGGACCATCATAGGGTAAGCACTGCGCAGCTGCTCCTTTGAATCAAGCCTAATGATATGATTCTTTGCCGACCGCTCCAAGATACAGATACCCTTTAAAGGTACAGATGTATTGGTGCTGAGTCTGTGCTTGCCGTCCCAAGGTGTACCATAGGCAATCACACCCTCTTTCGTAATCTGTAGCAGGGGCTTATCGTCATTGACCATCACAGCCAAAGGTTTCCCGCCAGAGTCTCGCGTGGGTGGACTTGCCGGTGCCGGACTTGGCGGTAAAGAGATAGCCGAATCCATCCACTGCAATGACAGAACCATGAAAGAGGATGGTATCGTAGGATAACATCTGCTCGGCAATCTTACGGTAGACCGCAAGGGTTTCTAAGTATTCGTCCGTGAAATAGCGGATGGGGATACCTTCTTTTCTATCCTCTGCAGCAGACTTGGCGCGTTCAAATTCAATATCCGACTGGGTTATTCTAACC
>JAHBAA010000143.1 GCA_018385425.1 Acetatifactor sp.
CGTTCTTCTTCTGTGCGGGCTGTGGTTTTTTCACAACAAACGCATATTTCATTATCAGGCATCATGATTCCTCCTTTGCAAATACCCCCATAGGGTATTTGCATTATATACCCCATCTGGGTATATGTCAACAGAAATTAAAACGGCAGTCTGATTTTTCAAACCGCCGTAATGTATTCATTTTTTGACTACACTTAAGGAAAGCGAACAATCACTTTTCCATTTGTATGTCCTTCATGCACCAATCTCACTGCGTCGTTAATTTGCATAAGATCAAATTCCAGAGAATCAATCTGTGGAACGATTTTCTCCGTTTCAACCATACGGGTAATTTTCTCCAGTTGCATCCCATCTGCACGCACAAAAAGGAAACGATACTCTTTACCTTGATGGCTTGCCCTAGTTTTTTGTAAGTTATATCTGTTTCAGATAATTTCAGAAAATGATTGACAATTTGTCGATAGCGGAGTAATCTAAACAAAATATTTTCTGAAAGGGATCATTTAGATGAGCAGATTTGTAGCCGAAAATACATATTCTACCACAGAAGCTATGCACATTCATCATGGGTATGGTCTAAATGGCATACGAATAATAAGTGGTTACAGGTGATGATGTTATTTCAGAATACAGGATACGTTTCCGTGCTGACCACTTACTTTTACGGGTAGGTGGTCATTTTTGTAGGGATAGAGCAGATAAGACCAAGCGGCGATGGAGGCGGCAATAGCAGAAAAGAATCAGGAGGGATACGGAATGAAGCTGAGACTGATAAAAGCATCCGAAGAATACAGAGAGCAGATTTGTGAGATGCTGGAGGAGTGGTATGGAACCGGTGAGAAAATCGTTCCATACGCGATAAGAAGAACTGATTATCATAACTTTCACTTCTATTGTGAAAACCTTGAGAGCAGGGATCCTTTGGCAGATGGGAAAGTTCCGGATTCTACGTTCTTTTGTCTGGATGAGGATCGCAAGAAAGTGGTGGGAGCCGTAAATATCAGGCACTATTTGAATGAAGCGCTGCTGCTTGACGGCGGTCATATTGGAGACGGGGTGAGACCTTCTGAAAGAAGAAAAGGAATCGCAACTAAAATGATCGGACTGGCGCTGGAGGAGTGCAAAAAACTTGGAATCTACAGGGTGCTTATGGTTTGTGACAAGGACAACATCGGATCCGCAAGAAGTATTCAGAACAACGGAGGCGTCCTGGAGAACGAGCCGGTGGTGGATGGAGTTGTGCAGCAGAGATATTGGATCGATTTGACGAAAGAAGACGACAGCAGTTTGGCAGGAGGGGAGAGAAAATGGATCTGATCGTATTGATAGGGAGTGGCGCTGTCGGGAAAATGACAGTGGGGCAGGAATTGATGAAAATAACGGATTACAGGCTGTTTCACAACCATATGATGATCGAGCCGGTGATAGAGATCTTCGGAAGATTTGACGGAGCGGTAATCAAGAAGCTTCGGGAGGATATTTTCGATGCTTTTCTGAAGACTGCTTACGGCGGAATGATCTTTACCTATATGTGGGCATTTGACATGCAGTCGGATTGGGATTATATTAAATCAGTGGCGGACAAATTTGAAGCCACGGGCGGAACGGTTTACTATGTGGAACTGGTGGCAGACAGGGAGGTTCGCATTGAACGGAATAAGACGGAGAATCGACTTCGAAATAAAGCTTCCAAGCGGGATATTGTGGTCTCGGAAGATCGGATGCTCCGTGAGGAGACCAAATATCGTCTGGTAAGCAACGAGGGAGAGATTCCTTTCAAGAATTACATGAGGATCGACAATACGAATCTGGAGCCGGAAGAAGTGGCGTTGATGATCAAGGAGCATTTTGGGCTCCCCGGTCCGTCCGTGACAGAACTGTTGAATCGGGTGAAGCTGGAGATTGTCAGAGATGATGAGATCGAGCAGCTTCATCAGATGCAGGTTGAGAGCTTTATGCCTCTATATGAGAAGTATGGGGATGCCGGGTCACCGGCTCTTGAGACGGTTGAGACGATTCGCATTCGTGCATCACAACCGAATCGATACTACTTTTTTATCGTCAAGGATGGTGCCAGAGTCGGGGCAATCAATATTGGAAACAGATGCAGTGCAGAGGATGATACTGTTTTTTTCATAGGTCCGTTGTTTGTTCTTCCCAGATACCAGAATCGGGGCTTGGGGTATGCTGCAATTCAGAAAGCGTTTGCAATGTTTCCCGGGGTAAAGGTATGGCGGCTGGACACCATCCTGCAGGAGCCCGGTAACTGCCATCTCTATGAGAAATGTGGATTTGTCAGAACCGGTGAGGAATCGGTTGTAAATGACAGGATGACACTGATAGATTATGAGTTGAAACGATAACTAGCCAAAGGGGACAGGAAAAAAGGAAAACATCGTCCCAATGGCTACGAGGAGTAAGGAGGGATCTGCTTGGAGCAATTTGAGGTAAAGTGCAGAGGCTGCGGCAAGAAGCTTTTAACCTATAGCAAGGGGAGCTGCATCAGGTACAGAAGTCCGCTGAAGACCTGCAGGAAATGTGGAACAAAATATGCGGATCCAAGATGTCGTGAGATTGCACTGGAGGGAATTCCAGGGGATACGTTCTCGATTACTTCCTATCTGGTACTTGCGATCATAGGGGGGTTGATCCTGTATCGGGGAATCTATCTGTTTGGAAGACATCAGTTAGGTACACCGGACTCTATGCAGTGGATGATGCCCACGGTGATCTCCTTTGTCGGGGCAGTTATGACCATCGGTGGGCTCATAGAGTTGATCGCCATATGGACCGGCTGGAAGAAAAAATGGTTTGAACGTTTGGGCAGAGAATCGGAGATCCGTATGCAAAACAAGAGTTATGTATTTACGCTCCAGAGTCTGGGGTACGACATACCGGAAAAGTATTTATAGCAGGGGGAAGTTATGAAAGAAAAGGCAAGAAACGGAATACTGATTTTATTTGGGGTTGGCGTGTTGGTTTATCTCTTTGCCACCGCAATAATCGCACTGACGGACAGGCAGAACGTACATACCGTGACCATTCACGAGGCCTGCGGCGTATTGGAACTGGAACATTCCATCAATGGGCTGATTCCGATAGGGACGGATTACTATTACCTGGGAGTGGACGATGAGACCGGGTATGGCTACCTGATCAAGGGTTCCAAGAAATGGTTGGAAAAGAACTTCGATGAGAATTACCAGTCTCTGCAGCCGGGTGGAGTGCAGATCAAGGGTCTGGTGAAAACCATTACGGAATATAAGCTGGAACGAGAACTGACGGATCGGTTGTCCCAGCTGGAAGGACTGCAGTATCCCTATGGGTTATTGGGCTGTATGGATCTGAATTACGTTCGGACCGCAGTCTTGAAGCTGGCGGATGTGTTTCTCCTGCTTTTTGCTTTTCTGGGTTTCAGATATGTTGTAAAGGGAAAAGACAGTACACCGCCATGGTTTATCAAAGTATGGCTTGTCACATTGATCGTTTCTGTGATGTTATTGATCGTGATTATTCGTTAAATTTATGCGCAGCGTAGACTGCGCCTTGCAGCTAGGCTGCGGTCTTTTGTAATAGTGTTTCTGGCAGTATATGTTTCACTTAAGGCTTCTTACGGCCGGCCCTATTTTTTTGAGGAGGGAAAGCAATGCGTTTTTCTGTCTGTCAGATCTCAGAAGGTGAAGATGAACTGATATTAAAATACCGACAAATGAATTCGGAAGTGGAAGAGGTTCTTGCTTTCATGGAACGGCATGAGAAGAAGCTGGTGGGGAAGATCGATGGGGAAACGATCATTTTCCAGCCGGAAGAGATTCTTTACATCGAAAAGGTGGATGACAAGACCTTTGCTTACACCTTGGAGCATGTGATCCAGATGGATGTCTCATTGTCTATGGCAGAAATGATTCTGGACGATGAAAGGTTTTTTCGGTGCAGTAAGTCCATGATCATCAATGTCAACAGGGTAGAGAGGCTGAAGAGCCTTCCGTCGAACCGAATTGACGCTACCCTGCAGAGCGGAGAGCATATTATCATCTCCAGAACCTATGCATCGGATTTTCGAAAACTGCTGAGAGGAGAGTAAATCATGAAGAAACCATCATTATGGGAGCGATATCTGACCAAGGAGATCGGGATCGAATTTAAGGCGTGTCTGTATTTCTTTGCACTTTTATTTTTCTATTGTATCTATCGGATCTGTACCGGCAGCGTGGTAGCGGAGATCCTTCACATGGCAGAGATAATTTTTCTGGCCTATCTCATCGGGTATCTTCAGGTGTTTGCCCTCTGGAACTTTGATGAGGCGGATCATCTGGGGAGAAAAGAATGTATTGGTATTGCTGTCTGTACCGCGATCTATACAGTGGTCTCCTATCTTCTGAAGTGGTTTGACAGGAATCTCTATGTGACCGTTGGGTTTGCCGCTTATGTCATCTTCCTGTATGTCTGTGTGTATCTTGTATACAAGTGCCGCAGGAAGATCGATGACAAGATCTTAAATGCTGATCTGGAGCTGTTCAAGACCAGAAGGATCGGTACGGATGAGACCGATGAAAAATAGAAGATAACTCTGGGAAGACTATCCGGGCGTATTCGGAGGCTTTGGTGCAACTTAAGCGTAAAAAAGTGTCAGTGGCGGAGGTGCGTATTGCCTCCGCCTGGTTTTATGTTATGATAAAATTACCAAAGGAAACATTGTTTTATAGAAAGGATTCTATTGAAAACAAGAAAGAGAGGGACTTGGCGATGACTGAGAACAACGGTTCCATCATTGTGGACCATTTGACCAGAGATTACGGCAGCGGAAAGGGTATTTTTGAGGTGTCCTTTCAGGTGAATTCCGGGGAAGTCTTTGGGTTCTTAGGTCCGAACGGGGCAGGCAAGACGACTACCATCCGCCATCTGATGGGTTTTTTGCAGGCGAGAGCAGGGCAGTGTACGATAAACGGTATGGATTGTTGGAAGGAACGGGACAAGATACAAAAAATTTTGGGGTACATTCCCGGCGAGATCAGTTTCTTCGACGATATGAGCGGAACAGAGTTTCTGGATTTTATCGGAAAATATCGCAGAAATCCTGCTGATTCCAGAAGAAAAGAACTTGTGGAGCGATTTGAACTGAACCCGCAGGGCAAGATCAAGAAGATGAGCAAGGGGATGAAGCAGAAGCTGGGAATCGTGGCGGCCTTTATGCACGATCCCGAGATATTGATTTTGGATGAGCCTACCAGCGGACTGGACCCGCTGATGCAGAATCGGTTCATCGAACTGGTGGAGGAGGAGCGCAAGCGAAAGAAAACGATCCTGATGTCCAGTCATATGTTTGAAGAGGTGGAGCGCACCTGTCATCACATCGGAATTATCCGCGCAGGAAAGCTGGTGGCGCTGGATTCGGTAGAGTCTCTCCGAGATCGGTATGTACGTCCTTACACTGTGACACTGGATACACCGGAGCTGGCAGAAGCTTTCGCAAAGGATTTTGGCGGCGCCTGCGAGGGCAACCGGGTGACGGTCACTACGAAGCAGAGCTTAGAGGAGATCTTTATGCATTATTACGGAGGTGACGGGAATGATCAATAAGACACTGTATGCGCGCGAGATGAAAAAGAGCATCAAGCTTCTGGTGATCTTCGGAGCAATCATCACTTTGTATGTTTCCATTATCATCAGCATGTACGATCCGGAGATGATGAAGGTGCTGGATGGGTTCGCCCAGATGATGCCGGAGCTGATGGCGGCGGTGGGAATGACCATCGGATCGGCTGATCTGCTGGGCTTTATGGTTTCCTACCTGTACGGCTTTATCCTGCTGATCTTTCCCATGGTGTTCTCCATTCTGCGGGGGAATGGTCTGGTGGCGGCTTATGTGGATAAGGGCTCCATGGCATCGCTCTTGGCAGCGCCGGTGAAGCGCAGAACGATCGTATGTACCCAGATGGCAGCACTGCTTTCCGGCATTGGAATCCTACTGGCGTACAGTACCGGGCTGGAGGCGGTCTGTGTTCAGATCATGTTTCCGGGAGAACTGGAGCTCTCAAAGCTTCTGGTGCTGAACCTGGGATTATTGTGTCTGCAGCTGTTTATCGGCGGTATCTGCTTTCTGGCTTCCTGTGCCTTCTCCGATACAAAGTACAGCATCGGTTTTGGTGCGGGGATCCCGGCACTGATGTATGTGGTACAGATGCTGGCCAATGTGGGTGGTTCTGCAGAAAAAGCGAAGTATTTTACCTTTTTCACACTTTTTGCGCCGGACGAGCTCGTTGCGGGCGAAAACAGTGCCGCAGCGGGTGTGTTGGTTTTGTTTGTGGGTGCGGTTCTGCTGTACTGTGCTGCAGCAGTGATTTTTGAGAAAAGGGATCTGTTCGTTTAATCGTACAGGGATAGCCCATACTTCACTTTCCTGTAGATTTTATAGAGGATCACTGCTATCATGGAGACCACCAGATAGAATGTGGACAGGGCACCTGCGGTTACACCTATGAGAATGAGCAGCCAGTACAGTAGATTCATATTCTGTGAAACACTCCCTTCGATTCATGTTCCGTTCTTCGCGCATTGGGGAATTGTGACGGAAACACAATTCCGGCAAGGGACTATTTCATTATAACCCGGGAGAGGAAGAGCGGATGCACAAACACACCGTCATTTTGCCACAGAAAAAGACGGTTGATGGCAGGGTGTGACAAAAACCTCGTAAGAGGCTGAAAAATCGGAGGAAGATTCCAATGCGTTGGAGTAAAGAGAAGAGAATCCTCATAAACATATACAGAGGTATTTTTCTGTGGGTC
>JAHBAA010000144.1 GCA_018385425.1 Acetatifactor sp.
TTGCCCCAAGTTCTTCAAAATTCCTGGGCATGCCGATAGAGATAAGAAAACTTCTTAATGCTTCAATTCCTTCCCTTGCAGTTCTTTCAGGATTGTCAAAATCCATCTCACATCCCCATACCCTAACCGCAATCTGTGCAAACCTCATCACATCATGTGACAAATTGTATGTAAATACTGCGGGCATTGTTACTGCTAATCCGGCACCATGTGCGCAATCATAAACAGCCGATAATTCATGCTCAATCTGATGACTTGTCCAGTCCTGTGAACGTCCAACTCCTACAATATTATTATGAGCCACCATACCTGCCCACATAATATTCGCTCTGGCTTCGTAATCAGCTAAGTTAGCCATCACTTTCTTAGCTTCAGATTTCATTGTTAAAATAAGCGATTCGATAAGTCTGTCAGTTACCTCTACATTTTTTGAATTGGTGAGATATCTTTCATATAAGTGGGCTATGATATCTGTTATTCCACATGCAGTCTGGTAAGCGGGAAGCGTTTCGGTAAGCGCAGGATTGAGAATTGAAAACTTAGGCCTTATTGCATCACCTGATGCACCTCTTTTTATCATTCCATCTTCATTCGTAATAACTGAATCCGGAGAACCTTCTGATCCGGCTGCAGCAATTGTCAAAACTGTTCCCACAGGAAGAGCATTCTCAATGCGCTTTCCCTGGTAGAAATCCCAGAAATCACCTTCGTATACTACTCCTGCAGCAATTGCTTTCGCAGAATCAATTGTGCTTCCGCCGCCTACAGCCAGAACAAAGTCAATTTTTTCTTTCTTGCATAATTCGATCCCTTCATATACGAGACCGCTTCTTGGGTTAGGCATTACGCCTCCCAGTGTAATGAACTCCAGTCCGGACAAGGAGAGAGAGGCTTTCACTCTGTCTAAAAGTCCTGAACGAACTACAGAGCCTCCACCGTAATGAATTAAAACCTTGCTGCCTCCAAATCTTTTCACGAGCTCACCACAGTCACTTTCTCTATCTTTGCCAAAGGCAAAATAAGTTGGTGAATAAAAATTGAAATTTTCCATTGCTTTTCCTCCAATACTTTTTTATCAGTATAACACTTAACGTTAGCTTCGACTCAAGTTTTTTTGAAATAATTTTGCAATAAACGAAAAGAAAACCCGCAAAGCTTGGTTTTCAATTTTTTCTGCAATCAAGCCCCGAACATATTTGCCAAAATTAACAGAATCACAACCAGACCTAATCCGGAGATAACAAACAATTTCCTTCTGTTCCTTCGAATCCAATCAAATTTCTTTCCAAGAAAATACCAGGGAATTGATAAAAGCATTTCCAGAAGAACGAGAGCAATGATCGATTAAATTGCTCTCCAAAAATTCTGAGCTGACCATGTCCCTTCATAAATGCATATGATCACTCCGGCGAGCACAACACAAGCAAATACATTCAAAATGATTTTGGGCAGAGAATCGTATGGTTTTCCATTTATGTCTGTACAAGAGAAGTAACCGGCGAGAACGCCCTTCTCAATTTCCACAATATCCTTTGCAATGTCAATAAACTGATTTCCCTGCTTTTCTTCCTCTTCAATCGTATTCCAATAGATATTCACATCCATCGAAGCTATTTGTACGGTGTCTTCCTTCATCTTTTGGCTGAGTTTCATCGCGCCCTTCAATTCTTCCATCTGTTTTTGAAGGTTTACAATATTCGCATCAAGCACCTCTTCCAACGTTTTTACACCATCAAAAAGATCGTTTATTTCTTCAACCGACAGACCAATCTTTCGAAAAATAATAATCTTTTATAACTTTTCAACATCTTCATCGGAATAATCTCTGTACCCGTTCCCTTCTCTTGTTGGTGAAATAAGTCCTTCCCTTTCATAAAATCTTACAGTTGCTCGAGGAATATCCAAAAGCGTTTCCACATCTTTAATTGTCACGGTAATGACCTCCTTGTTTTGGTTGATAACGCAACTGTAAGCTATAAACAAGGTTTACAGTCAATAGTTTTTCATAATAAGATTACAAAAATTCTTATCACAAGAAACACACGCGTGCGTTTATCGTGTGTTTATGTGCGTTTGTTTTCCTATATGAGATCCTTATCTAACAGAAAATCGATCAAATTGATATTCAGAATACCATTATCATCGTACCAGCGCTTACCGATATCTTTTCGTACAACAATCTTCGGGAACGAATCTCCGATTAATGCAAAAGGTCGTAGTTCAACTTTTGCCTTTTCCTCAGTTGGTATAGAATATGCTGATTGAATGTAGGTTTTCTTGCCACCGGAAGATACAACAAAATCAATTTCTCTCGGTGTGCGTACCGAATTACCGTTTTGATTAATTGTCCTCGCATATACTACACCTACATCCACAAAGAACTGACGAATCATAAGTTCGTTATAAACAATATTCTCCATGATGTTCGTCATTTCCTGCTGTCTGAATCCGATACGAGCATTCCGTAGTCCAATATCCTCACAATAATATTTATTAGGCGACTCAAAATAGGACTTACCCTTTACATCATATCGCTTACTCTCCGAGAACAAAAAAGCATCTTCTAAATGACCAATATAGGAACGTATTGTATTGGCAGCCACACCTGTGGTCTGCTTACTTCGCAGGGTGTCCGCTATTTTAGTAGGATTTGTCAGCGAACCGATCGATGAGCATAGCAGATCCAATATCTGCTCCAACACATCCTGCCGCTCAATCTTTTTACGCTCCACAATGTCCCTTAAATATACTTCCGTAAAAAGTGACTTAAGATATGTCATCTTAGCAGCATCATTCGGTCTGGATAAGATAAGCGGCATCCCCCCATAAAATGCATAATCATCAAACGCCTCATTTTTATCTCCTCCAACTGCAGAATAATATTCTGCAAAGCTTAACGGATGCACGCGAATTTCATCACTACGTCCTCTAAACTCCGTCAAAATATCACTGGAAAGCATCTTAGAATTACTCCCTGTAACATACACATCTAGATTTGGCAAACTGCGCAAATCATTCAGTGCATCATAAAATGTGATTTTCTTTCCATCTTCATTGTACGGATTAGATACCTCGTCCGACATCTGAATCTCATCAACAAACAGATAAAACTCTTCTTTACTCTTTTCCACTATTTCCCTTACATACTGAGACAGAATCAACGGATTTCGATATTTAATATCTTTAGCAAGGTCTAACTCAATCACAATAATCTGCTCTTCCTTAACTCCGTCCTGCAGAAGATATTCTTTGTATATATTCCTTAGCAAATAGGATTTGCCACATCTTCTTATACCGGTGATTACCTTTACAAGCCCATCAAATCGATATGATATTAGTTGTTGTAAGTAACTGTCTCGCTTTATCTCCATATATTCACATCCTCCATTAAAAATTTCAGCCCATATGGGCTATCATCTTCAATCATTATACTTTCTAAAACACAAAGTATCAAGCATATATTGAAAATTGTTGCCCATATGGGCTAAATTATTCATCAATAATAGTGGTTGCTTTTATCATTTTGCTAAATCTCAAAATAAAAGGAATAAAAAAAGGTGGGGAATCCTATGGACTACCCACCATAAAAATACTATATATACAATATGAACTACTCGAACTCTATCGTTCCGGGGGGCTTACTGGTCAGATCATAGAATACTCTGTTGACCCCTCTCACTTCATTGATGATTCGGCTCATCACGGTCTGCAGTACTTCAAAGGGAATGTTCGCGCTCTCGGCGGTCATGAAGTCCAATGTCTGGACTGCGCGGAGGGCTACGGCGTAATCGTAGGTACGCTCATCTCCCATGACACCGACAGATCTCATGTTGGTGAGGGCTGCAAAGTACTGGTTAGGAAGCCAGGGCGCATCCTTGCCGGTCTCTGCCTTGTAGGCCGCTGCCGCCTTATCTACTTCTTCACGGTAGATGGCATCTGCATCCTGAACGATCTTCACCTTCTCGGCGGTGACATCACCGACGATACGGACGCCCAGTCCGGGGCCCGGGAAGGGCTGGCGGAATACCAGGTGGGCCGGGATGCCAAGTTCCAGACCAGCCTGACGAACTTCATCCTTGAAGAGATTGCGAAGGGGTTCGATGATCTCCTTGAAATCCACGCAGTCGGGAAGTCCTCCCACATTGTGGTGAGACTTGATCACGGCAGATTCGCCGCCCAGGCCGGATTCCACCACATCGGGGTAGATGGTCCCCTGTGCCAGGAAATCCACGGCGCCGATTTTCTTTGCTTCTTCTTCAAACACGCGGATGAATTCTTCTCCGATGATCTTGCGCTTTCTCTCAGGGTCAGTCTCTCCTGCTAACTTCACATAATATCTGTCCTGTGCATTGACACGAACAAAATTCAAATCGAAATCGCCCTTAGGGCCAAAGACTGCCTCCACCTCATCTCCTTCGTTTTTGCGAAGAAGGCCGTGGTCAACGAATACGCAGGTCAGCTGTTTTCCGATTGCCTTGGCGAGAAGTCCGGCTGCCACGGAGGAATCTACTCCGCCGGAAAGTGCAAGCAGTACCTTGCCGTCCCCAACCTTCTCTCGGATCTCCTTTACCGTATTCTCTACGAAAGAGTCCATGCGCCAGGTGCCGGAGCAGCCGCAGACACCGCGGACGAAGTTGTACAGCATCTTGCTTCCTTCCACGGTATGCAATACTTCGGGGTGGAACTGGATCGCATAGAGGTTTTTCTCTCTGCACTGTGCTGCCGCTACCGGGCAGTCCGCAGTATGTGCAACGATCTCAAATCCGGGTGCGATCTTTGAAATATAGTCAAAATGGCTCATCCAGCAGGTGGTAGTCGGTGCGACATTGCCAAAGAGCGGGGAACTGTTCTCCACAAACACCTCTGTCTTGCCGTATTCCCGCACCGGTGCCTTCTCTACATTGCCGCCCAGCACAAGCATCATCAGCTGGGCCCCATAGCAGAGTCCCAACACAGGGATTCCCATCTCAAACAGTTCTCTGCTGCAGGTTGGTGCTCCCTCCTCATAGCAGCTGTTCGGACCGCCGGTGAGGATGATTCCCTTGGGATTCATAGCCTTGATCTTCTGTAAATCCGTCTTGTAGGAATAAATTTCACAATACACATTGCACTCTCTGACGCGTCTTGCAACCAGCTGGTTGTACTGTCCGCCAAAGTCGATTACAACAACCAATTCTTTTTCCATATGTGCTCCCATCCGCCGCATCGGGCAAACTTTTCACTACCGCTTTATTATAAAGACAAGTTACCGTATTGTCAAAGACTTATTTGCGCATATTTTTCAATGTGCTGTCGTTACTGCTTTTCTTGCAGAAACTTTTTTACAAATCGGCTCCAAAATGGTATAATAAATCCGTAGAAAAGAAGGGGCTTCCCGGCAGTACACTTTTTTGTCCGAAGCCTGTAAACATAAGGGGGATGTTACATGGAACAGCAGATTTTTACCAACGAGGTCATCTTGTCCTGGCTGCAGTATTATGCCAAGAATACTACGCTTGATCTGGAGCATGTGAAGATGATCGACATCACAAAGAAGAACAAGAATGTGATTCCCACTGTGGAAGCGCACAAGACTACGCTTGTATTTACCAACGCCGGCATCAAGGATATCTTCTATCGTCTCTGGAATGCAGGTCTTGGCGAGTGTGAAGTGTGGTACAATGAGGGCTCTGATCCGTCCGGCGAAATTCTGCACCAGCAGGTAAAGGATATGATCGACCGCGGCATCAACGCTTCCGCCGGTATGCTGATCATCAATCCCAATGCCCGCAACACCGCGAAGATCGGTCTGAGCAATGAGAGCTTTCAGCGAGGCTCTATCCACTACGTAGGCAGTGAGATCCGTGCCATCATCTTAAACAAGATGGCAGTAGATCCCCAAGATGACCTGTGTGTCATCGGCGGCGAGAGCATTGCCATCGAGGCTGCTCTGATGGCTCCCGAGGGCTCTGTCATCGCAGTGGAGTACAGTCAGGCAGACCGGGAGACTCTGGAAGACAACGTGGCACACTTCGATCTCCACAATGTGAAGATCATCGATCACGTGGATGCTGAAAGCATGAAGGATTGCCCGGTTCCCTCTCTTGTATTCCTGGTAGCCTCCGCCAGCACCAACCAGGAGCTGGCTTACCTGACAAGCATCAATCCGAACATCAATGTGGTCATCTACACCTTAGATTTCCGGGTTGCTGCCACGATGCAGGATACACTTCGTTCCTTCGGCTTCACCGATATCGATACCATTCAGGTGTCAGTGGCAAAGCTTGGCAGCCGCAATACCTTCAAGCAGGAGCCCGCACCCTGGATCATCACCGCACGCTCCGCACAGTCCAATTAATACAGAAACCTCCGGCCGGAAGATCACTCTTCCGGCTGTTCTTTCGTAAAGTCAGATAAGTCTCGGAAGGTATACCCCATCTCCTCCCACTTTGTCAGCAGTTCATCCAGGATCTCTCCATTTGTCTTCGAAGTGTTATGTAACAACACGATGGCTCCCGGATGGACACGAGAGGTCAGCTTCTTCATCGCATCCTCGCGGCTGGGCTGTTTGTCGACATTCCAATCCACATAGGCCAGACTCCAGAAGAAGGTGGAAAAGCCCAGATCCTTTGCCATCTGCAGATTCTCCGTGCTGTACTTTCCCTGGGGCGGCCGGTAGTACATGGCCATATCGGTGCCGGTGATCTCTTTATATTTTTCTGACACTCCCTCCACTTCCTTCCGAAAAGAGGCCTCATCCGAGAGCTTCGACATATCGGGGTGATGGTAGGTATGGTTTCCCACTGTGTGTCCCTCCTCCACCATGCGTTTCACCAGTTCCGGGGCCGTCTCCAGGAAATGCCCCACCACGAAAAAGGCAGCAGGAGCATTGTGCTTCTTCAGCGCATCCAGAATCGCACCGGTGTTGCCGTTTTCATACCCACAATCAAAGGTCAGATACAGCACCTTCTCCTCGCCTTCCGCCATATAGTAGGCGTCATACTTCTTCATCTCGTCAATGGAGGCATTTCCGGTTGGCTTCGACCCTGCCTTTCCAAATCCAAGCCCCCAGTTTTCCGTCTTGGGCAGGAGTTCTGTCTGAAGACTTCCGGTCACCTCCACGCTCTCCCCAGGGCCCTCCTGCGGTTCTCCGCCGGTCACAACCTGCCAAAGAAGCATCAGCGACAGGACAAAAATGGCCGGTGCTGTCATTCCCACTGCCAGGCGGGCTGCCTTCTTTGCAGATAGCTGTAGCGTTCTCTTTACATAAATCGTTTTCATGCTTCGATTCTTCTCTTCTTTTTCCACATGTATATGAAGGAGAGCAAGTACATAATGTCACAGATTCCGCATGGCGTTAAATGCCCCTTCCAGATCCAGTCTTCCATAGCCCCATTCTCGGTTTGGATAGACCAGATCAAAGCTTCTGACTGCGCCGCGTATAAAAAAGTTCTTGATCTCCCGGCTCCCCACCACCACATTGTTGCCCTCAACAACAGCCCACTGCATAAACTGTGCTACCGCTCCTGCGGTCAGGGCTGCTGCCAGACCGGATCCGGTTCCGGTGCCGCGAAGCAAAGAGATCTCCACACCGGGAGCTGCCAGATCAGGCTTGACTTCGCCCAGCCTGGAAAAGCCTCTTCCGGAGTTGATATAAAAACTGTTGTTATCGCTGTTATAGGCGGAAACCGTGATCGCCTCCCCGGCATAAGCAGGCTCTGTCAGCGTAATATAAGGGGACGGTTCCAGAAAAAAGTTCTCTGCATTCATAAACTGCCGCAGGGGCAGCCACATATGAAACTCTCCGTTATGGGTCTCTCCTACCGCCTCCACCAGAAATGTCCATATTCCGGGCGTGGGATCCTGAATCCGAAGGGTGATCAGTTCCTCGCCGGAGGCAGGCTCCACCAACGAGGCAGCGATGGTAATGCGGGTCTTCTCGTAGATGAACCGGTAATTTAGTGCCTGTTCCAGCCCAAGCCGAATGGGAGGGATCGTCTCCCCGCCCGGGGTTCGAACCCCCAAGGTAAACACGTCCGGCACATTCCCCCACAGCTGCAGGAGAAATCCATCCGCATTCTCTCCTACCCGCACTTCCACCGGGATCTGATTGCCCACAGCTGCGCCTGCATCTCTAAGATTTCCCCGGTAATGCGTGGCGGAATTTCCCTCGTTGCCGCCGCAGACCACCACTGCATGGCTTCTCCTGGATGCCACTGCAGACAGATAGCCGGACAGTGCAGAATTGCCGGCGTGATCCCCATAGTTGGTCCCCACGCCAATGCAGAACACCACGGGTCTCTGAAACAGTTCGACAAAGCCTGTTCCATACTGTACCGCCAGCATCAGGTCCGTCTCCTCGAAGGCCGGCACGTCGTTGGGCACCAGATAGAAGTCCCTCAGATAGGGCTTGCATTCCTTGAGCTTCACCACGACGATATCCGCCTCCGGCGCTGCTCCCACAAAAGAACCTTCCCCTTGCAGCAGAGACCCCGCCGCCACCGCGGCCAGATTGGTTCCGTGGCCGTTCGTGTCCCGGCTGGGGACAAGTTCGAAGGGGTCTGCGGCTTGCAGTGCAGCATTGATCTCTTCCCGAGAATATTCGGTTCCATAGAGAAATCCTTCCGGCGGAGTTCCTTCCTGTATGGTCTGGTCCCAGATGGCAAGAAGACGTGTAGTACCATCTTCCTTTCGAAAAGCCGGGTTCCGATAATCAATTCCGGTGTCGATAAACACTATGACACAGCCTCTTCCCACCAGCTTCAACGGTTCCTCCTGCATCTGCAGGATCCCGCCGGCGATCAGCGGGGTAGGGTCAAATGGTTGTTCTCCCGGCGGACGGACGTTTTCCTGCATCAGGCCATAGAGTTTCGGCAGGTTTCGATGCTCAAAGAAGTAGGCCGCCTGATTGGCCAACTGACTTCGGTTAAAGTATACAATGGAGTAGAGATTCTCTACCGCCACGGAACACTGATCAAACTCTCCTGCCCGCACCGGGCTTACATCAAAGTCGGTAATAATGTCATAATAGTCGTTGGATAGGATCCGCTCCCTGCAATCCATAAGAAAAACCTCCCGCCGCACTGGTATATTATACGCCGTGCGTCAGGAGGTTTATTCCTTCTGTTTTATCTAATGGAAATCAACAGGCAAGTCTATTCGCTCTTTTTCAGATCCTTCAGGGCTGTAGAGAGACTGATGGGATTCCCGTATCGCAATGTTCCCATGCGGTAGATCTTCGCCCCCAGAAGTCCTGCTCCGAAGATGGATGCAATCAAAATGATGACAGAGAGTGCGATCTCCCAAGCTGCCACGGTACCCATGGCGATGCGGGCAAACATGGTGCTGTAGGAGCTGAAGGGCAGGAAGGACAATACTTTGATGATCGGCCCCTCTACATTGGTCAACTGTGCCAGAGAGAAGATATAGACGACCATGATCACCATCATCAGTCCGCCGATGCTCTTGCTGACGTCCTCCGTCTTGGAGACAAGGGCACCCATTGCTCCGAAGAGGAACGCAAAGAACAGATAACCGCCCATACCAAAGAACACAAAGGTCAAAAGCACATCTCCCGGAATCTTAAGGAACATATCTAACGCACCGCCCCAGACTTCCGAGTTGATGCGGTAGGAGATCAGCACCGCACCCAGGATGGCTCCGGCCTGCACCAGACCGGCAATTGCACCGGAGATCACCTTGCCGAACAGCAGGCTGTTGGGCGTGGTAGTCGTAACCAGAACCTCAATGGCACGATTGCTCTTCTCATTGGTCACCGCTACAGCGATCATCTGGCCATAGAACACAACCAGCATGAAGACGATGATGACCAGGAAGTAGCAGTACCAGTAGTTGGAGCTGGTATCCTTGTTCAGGATCTCTTCGCGAGAGGTCAGAGGCACATCAAACATTTCTGTCACTTCTTCCAGATCCAGTCCATGCTGTGCACAGTAGTTCGCACGATAGGAGATCTTCATCGCCTGCTCGAATACCGTTGCCACATGATCCATCATCCCCTTGTTGTACATGTAGTGCTCATACTCGGTAGGGCTGACAACCACAAATCCCGCTTCTGCCTCGCGCTCCTCCAGTGCTGTCTTCATCTCCTCCATACTTGCTGCAGGCTTCCACTCGTCCTCGGGCATCAGGCTGTTCAGCAATTCCTCTGAGATCACTCCGATGGAATCTATGTAGAGATATACATCCTTGTCCTCCTTTTTTTCAGAGCTCTCTTCGCTCTTCTCCACTACCTGCACGCCGGTAAAATCAGACAGATCGAACACTCTCGGTGCAAAGGGTCCCAGCAGTCCGATAATGGCAAACACCAGTGTCAATGCCACGAATCCTTTATTGGTCAGGTATTCCTTCAACTCATATTTCAATACGATCCAAAACTTACTCATGATCGGTCACCTCTCCTTCTTCTCCCACTCTCGCCACAAAAATATCATTGAGAGAGGGTGTGTAGCTTCCAAACAGTTCTACCTCCAGGGCAGATGCTGCCAGAGCGTTCAGAAGCTCCTTGCGGGTGTGTCCGCTCAAAAGCTCCAGCACAACGCTGTCCTTTTGAATCTTATCGATCTGAACGAGATCCGCAAACTCCTTCTGAAGCTTCTCAGCCAGTTCATTCGCTGTCAAACCGATGGCGGAGAGGATCAGACGGTTCTGACCATACTCGTGTTTGATGTCCCTCAGATTCCCTTCCAGAGCAACAGTACCCTGATGGATGATCACAATATTCTCACAGAATTCTTCCACGTAGCTCATCTGATGGCTGGAGAAGATCACCAGCTTTCCGTCGGCAATCAGCTCATTGACCACCTCCTTCAGGATCTGGGAGTTGACAGGGTCCAATCCGCTGAAGGGTTCATCCAGGATCACGATATCCGGATCCGCCACCAGAGTCGCCGCCAGCTGTACCTTCTGTTGGTTACCTTTGGACAAGGTCTCCAGCTTGCGGTTTTCGTACTCAGGGATCTCCAGACGCTTCAGCCATTTTCTCGCGTTTTCTCTGGCCTGCTTTGCCTTGATACCGCGGAGTCTCGCAAGGTAGATCATCTGATCGATGACCGTTCTCTTCGGGTAAAGTCCTCTCTCCTCGGGAAGATACCCGATCTGGTATTTCGAGGGGACGAAGGGCTTTCCGTCCATCAGTACCTCCCCCTTGTTGGCATGGAACACGTCCATCAGAATACGGATGGTGGTAGTCTTCCCCGCACCGTTTCTTCCCAGAAGTCCTAATGCCTTGCCGCTCTCAACGCTGAAAGTAACACCGTGAAGGACTTCCTTCTCACCAAAATTTTTGTGAATATTCTTCACTTCCAGTTTCATATACTGCAACCTCTCTTTCTGCGCCAAACCTTTCCGGCGCTTCTGTTCTAATCTTTTATCTGAAAAAATAGGAGGTAATGAATCCTATGATTCCTCCGATCAATCCGCAGCACAGCAGATAGAAACCGAACTCTCCGATCAGGGAGATCCATCTGAGGCTGTTGTCATGCTTCGGATCGTTCAACGGTTGAACCGTCTGCGCATCACCGCGGTAGATGATTGCTCTGTTCTCCAGGGCACAGACAAAGGTCCAGCCTTTCTCCTGCGCTTCCTTGACACTGGCGATCTCCCAGTCATTATTGATGCCGATCAGATCCTTTTCATCGTTAAATCGATTCTTTTGTGCAGATTCTCTCCTCTCGTTCACCAGACTCTTGCTGTCCATGGTATAAATCTGGTTCCCACCCGGGCATTTCTCGAAGAAATATCTGGTAGCCGTCACGGCGGTGAGCACATAGCCCTCGGCCTGCTGCTTTCGCAGAAATCTGTTCAGACCTCTGATGGTCCAGATCAGCTTGCGGACCGTTCTGTGGGTGTGTGGATCCACGCTTTTCTCCCACTCGCTTCGGCTCATGGACAGTTCCTTCTCCATCCGTTCGGACAATCTCCATAGATAGATCGAAAAGAAGTTACATACCGCTGCGTAGATCAGTGTAAACCAGTCATACCACCCCAGCCCCATATCCCGTCCAATAATCAGCTGTATCACTTTTTCGAAAATGCAGGTGAGTACGATTACCGCAGCCCAGAACACTTGCTGCTTTGCCAATGCGGAGTAATATTTTCGATACTTCGCAGCCATAAATCTTCTGGATTCCGGATCATTGTGGAGTTCGTTGATTCCATCCTCTTCATACTCCTTGGCAAAGAAGTAGGTCATGTCTTCCCCGTGGGTGACCTCCTGCCATCCAAGTTCTCGGGCGATCTCAAAAAACATTTCTTTATGGCGGATCTCCTCCAGTGTGGGATTCTTCGGGATGCTGAAGCGATCGATATCATACAGCATATGCTTTGGTTCCCCTTTTACAAAGGTAAAAATGCACCCAAAAGTAATATTCTCCAGAAACCACCCCTTCCGTGCCATCTCCTCCAGCCACAGGCGTTCCTGCTGATAGCTTTCCATCCATTTCAATTTCTTCATGCGTTCTTTACTCATGGCTTGCTCCTCCCAATCCCAGTACGCTTTCGCCGTCTGTCAGCTGGTTTTTCAGTCTCCCGGTCTCATATTCAAGAAGTTCCAGACCTGCATCGGTAATCAGGTAAGTCTTCTTTCCCTCTTCGTTGGGCACCGTGGCAATCACTCCATCCGCCACCAGCCGTCCCACCATGGTGTACAGGGTCCCTGTTCCCAGAATAATTCGTCCCTTCGTCAATTCGCTGACATACTGCATGATCGCATATCCATGTCTTGGCACGGTCACAGAGAGCAATGTATAATATGTGGTTTCCGTCATTGGAATGTATTTCTTCTGTAAACCTTCTTCCATACTCTCCTCCCATCTATGTATTGTATCGACATGTTTATACTCGATATGTCGAGTCTCGACATGTCGTCTGTAAACATAAAATAGCACGTCCGATGTGTTTTGTCAATCACCTCTCTCATTTTGAGTGAAAAGAAAAAGGACAGTCCCCATCGACTGTCCAATCATTTCTTTTGTTCGGATCGGGGAGCGACATCATAAAAAGACGGCACTTCCCGGAATAGTTTAATCATGTCGTTCATCACTGTCAAAGGTCTCGCAGAATCTGGCGGCAAAGGCAGGCTCTTCTCCTGCCGCATAGAGATGTGAAATATCGCCAAAGCTGTTCACCCGGAAGGAAGCGATCCCCTGTCTTCGCTCCTCTGTATAGATGGTTGTCACGGAGGTAGGCGCAGCGCAGGCATTATGCCACAAAATCATGGGCGAGACATTCATCAGATGGGACAGGAGTACGCACTCCAATCCAAAGTGGCAAAAAAACACAAGCGTATCCCGGTTGGCATTTTCCACGCGATAATATTCCCCATCCCGCACATAGCCGTGCTCCGCCAGCAGTGCATCAAACGATTCGATGACATATCGGTAGGTCTCATCCACCTTTGCTTCTCTCATGATCTCCGTCTCACACCATGCATGCCTGTCGAAGTATCTTGGATCCGCCGTCCAATCCTGAGGCAGCCAGTCCCAGGTAATGTTTCTTACGTCTTCCCGGTCCGGACGCAGGATGCGGGGAGGAAACTCCTGCAGCCAGTCGCAGACAACAGCACTACGCCCTAGCTTCTCCAGTGTAGGTGCGGCAGTATCTCTCGCTCTTCCCAGCGGAGACACATAAAATTCCTTCACATCCAACTTTGTGATTCGCTCTGATAAAATCCTTGCCTCCCTCCACCCCTTCTCTGTCAGGGAATCGATGGAGTAATCCGGATCACCGTGTCGTACGATCACCAGTCTCATCTATTATGTCCTCTCTTCTGTATGAAATCGTCACTCTGTCTTCTTTGGTCCCATTTCTCATCCAAGGGCAACATCCAGAACCATCATCAGCACAAACCCCAGGGCGGCACCGATAGTGCCCGCATTCGTATGCTCTCCGCCCTGTGCCTCCGGAATCAGTTCCTCCACTACCACATAGATCATGGCTCCCGCCGCAAACGCCAGCAGGTAAGGCAGGATCGGCACTACCCCGGATGCCAGCAGAATGGTGAAAAAAGCTCCCACCGGCTCTACGATTCCGGATAAAAATCCGTACCAGAAGGCTTTGCCCCTGCTTGCTCCGGCACTGCGAAGAGGCATCGAAATGATCGCTCCCTCCGGGAAATTCTGGATGGCGATCCCGACGGCCAACACGAACGCCCCGGCAATGGCTGCTGTCACATCATCGCTCAGCATTGCGGCCGCCACAGTCACGCCCACTGCCATTCCCTCCGGCAGATTGTGCAGGGTCACGGCAAAGACAAGCATGGTCGTCTTCTTCAGAGAGGATTTCATGCCCTCCGGCTTCTCGCTGTCCATATGCAGATGGGGCACCAAACTGTCCAGCAGCAGAAGAAACCCCATGCCAAGCAGAAATCCGACTGCGGCAGGGAGCCATTCAATTCCTCCCTGTTCCTCGGACATCTCAATGGCCGGAATCAGCAACGACCAGACAGCGGCTGCTATCATCACACCGGAAGCAAACCCTAAGAGCAGCTTCTCCAGCTTCTGATTCATTTCTTTCCGCATAAAGAACACCATTGCTGATCCCAGCGTGGTCCCAAGGAAGGGAATCCATATGATCAAATACTGTTTCATTCAGGTCTCCTCTCTTCTACTATATAAAATATGCGCACCTGCGCTGTCATGTTACAGCAGAATTTACTTCTTCACCTGCAGACATCTCACTGCGTTCAGCACTGCCAGCACCATCACGCCTACATCCGCAAAGATCGCAAGCCACATACCGGCAAATCCCAATGCTCCCAAAATCAGGCAGATCGCCTTGATGCCCAGTGCAAACACAATGTTCTCATATACGATGCGCAGTGTCTTGCGGGAAATCCGGATCGCACGGACCAGCTTCATCGGATCATCATCCATCAGCACGATATCCGCAGCCTCGATTGCCGCATCGGAGCCAAGGGCTCCCATTGCCACGCCGATATCCGCTCTGGTCAGAACCGGTGCATCATTGATGCCGTCTCCCACAAACACCAACTGTCCCTTCTTACTCTTGTTCTCAAGCAATTCTTCCACGGCAGACACCTTCTCTCCGGGAAGCAACTCACTCTTCACTGCATCGATACCCAGCTGATCTGCTATCGTCTCTGCAACCCTTCTGCTGTCACCGGTGAGCATCACTGTCTTCTTCACACCAGCCTTCTTCAGAGATGCGATGGCTGCCTGAGACTGTTCCTTCACAACATCGGATATCAGCAGATACCCGGCATAGGTACCGTCCACTGCAACGTATACAACCGTTCCCACGCTGTCCGTCTCCCGGAACGGAATATGGAGACGCTGCATCAGTTTGCCGTTTCCTGCAGCTATCTTCTTCCCTTCCACGGAAGCAAGCACACCGTGTCCGCCGATCTCCTCCACATCAGACACAAGAGACCGGTTGATTTCCCCACCGTAAGCCTCCCTCAGGCTCTTGCTGATGGGGTGGGTGGAAAAACTCTCCGCATAGGCTGCCAGCCGCAGCACTTCAGATTCCGTCAGGTCTGTCTCCGATGAGACCTGACACTGGGTCACCTTGAAAACGCCCTCCGTCAACGTACCGGTCTTGTCAAACACAACGATCTCCGCTCTGGCCAGTGCTTCCAGGTAATTGGAGCCCTTCACCAAAATACCGGCAGCACCGGCTCCGCCGATTCCGCCAAAGAAACTGAGGGGAATTGAGATCACAAGGGCACAAGGGCAGCTGATTACAAGAAAGGTCAGGGCACGAATGAGCCAACTCTCCCAATTGCAGGCATTTCCCATCAGCCCGTTGATGATCGGCGGCAAAACAGCCAGCGCCAATGCGCTGCAGCAAACCGCAGGAGTATAATATTTCGCAAACTTTGTGATAAACTTCTCTGTCTGCGCTTTCTTCATGCCGGAATTCTCCACCAGCTCCAAAATCTTTGCAACGGTAGACTCGCCGAACTCCCTGGAAGTCTGAATCTTCAGCACTCCATTCAGGTTCACGCAGCCGCTGATGACCGTATCGCCCTCGTGCACCGTTCGAGGTTTACTTTCTCCGGTCAGCGCAGCTGTATTCAGGCTGGAATTGCCTTCAGCCACTACTCCGTCGATAGGAATCTTCTCTCCGGGCTGCACCAGAATGATCGTACCGATCTCCACATCCTCTGGATCCGTCCGGACCCAGTTTCCGTCCTCATCCTGCACATTGGCATAATCCGGACGAATATCCATCAGGGCGGAAATATTCCTGCGGCTCTTGCCCACAGCCACAGATTGGAACAGCTCTCCCACCTGATAGAACAGCATCACCGCCACGCCTTCCGCAAACTCGCCGGGTTCTCCCTTGGTTACCTGATAGACCCCAAGTGCCATGGCTCCGACTGTGGCAACCGCCATCAGAAAGTTCTCATCAAATACCTCACCGTGGAGAACACCCAGTACAGCCTTTCTCAATATATCATAGCCGATGACTGCATAGGGGATCAGATAGAGCAAAAATCTCGCATATCCCTCCACCGGCACAAAATGCAGTATAACAAGCAGTACCGCAGAAATTATGATGCGATACAGCACCTTTTTTTGTTTCTTCGTCATCATTCTCCCCCGTTACGAAAAGAAGATCTCGCAGTCATCTTCAACTTTCTTGCAGGCTTTCAGGACAGCCGCCATCACCTGTTTCTCATCTGCGCCCTCCGTAAACTCTACCTTCATCTTCTGCGTCATAAAGCTGACAACGGCATCCGCTACACCTTCTGTCTTTTTCGCAGCCTCCTCCATCTTTAATGCACAGTTTGCACAATCCACCTCGATCTTATATGTCTTCTTCATAAATTGCTCCTTTCATTTTTACATATGAGCGATTGTTCATACGTTTATATTACCACACTTTTCAAGATTGTCAATAGATTCTTCCAAAACAAAAGCGGTTTCCATGGATTTTCACCATGAAAACCGCTTCCTATATATTCGATATAGCCCTGCTCTACTTCAGGTCGGATTCGCCCATGGGTGGCAGGCCCTGCACACCCTGTCACACTTGGGCGGATTCGACCGGGGTGTGGCATGCCCTGCACACCTGTCACACTTGGGCGGATTCGCCCGGGGGGTGGCAGGCCCTGCAAAAAAACTGCTGCGTTTTCTGTTCGGTTCGCACGCCTGTTTCGCCTCCATTCGGGCAAACTCGACCACTTCGTGGTCTCAAACAGTGCCCTCGGTGGAGGCTGGCAGTGCAAACCTCACGACGAAAGCCTCGCAATGTTTTCTTTGCAGGGCATGCCACCCATGGGCGAATCCAGCCTCAAGCGGTGCAATGTTTCCGTGCAGGGCATGCCACCCATGGGCGAATCCAGCCTCAAGCGGTGCAATGTTTCCGTGCAGGGCATGTCATCCCACGGGCGAATCCAGCCTCAAGCGGTGCAATGTTTTCTTTGCAGGGCATGCCATCCCACGGGCGAATCCGGCCTCAAGCGGTGCAATGTTTCCGTGCAGGATGTGTCATCAGGGGCGAATCTCGGACCGATTTATCCCCGCATTCCGATGATGGGTCCTCCGGTTCCCTCAATGTATTCTCTGGTGATAGTCACCGTACCGATGTTGTCATCCTTGGGAATCT
>JAHBAA010000156.1 GCA_018385425.1 Acetatifactor sp.
CTATGACATTAAAGACAGCGTTTGAACCATTTTTTAAAATGGGTGTGGCCATCTCCAAATGGGACGTGGATACCCCTTCTCATCTGGCACTGGTAAAAGAACAGTTTAACAGTATGACCTGTGAGAATGATATGAAACCAATGTATTGTCTGGATCGGCGGAAAAATCAGGAAGATCCTCAGCTCTATGATCTGGCTCCTGCCGTGTGTTTCGATCATATCCGACCTTACCTGGATTTTGCCCGGGACAACAACATCCCCATGCGTGGTCATACTCTGGTCTGGCATAACCAGACGCCCCCCTGGTTTTTCCATGCGAATTACGATATGGAGGCACCCCTGGCATCCCGAGAGACCATGCTGGCACGCCTGGAAAACTATATACGCTCCGTTTTGGATTTTACGCAGACCGAATACCCCGGCCTTTTCTACGCCTGGGATGTGGTCAATGAGATCGTGGACGAGGGGGATTTCCGAAAATCCCTTTGGACAGAAACCGTCGGTACCGATTTCTTCCTGTATGCCTTCCGCTTCGCAAGAAAGTACGCTGCTCCCGGCGTGCAGTTGTTTTATAATGACTATGAGACCTCTCAGGAGTGGAAGCGGGACTTTATTCTCAAAAATGTGCTGAAGCCTCTGATGGCGGAAGGCCTGGTGGACGGTATGGGACTGCAGTTCCATCTGCTGATGGATCACCCCGACTTTGAGGTGTATCGCACCGCATTGGAATTATACGGCGAGACCGGTCTGCACATTCATCTCACAGAGCTGGATATGCACAATCCGGATCCCTCCGAGGCATCGATGAAGGCACTGGCCGATCGCTACGCAGCGCTCTTTACCATCCTGATCGAGGCAAAGAAATCCGGCAAAGCGAACATCGAATGCGTCACCTTCTGGAATCTTCTGGATGAGGGAAGCTGGCTCACCTTCTTCCGTCAGGAGAAAAGCTTCCCGTTACTGTTCCATGGCAATTGTGAGCCCAAGGAAGCATATTACGCTGTGCTGGCTGCGGCAGAGAAGTATTCCCTTTCTTAGTCAGTACTGCTTCGCCATCTGTCTGCACTCATCTGACCAGATACGTTCGATCTGTTGCAGCTTAGCATGGTGCTGAATCGATGCAAAAAAACAGGACTCCCTGTCTCAACGGACAAGGACTCCTGTTTTTTCATTTGCAGTGATTATTTCCTCTTCGGCGTACATTTCCTCCGGAGTATCAGGCCGCCCTTCTTCACCAGCTCCAGCGCCACGGAATACCCCAGACTCACCACCGCCAGCATCAGCCAGATGAGTGCCGCATAGCGGAAGGAATAGAACCAGTCTCTGTGAATGGCAAGATAGAAGAAGGTATGCACGAAGAAGATATTCATCGAATAGTGTCCAAAGAACGCCAACAGATGAGATACCCCCGGGATGCGGGAGAGTACCTCCCCGCCGAACCAGCATAGGAGCAGTGCGATGGGACCGTCCAGGATCCATAGAAAATACGTGTGCACCATATAGTTCTGACGAAGCGGAATACTGATTGCGATCAGTAAGACACCCACAATCGCTTTCACCGCCGGATGTGCTTTCCATGCAAACAGTTTTTCCAGCCACTTTTCTTCCGCAGCAGCCACACCCAACAGTGCCACCAGAAAATACCTCTGCACGTCGGAATTCATGGTCACCGCCATCGGCAGGAGAAAGCCCAACATCAGACTGTAAGCCCCGGTCTTTTTCACTACCGGATAGAGCAGCGGCACCAGGAAGATGAACAGAATGGCCAGTTCCATGTACCACCAGGTCATATTCAGCGTAGGCGTTCCCAGGAACTGGGCAAACCCAAACAGATCGATGAGGGCAAGGATCCCACCCTGCATTCCCTTTCCATAGAGCTTCTGATAATCGAACCAGGAGTGCCAGACCAGGTTGACACTCAGATACATGATCACAAAATTACCCACCAGTCTGCAGAATCGCCGGAAGGCCTGCTGCATCGCGTCTGAAAAATAGGTCTTTTCCACTGCTGCCGGAAGCCCCTTCGTAATGCCATACGCTGTCAGGAAGACAAAAATTGCCACACAGATATTACCGTAACCGCTGAGCATCAGAAAGATATCCTGCGGGATAGGGGCATACACCACATTCAGCTGCTCCAGCATGGCAGCATTCTCAAACAGATGGTAAAACAACAGAAGCAGTATCGCCAGTCCCTTTACCACCAACGTATCCTTTTTTTCGAAACCGGACTTCTGACTCATACCCTCTCCTCCATACTCTCTTCCGGCCTCTCAGCCGCCTTGGTTCCAAGGGTGCCGAACAGGAAGGGAATCGTAAACATAATGGGATATGCATAGCGGGGATGCAGATAAAAGCAGGGGGATGCCATGCAGATCAACAGACTGATAAAGAGCGGCACCAGTAGAATTCCTCTTCTGTCCTTTCTCTTGCGGGCAAATCCGGCCAACAGGAAGAGGCACCAGGTATAGGCACCCACGTTCTCCAAAATCTCGATAAACGGAATGTGACTCAATCCTCTGTACCAGAAGACCAGCGCCTTGTTGGCATTCGGGAACAGTCCGTTTCTCGGGAACAGCTCACTGACTGCCTCATAGCGGATGGAATTCACCACTGCAGGATCAAACCACCCGTATACATGGATCAGAAAGGCCTCCACATAGACCTTTGGGTGTCTGAAGAATCCGGTCAGCCACACCTTCATATAGCCAAACAGCTCTGACGGCTGCGCATCCTGTACAAACAGCGCCTTGACGGCGTCGGCGGAGGCAGGATCATACCGCATTGCCACCTTATCCACGTCGCCCAGTACAGCCTCGATCCCCTGCCGTTCTTCCGAAGACAGTTCGCTCCGATACAGCTGCAGATATCTGGCAGTCTGCTGGAAGGGAACCGACAGCATCTCAGCCACACTTCCCTTCTGCGCATTGAGACTACGAACCATGATCTCATTTCCCACGAAACAGAGAAGCAGCGGAAGCACCGTCATGATCAAAAATGTGAGAAGCGCTTTCTTTGCGTGTAACCGCTTCGCCCACACCAAAACAACGATGATCCCGGTCAATGCCACCACATAGATTCCGTTTTTCCGAAGCAGGCCTACCAACCCGGACACAAGGCAAAGCTTCACCAGATCTTTGGGTTTCAGCTCATCAAACCCGATATGCACACACTCCTCCAACAGCAGCATGTACCAGAGAAATGCCGCCATGAAGGGAATATCCTTCAACACCGTGGATACCATGTTGGAATACATGGGACTGAACAGATAGATCAGCAGGGTCACTGTTCTGAGGCAATAGGAAACCTGTCTCTTCGCCAGACGCACGATGGTGGCGGAAAGAGCCGCAGAAAGCATCAGCGCCTGCAGAAGAATCGACAGAAATACTCCCGCGTTGAGACCTCCCGTGACTGCCTGCCCAAGCTTCACCAGCGCCGTAAGAAACAGGGTATATAGCAACGGATGGTGGGAGGTGTAGGGAAGATCCCCCAACCCTTGGGAGATACTTCCCAACCCGTCATAACACAGATTGCCGGGATAGCTTAACAGAATCACCGGTGCCCAGACAGCTAACAGCAGTCCCCAGACCGGAAGAATTCCCCGATCGCCCAGGAGAGCCGTTCGCTTCCTTGGTTTCCACCGGGAAATTCCTGCCTTCTGGTATAATCCGTGCATAATCGTCAACAGATAAAACAAGAGGATCGTATAGCCAAAAAAGGCTAAGGCGGCCTTTAACAATACATACGGATTCTGAAGGATTCCGTCCAGGCTGCCCGCTGCCGCCATACTCCCGCCGATCATCAGACAGGCAGAAAAGAAAAGAGGCAGCCGCTTTCGGGGCGTAAACCACTGATATTCGCTCTTTTTCACCCAGAGAATCATCACCACGATCAGACAGTAGACAAACAGCTGCTCCAGACGATATTCCCCCAGAATATCCATGATCTGGGCAAAGAGGAAATGAAGTCCGGATTTGTAATCCTGCGCATGTAATGGTGTTGTATACTGAAAATAGAGCGCATACAGGACCAACCAGGACTGTATGGCTATTCCTATTTTTTTCCCTAATTTCATCGTCTTACTCCTGTCTGCTCTGCCGAAAATACCCGCAAAGCACTCTGCCTCTATGGTAAGCGAAAGGAGACTATTTGTCAATGGCGGCGGGGTGCTGCATAGGCTTCAGGATCAGGTCCATCACTTTCTTCAGAAGAATCGCCGAAGGCACAGAACAAATCACTACCACTACGATAAACAGCGCAACATTTTTGATGTAGACGATACTGGGGCGCACGTCCAGGAAGGAATAACCGAACAATTCGATGAACACTCCGTGGATCAGGTAGAATTCCAACGTCATCGTCCCCATAAACTTCAGCACTCTGTTTCCGATCTGTAGCTTCATCGTCAACAGCATGAGAAAAAACACAAAGGCACAGGACGCTGCCATCTGGGTCGCGAGACATCCCCATCTGCGAAGCACCTTGAAGTTGGCATGGAAATTCTCTCCGTAATAAGACAACACATTCTGAGCCACCTCGGAAATCCGGAAGAATACAAAGATGGCTAGAAAGCAGAGGATCAGCTTCACCCAGTAGCCCTTCTTTGCCCTGTCCACAATCGGTTTTTCATAGCGGGCGAAGAGCAGCCCCAGCGTGAAGAGATGCACACAGTTGTACCACCACTCACCCCGCATCCAGAAATTGTTGTGATCCACTATGGTACCGATCATAGTATAGACAAAAACCACCAGACCTGTCACAAACAACGCTGTTTTCTCACTCTTACAGAACCGAAAGGCAAAGTAGAAGCCGGTGTAAAAGATCGGCAGCGCAATGGCAAACCAGGCATTGGGATTGGACAGCTGCACACCGGTTATGTAGTAGAGGATCTGCCTGCCGGACATGGGCTCCTTCATCGCAAATCGAACCCCCAGGAAAATGAAGCCTGTCAGGTAATACCCTACCACAAGAGGCATCACTCTCCTCGGGAAAAATCCTTTCAGATAATGCTCCTTGGTCTTGTAGCTCTTGTACAGTCCATAGCCGGAACAGAACAGAAATACCCCCACAAAAAAGTATCCGATGGGCACGAACAGATCCAGGCCGTGGACGATCACACTCTTCTTGTGCCAAGGCGCGCAGGTCTTCTGCCCCATATGATGAAACAGAATGCAGATCGCCATGAACCCCTGCAGCGCCTTCGTCTGCTCCAGCGACAGAAACCCTTCATTCCACTGATCCTTCTTCGGATAAAACCTTGCTCCCCACAGCAGGATCAAAAGTAATATCGGATAGGATAAATATACCAGTTTGTCCATTTTGCTTACCCCCAAATTGCAAGAATATTACTTCCATGGTATGTGAAAGGCCGCCATTTGTCAACAATGGCGGCCATAGAAGGATCAGGCATATTTAGTTTTCTCTTCTGTCCTTTGCAGTTTTTCCAAGTCCGAACATCTCCCAGAATGCCTGGTCTGCCTGACTGCTGATGGAATAACCGCCCCAGGAGCCAAACACAATCGATCCACAGTCGTCCGTTCCCTTGTAGAGAGTCATACGCTCTCCATTTTCCAAAGTCAGCGTCAGCACCGCTCCATAACCACAGTCTCCCACACCGATCTGCTCTGCACCCTTCAGGATCTTCTCCAATTGGGGCAGCTTCTCTTTCCCGAGACAGATGGGTTCCTTCAGCCAATTGCAGTCCAGCCGTGCCTCCTTGATCGGAGACTGAAGACTTGCCGGAGAAGCAAACAGATACCCGCACTTCTCTACTGCCAGATCAACCACTGTCTGAGGCACACTGTTTTCCGTAAAATATTCTTCCTCTCCGTCAATCCACAGAGAAGCAATGAAGCCATATCCGTTTCCCAGCTGCTTTCGCTCCTCTGAGAGAATCGCAGAGACCTGCTCCTGGCTTAACGACAGAGGAATCGTCACACTATCATTTTCAGTGATCATGTATACCTTTAAATATGCTGCCGCCTCCGGGTTCCCTTGTTCCTCATTCATCTGCTCCTTATTTGGTTCCGCATTTTGATGGTCTGCGGTTTCCTGAGACACCTCTATACTCTGCAGTGCTTCCTTTTCCAAGACAATGGAATTCTCATCCCGATTCCCTGATGTGATCCTCACCTCAACACCGGAGACCGTAACGTAGACATCCATGTCCCGGGTTGCAGGATTTTGCAGGTTCACCCCGATCTTATACCAGACTCCTTTTTCCGCCTTTATTTTGGCAGGTGCAACTGCTGTGACGGGAATGGGGTCATCGGAAGCAGTTTCTTCCCCGAATTCTACCGGAAGAAGGATCACCTCTGCATCTCCCAGGCTTCCCCCCTTTGCAATCGTCAGAGTGCTTCTCTTGGGGCTGATCTCCTCATCAGAATAACAAAAACCGTAGGAATTTCCTGCGGGAATCGTAATTTTGATCCGGTATTCTTTGGAGGGATTTGTCAGAAAGCAAACCATGACAACAGCACAGACAACCAGTGCGATCCCCATCACCCAGCCCGCGGTCTTCCTGTAATTCAGTACCGCTTTCACCCGATCCTTCACTCCCACTTCCCCAAAGGCCACCGGGCAGACAAACACGTACCGTCTCTGTGCGGCACAGGACAACAATACACGGGAGTACTCCTTCTTATCCGACAGACTCATCTCCCGAATCACTTTTTCATCGCAGGCAAGCTCAATATCCTTGCAGAGCAGAAGATACGCAAGTACACAGAGGGGATTGAACCAATAGATACAAAGCAGGATGTATCCCAAAAGCTTCCACAGATAGTCCCGTCTCCGAAGGTGTGCCCTCTCGTGGGCAAGAATGTACTCCATCTCCTTTTCCGTCAAAGCGGAGGGCAGATAGATCTTCGGGCGGACCACCCCCAGCAGAAAGGGAGACTTTACTGCATCGCACAGATAGACATTGTCCTGATCTTGCACGGCCTCTTGCACCAACAGATGAAGACGAACCATACTCCCCACAGCGAAGAGAAGCAATAGCACGATTCCCGCCGCCCACACATATGCTGCAATTCCCGTAATCACCTGCCAGGGCGCCGCGCTGTCCGTTTCCTCATAGGAAAAGGTCTCCCGAAGCATAGGGTTGATGGTCTGCTCCACGAAGGGCAGCTTACTGTCTATGGACGGTACATGCATCAAAAAATGATCTTGTTCCACCGTAGTCTCCCGGACCGGGGCAACACCGGGCAAAAGACTGAATGCACTCTCGATGGAAAACGGCATCACCAGACGAAGGGCAACCATGCCCCAGAGCAGGCAGCAAACCCACTTCGGCATTCTCCGGAAAAAGAAGCGCACACACAGTACCGCTAAAATCAGCCAACCGGCAGTAATACTCATGTTCAAGAGCTTTATGAACAAATCTTCCATCCTCACTTTTCCTCCGCCTCATCGATCATCCTGCGAATCTCCTCCGCTTCCTCCTGCGTCAGCTTGGAATTCTGTGTAAATGCGGCAATAAACGCAGGGAGTGACCCCGCAAAGGAATCCTCCACATATTGCCTGCTCTGCCTGGAATAAAACTCTTCTCTGGAAATGACTGCCGTCACCAAGCCGTTTTCATTCTTGAAAAGACCCTTGTCGATCAGTCTCCGCAGAACATTATGGGCAGTAGTCCTCTTCCAATTGAACTCCACGGCAGTCAGTTTCACCAATTCTGACGACGTCACAGGCTCCTGTTCCCAAATCATATCCGCATATCTCGCTTCGATTGCTCCTAATTGAATATCCATACCGATTCCCTCCCTCAAATAAACGCATGAGACCACAAGCAGTAGTCTTTTGTATAGACTACAGCCTGTGGTCTCATTTGTCAAGCCTTATTTATCGTTTTCTGAATAACAGGAGAAACGGACTATCCCCCTATAGATCAATCCTCTGTCCTCATTTGCTTCTCTCCATTCATCATCACTGCGGATCGCCTCTACACGATCCTGGAGACCTCTCGTGTAGGGATCCTGCGGGGTACCGGTCTTAAAATAATCCAGCAAGTTAATGGTTGCCTCATCCAGTCCCTCTCTGTCGCCGTGGATATTCACAAAGATGGTCTTCCGCTTATCCTGCAGCCTCAGACCGGTATTCTCTCTGCAGATCGTCTCAAAGGTGTAGAAGCTTCTGTTCTCACCGAACAGATCAAACCCACACACACAAATCACGATGGACTGCTTTAAGTACTGATGTTTCATACCCTTCTTGATCTGGTAGCTGTCCATCTCGCTGTGGTAGTACCGGCTCCTAAGATCCAGTTCTCCGGTGTCGGTCAGCTGCATTTCGATATCGTAGGAGTTGCCCTCCCCGTCTCTCGCGTAGATGTCCAGCCGGATACCCTTACCGGACAGATTGCGGTTCATCTGCTTCTGTCCCTCCACGATGGTTAACTCCACGATCTTCAGGTGGAGAATTCTCTGCAATAATTCCTTGCAGTCCTCCACGTTTTGAAATACCGATCCGAACATCACATCATTGGTGATGCCGATCTGCTCATAATTGATTGCATCTGTCATGCTTCCTCCTGTTTCCGGGAGGCCGCACCATATACAAAACCTCCCTGCCTGTAATGATAAAAAAAGTAAGCAGCGAAGTTTTCGATTACACCGGTGGTGTAAAGAATCACAGAAGTGATAAAAAAGAATTGAAATTTAGACTTTCTGCTTGAGATGATTGTAGCACATCCCGGGGAAAATCACAATAGGAAATAATAAAAGTCCCTCTTTGGAATCGTGTCCCTTCGACCAAGCCCTGCATGTCTGATTGCAGACACACAGGACTAGTCGGGGACACAATTTCGAAAAGGGACACATCTGAAGACCAAAAACATCGTCCCCACCGGCCCACTGGCCCGACGACATCAAACAATCTCTCCATACGAAAGAGTAACAATTCTGTCGCACTTCTTTGCCACTTCCATGTCGTGGGTTACAATGAGTATGGTGATTCCCTTTTCTTCTGCAAGCCGGCGCAAAAGGTTCACCGTATTTTCAGCACTCTTCTGATCCATAGCACCTGTAGGCTCGTCAGCAAGGATCATCTTCTTGTTGTCAACCAGCGCCCTTGCTATGGCAACCCGTTGCTTTTCTCCATTGGACAATTGGTTCGGGAAACGCCTTACCTTATCTGTCATTTCCAGTTCATCCAGCAGTTCCCTGACCTTCTGATAGCCATGTGCCCGATACTCCCTGCTGCGGACCGGAAGTATCACATTTTCCCACGCGGTCCGATTGCCGATCAGCGCATAACTCTGTACAATATATCCGATCAGATTTCTCCGCAGGCGGCATAACTCACCTGATTTCGTGTAATCGAGTATTTTGCCACAGACAGATACCTGCCCGGAGGTAGGTGAAGTGATTCCGGCAATAATATTCAGAAGTGTACTTTTCCCGCTTCCGCTTCTCCCCATTATGGCGACCATTTCGCCTTCCTGCACCGATAAGTTTACGTTTCGAAGCACCGTAACTTTTCCGCTCTGCGTCTGATATTGCTTTGTCACTCTTCGAATCTCTATCATTCCGCGCCTCCAATGTATGACTGTACATCCAGCTTTTTTAGCTTCCAAAAACTCATCATTCCTATTCCGCCAATCAGACCAATATCATGTATGACGATTGTAAACAATGATATGGCAGCACCTTCCCACAAAAAAGACGTAACAAACCAGTAAAGAAGAATTGCCATCGTTTCCGACAAAACCATCAGAAGCACAAGCGAGCCCATGATAATCCCCATGACCTGTCTGTGAGAAAACCCATTCAACAGCAGGATACTGTAATAACGATTATTCTTATCGATTTTCATAATCATGAAGAGAACCGTAGCGACTGCGGAAAACACATACAATAATATGACCATTTTCTTCAGAATGCGTGACGCATCCTGCATATTCATCTCGACCAGTCTGCTCTGCTGATTTGTGGCTCCCTCCACCGATGAAGCCGGGTAAACCCCGCTGCTTGCACAAATCTGCTGAATCAGGGTCTGCAGTTCGTTTGCCGGCAAGTCGGAATACAAGGCTCCATTGATTTTAAACAGATACAGAAAACGCTGTTCCCTTTCATTCGCCGAGATCACATCACTTCCATCCTGCATCGGAATCAGCACGAAACGGTCCAAACTGAGTATCTGTCCCTTATGTACCAGATAGGCACCTTTTTTTAGAATTCCTGTCACTTCAAATTCTCCCCTCGGAGAGACAGGTGATAATCCTTCTATCACGTCACCGACTGCAAAGGTGTCTTTATACCGGTTGCCCAGAACAAGCGGTATCGGGGATGCATTCTTATTTTCCTCTTTCCAAAACTCACCCTGTTCACACTGCAGCTGAAACAAATCCGCCACATTTCGGCTCATCCAAAAGCATTTGACCTCGCTATAGATCTCACCGCCGTCCTCCTCGCCGCGGTGGGTATCTCCTCCGCCATCCTCGTAAGTATACAAGACTTCATCGGGAATCCGGTCTGAGATCAAAACAATGGGGTTATCATACATCTCCAAATATTCGAATTGCGGATTATTTTTCAGCTTCGAATACATGATCTTCAGCCTTGCCATCGAATCGCTGTTTTGAAAAAAATCGGTTTCATATTGTCCTACCAGATTATCCACCAATCTGTATATTTCCTTGTCCTGGTGAGAATAGACTGCTCCATCAGAAAAACCTTTCAATTCTCTTTCAAATTGAGCGGAAAACAGGCAAATAACGGTAAAAACTGCCAGCTGGAGCCCCAGGACAGCAGACAGGAAAGGATTATCCCGTATATCAATCATTACTTCTTCCATGACAGTTCTCATAGCGCAAAACCTTTTCCTCTCGAATGACACAGGCACCATAGAATACATGCCATCATAAACAGGAAAATCAAACCCAATGAATAGCCTATCAGACCCAGGCTTTTCCCACGGCAGGAGATACTGATGCACAGACAAACCGCCGCAAATATCAAAACAAAATCCCGGCAGATCTTCCACCCAGAGTTCCTCATCCCCAGCAAAAAGAATACCTGACGCATCTCGTCGTACTGCTTTGTCCAGAAGAACGTAGTGATGACCATACCGCTGCACAAGAGCAGAATGGTCAGCGTTAATATACTCATACTTCGCTGACTCACATCGAAAATGTCATTTACCTGAGCACCCTGCCTATCCAAAACACGGACAGAGTATCCCTTTTCCTCTGCCCAGTCACAAATCTTCTCAAATACAATATCGATTCCTCTTTGATTGCTTCCCTCCAATATCAGTTCGTTATCCGGAAGATCACTTTCCATTTCTCCAACCAGATAAATTCCATAATCTAAGGCAATGGTACCGCTGCCCTTGATTTTCCCAACATTCTCATAGGCACTGTTGTTGTAAACAAACGGCTCAATGTGAAAGATATCCCCTGCTTTCTCTCCGCAGATAAATGAATTGTGAAGCTTCTCAAAATCGCTGTTGGTATAGTACTGACCGGTTTCATCCTGAAAGAAATTGTGTGTGCTCAACAGTCGATATACAGGGACACCGTCCACCTTACGCTGAAGTAATGCATAGTCATGCTTCACATCATCCAAAAAGCTAAAGTCCCACCCGCTCTCCGGGTTCAATGCAAACTGAATCGACGTATTGCTCAACGCATCTACCGATTGAGAACCAACATGTTGTGTCCTTTCATACATCTGAGCTATTTCAATTACAAAAAAAGCAATAAAATAAATACACAGAAACATTAATACATGAAATCCATAGCGTCTCAGAATACTCTTCATACATAGTCCCCCGAACCAATGGGGACGGTGTTTATGGCCTCAATATCTGTCCCCGATGGTCCCTAGTCTTTCTCATCAAGATACAATTGCACTCGATTTTGTATCAAATCTATAGCATCATTAACCGTTTGCTTACCGCAAAAGAACCCTTCTGCCTCTTCACGAACAATTCTTAGTATCACATCGTCCCGAAATTCAACATACTGCACTCCCTTTATGAAATCCATCGCCCTTTCAATTTCTTCCTGTGTCATCGGCGGGAAGGAAAAAAATTCATGATTGACCCAACAACAGCCATTATACTTGGAAGCTACCTTCGCAGAATACGCTAAATTATCATTTCGTACAGGCAACACACGAGGATACACGCTTCCCAGATTGAACTGGTATTCATAGGTCAAAAATCGCCTCACAAAAGCCCAGGCTCCGTCTAAATTCTCACTATTCTTTGACAAGACAAAGCTGGGCCCATCCACGCAGATACAGACTCCGTTTTCTTCCCTACTCGGATACCCAACAAAAGAAATCTCCTCTCCAAAACAACCGTAAGTCAGTTCCCCCATCTGGTGGAAATAGCGAAAAGAAAACGGCAAGAGCAGGACTTTATCCTCAATATAAGTGGAATCAAAAAAGCTGTCCTCGTGATACTCGTAAACAACTGTCTCCGGTAGGGTTGCGGCAAATTCCAGAAGAGAAGCAAAGGTTTTCGTCTGAAAATTGCAGGTTCCCCGATCCGGATCCACAAGTTCTCTTCCACACACCCTCAGATATGTTTCCAGAAAATCATATCTTGATTGTTCAGATAGAATCTCCGTTTTTCCGGAAGAATCGGTCACTGCTCTCAGAAACGCTTCGTAGTCCCAACCGTTTTCTGCCCCAACCTTTGATTGTTTTCCTACCATTGTGTCAATATGAAATGACGTCACTACCTGATCGAGCACTCCATTCACCCGAAAAGCATCCAGGACATTCGAAAGAAACTGATCCTCCGTCATTTCGCTGTCTTGCTCTATCAACTTTCCCACATCTGCAAGCAATCCTTTTTCGCGATAGCTCCATAGCGGCAGACTCGAATTCACCATCAGTATGTCCGGCATTTTCCCCAGCAAAATATCCTGGTTCAAACTCAAAATCGGATCCGGTCCCCCCGGATACTCAAGATACATTTTAGTCTTCAGTCTGTACTCACTATTTGTACGGTTAAAATCAGAGATTTGTTCTTTCAGCTGTGCATCCAATTCTTGAAATGCACCCAATATCAATGTTTTCTTCGGAGCACTCTCCGGTACTTCCTCTTTGCGATATACTGACAGTTTCGTACTCGAACCATCAAAATAGGCACCGGCAAAACAGTATTCTGTCATAAAGTATAACGCTCTAAATCCGTCTCCGCAGATATTCTGTCCGTCATCCACATAACAAAACAACTCTTTCCACGAATTCTTCGCCGTATCGATTCCAAAAATAGCTCTCTCATTTGCCAGCCAGAGACCTGAAGTACTTACGCCAAGGAGCTGCCTCCAGTCAAGGTCTATCGGCAGTGACCATTTGATTTTCTCTTGTGTTTTCAGATGATAGCCTGCCACATAGGGCTTTCCGCCGGCATCTGCTGCAAGCACGAAAATGTTTTCATTATCATTCAGAAATTCTCCTCGTATGTTGTTAAAGAAGTCTCCTTTTAAACTGATCCTTTCATTCAGCCTTCCACTTGCGTCATAACAATCAATTCTGTAATCCTCGCCTGTCCCGACACAATTCATAATCACTTCGCTCATGATGAACAAGCTGCCGAGCTCCTCGATTTGCATCTCCCATGCAATATCCCGAAATACATCCCTGTAAACCAGCTGCACGCTGCCATCATCTTCTGAACACACCAGACAAGCCACCGTTCCATTTTCTGAGACACACATGTCGAATACATGCTCTCCCTCTTTCTCCGGGGAAAGTTCCCGGGACAGCTTCTGCTCACTGCCATCGGCCATACAGGAAAACAGATAGTACTGACTGGTGCACTTCGGTTTCTGATTATAGTCCTCAGGTTCCTCCCAATGTTGATTCTCAATCAGTGCGTAAATCTGCTCTCCTTGTCCGGAAAGTTCACGTACGACAAGATTTCCCAGATTCTCTACATGCTCTTCAATGTTGATCGGATATTCCTTCCAGACGTATTCCGGGGAGGTATTTGACTTCGTATCCTTTTCCGGCTGATCCTTTTCCTGATCCGTACCCACCTGGGCAGACTGCTCTTCCTTCTGTACATTTTGTGCCTGTCCTCCGGGCTCTTGCTTACAGCCTGCCAAAACTACTGCCAGCAAAAATACTGCTATCCGCTTTCTAAGTTTACTCGACAAAATACTCCCCTCCCGGTCTACTGAAGATAATTATATCTCATAGGAACATACCCATTATTCAAAAGGCTCTGATAATACCTTCCTGTTGTCTTCACTATTTTTCCAGAATTTATTGTTTCCTCATATGTATCTACATATCGTCTTCCTCCTTGCTCATAAGTACCTGCAACAATCATAACGTGATCACCAGCTTTATTCAAAATATCATACGCTTCGAGAACACTACCGCTTGACAACTGTGTAAAACAGTTTGACAGATTTGAAGTTCCATGTTTGTAGGGGAGATCAAATACAACTGATACATATCCCGAACAATCCATACCTACAGTGCCACTAATATGTCCGCTAGAGGAAGTATTTACATTGCCTGCATATTTTCCATTATTAATATTGCTGACAAAAGTTTCTGCGTTCCATCCCCCCCAACAATACGGAACATTTGTAAGTGAATGATTCTGTCCATCAGCATATTGATTTAGCCAAGGCGGCATTGATACATAGGTAGGATTTCCTGTAACAGACAAATTAGAGTTAAGAGTACTGTTATAAGTCCATCGCAGATCAAAATATGTGTTCATTCTTTCTCTTATCGTTGCTTTTCTTATTGAATTGTACGACGAATATGGCGTGGCTTCCACATTGTCAACTCTATCAATCACTCTACGCAGACCAGTAATACTTTCTTCACGATCTTCTTCTTTTTTTGCAAGAAGATAAATTCTCACGCCAGTTTCATCAATCGTCATCTGAAAGATTTTCCCGTCTTTTGTTACCTGAATATTTCCTCTTCCAAGAGCGTCTTCATGCATTTCGGGCGTAGCAAAAGTCACTTTTTCCCCGTCTCTGGAACAAATGATATACTCCTCAACTTCAGCTATTTCCCCTCTATCTATATAATTTGAGTATATTCTGTATTCCTCGCCAATCCATAATTCCATAGATCCATCCTCATTCATATATGAAAACTGATCCACTCCTATTCTCCTTGATTCCGCCTTAGATAGATATTCCGAATAAAAATTGCCTTTTTCGTCAAACCCATATTCTAAAAGAACGTGTGACTCATTACTAACTTCTTTTCCAATTGGAACCTCGCTTTCACACAAAGCCATTGATGTATAAAAGTAATGACTTCCATGCTCGTTAAAACGGTCCAAGTAGATGATTTGGAGGTTGTCATTATCTTCGTTATAATACATTGCCTTCACATCCATTTGTGGTTGTAACGGGATACTCATGATAAATTTATTATCATCATAAATCATAATGCGATTGTTAACAGTATCATCAATAAAGAGATACTTATCTGTAACAAAAAACGTATCAGGTGCAACCTGTTCATGTTCATTAGCTGCAATGAACCCTACCATGTCCTCTTGGTTGACATCATAAAAATACATTAAAACATTTTCATTTTTCTTCGCTTGAGTGGTCAGAGATGGTACGAAAAAAAGCACTATCGCTAATGCCCAAGCCGCCCTGACAACAATTTTTCTCATCATAGTTTTCTCCTTTCATAATCTCACGAGTCGGTGTTCCAACCACTGGGGACGGTGTTTATGGCCTCAATGTCTGTTCACAGCGGTTTGTCTGTCCATAATTATTCGCTATCAGGAAGAACCAGAAGGGACACATCTGAAGTTCGGAAACACCGTTCCCAATGGCCCCACGTCCCCGATGGCCCACTGAAAACACCGCTCCCACCTGCCCACTCGATAGTATCACTGGATTATAAAAGCGAATTACAATATGTATGTGCAACACCATTCCATCCACCAGCATCACTATAAGGTGTTTCGGCTGCCGAACCATAAAAGGAAATCACTCTGCCAGTATCAGAGCCTGGTTGAACTTCCCCAAATACCGTTTCGAATCTGGCTCTTACATATCCAGGGAAATAACTTGAATGTACTGTAGTAGCTCTACATAATTTTGTATCATTCAGCAAAGTCATCACATATGATGCCATATTAATTGTGCCACCATTAACCGTCACATCTTTCTGGTCATACATAATCCAAGTCGGCTCCGAAGAATAAGCAACTATTCCGACCGAATCACTTTCTGACCATGAGTATGCAGCCGAAGATTCATCTGAAGCATCCTGCGCATTTGCAGCCATATCACCATTGAATATAAGCGCAATTATCATTCCCAAAACAAATATTTTCTTCAAATTCATATACGTTCCTCCATAGTCCTTTAGGTACTCTGCATTTCCTTATCCAAGATAAGTAAAACCACCAGATGACACCTCTTCATATACTTTTCATCGACGATATTCTTTGATGTATCAAGAGACAAATTATCATTTGCTACACAAGCAAATGACAGTAACCCTTCCCCAACGGAATCATCTTCTCCGAAAAGAATTGCCAACCTGTTTTCATTACAAATCTGTTCATCGGCTCCATATTCGCAACAGGAAAT
>JAHBAA010000169.1 GCA_018385425.1 Acetatifactor sp.
AACAGGACCTTTACCTTCAGGCTGCCGTCCAAGTCTTTCATGAGAGAGTAGTGGAACTCGGGACCGATGCCCAGACCATTTAACAGCATAGCTGCGTTGGACTCCGCCTCCCAGCCGTCCATCTCTGCAAACTCTGCCTCCAGTTCACTGGCGCGAATACCGTCCTCGTCGGAGAAGTTCTCCTTGGCATAGATGGCGTCCTTCTCCTTCATGATCTGAAAGAGCCGTTCATTTCCCATGATGACCGTATCCATAACGATGCAGTCGTCATACTTAAAGTGGTCCTGCTCCAGAACGGAGAGACGCTGACCGGGAGTGATGACTACGTCTCCCTTGGTGGTCTCCAGCTTACCGGATAATATTTTCAGAAAGGTGGATTTACCTGCACCGTTTGCACCGATGAGACCGTAGCAGTTGCCCTCGGTAAATTTGATGTTGACATCCTCGAACAATGCCTTCTTTCCGATTCTGAGTGTTACATTATTTGCACTGATCATATTTACTCCTATCTGCTTCTGCAAAAAAACTACTTATTATTAAGTCACTTCTTCCATTATACACAACAGCATTGTTTTTTCAAGCAAAATAGATGCTATGTGTTGCGAAAATCCAGAAAAACAGGTATAATCAATCTGTATTTTGTTGTCTGAATGCGGAGGTGGAACTTGAAACATAAGATAGCTGTATATGCAAACGGATGGAGTGATGAGATCGTCAGCCAGGCGCTGGAAGGGATGATGAGATATGCTCGGAAGAGCGGTGTCGATGTGTTTGTGTTTTTGACCTTTGCGGCTTACGGAGCGGCTGAACAGATCAATCAGGGTGAGAACAGTATACTGCACCTGGGAGATCTGGCTGACTTCGACGGTTTGATCATTCTGTCTAACATCTTGAATACTGACGAGGATACTGTACGGCAATACTGTGCTGAGGCAGAAGAAAAGGGCATCCCGGTCATCAGCGTGGGAATGGATATCGACAAAGCGGGGTATGTGAAGCTGGATAATATTACCAGCTTGAGAGAACTGGTGCTTCACCTGATCAGAGAATGCGGTGTGAAGCGCATGGCCTTTGCAGGCGGCAATCAAGAACACGCAGACTGCAAAGAAAGACTCCGTGTGATAAGAGAAGTGGCTGAAGAGAACGGACTGCAGGTCAGAGACCAGGACATCTATTTCGGTGACTGGAGTTTCCAACAGGGACAGAAGATCGGCGACTGCATTATGAATTCGCCGGATGGGGTGCCGGATGCCGTTCTGTGTGCCAATGATGAAACTGCGATTGGTGTAGTCACCAGATTCCAACAGAATGGCTATTCTCTGCCGGATGACCTGATTGTCACGGGCTTCGACTGTACACAGACAGGGCAGACCTATTTTCCTGCGATGACGACAGTGGCCCAGGACTACAGCGAGATAGGCTATCGCTGCTGCGAATGGATCTATGATACTCTGGCAGGAAAAGCAGTTGATCGTGTGATCCATGCCACTTCCCATTTTGTGTTGGCGGAGAGCAGCGGTTCGGATCCTGCCGTTAATGATCGTTATGATCAGATGCGAAAGACGATTGCACAGAAGACTTTCCTGGAGGACATACGTTCTATTCAACTGAAACGGAGAGTAGATACGATTGAAGGCGGCATCTATGGATCCAGAAATCCGGACCAACTCAAAGCGACTCTCGGCTGGTTTTATCGAAAGGCCAATGACTTTGAGGGGGAGTCCTTCTATCTGGTTATAGAGAAAGATTTTTTCGATACGGTTTACCGGAAACAGCAGACCCTTACTTCATTGAATTATTGTGAAGATATGGTGTCGTTGGTGGCAAGGCGTAACGGACAGCTTTTGAATGTGGAGCGGGTGAATCACAGGGAATTGATTCCGGGATATCTTCAGGAAGAGACTGCCCATCTGTATTGCTTTTCACCGCTGCATGTGGGTGCTGTTCCTTTCGGGTACACGGTTCTGGTGGATAATTTTTGGCTGGTCAAAGGAAGGAAGATTCCCGATTATGTCTATCGTCTGCAGCATGCATTGGAGCTTTTCCGCAATAATATGTACGTTGATCTGGTCAACAGAGAGCTGATGGAGATTTCCCTTCGGGATTCTCTGACCGGTCTGGGGAATCGATTTAGCCTGAATCAGAAAGTGGTCCCTCTTTTTGAAGCGTGTCAGGCGGATGGCAGGCAGATGCTGTTTATGTTCATCGATATCAATGATATGAAGCTGATCAATGACAGATATGGTCATCTTCAGGGGGATCTTGCACTGCGGATCGTCGCTGACGTAATTGCAGAGTCTGTTCCCAAAGAGTGGATTCCCATCCGTTACGGAGGCGATGAATTTTTGATCGTGGGACAATTGATCGAAGGAGGGGAGCCGGAACGGATTCGAAGGACAGTCTACGAACGATTGGAGAATGCTCGACATGCCATGTCGATCCCCTATCAGCTGAGTGTCAGCTGCGGGTATGTGCTTACAGACAGAAATGACAACAGGAGTTTTTCCGACTATATTTCGCTTGCCGACCAAAATATGTATGAGATCAAGAAACAATATCACCAAAATCACCCATCCTGAAAAAAATAGAGCTAGATTTTTAATAGTACTTGAAATTTGCTCGGTGAATTGGTAGAATACACAGGTAGAGGTGTATAGTTTCCATTACTATGCATTGGACAGTCATAGACTGTTCGAAATAATAAATGAAAGGGAGAAATACAAACATGAAAAAATGGGTGTATCAGTTTAGTGAAGGTGATATGACCATGCGTAACCTTCTCGGTGGTAAGGGTGCAAACCTTGCCGAGATGACCAGCATCGGTCTTCCTGTTCCTCAGGGCTTCACTATCACCACTGAGGCTTGTACTCAGTACTATGAGGACGGTCGTAAGATCAACGACGAGATCATGGCTCAGGTTATGGAGGGCGTAGCAAAGATGGAGGAGATCAACGGCAAGAAGTTCGGTGATCACAAGAATCCTTTGCTTGTTTCCGTTCGTTCCGGTGCTCGTGCATCTATGCCCGGTATGATGGATACCATTTTGAACCTTGGTCTGAATGACGAGGTAGTAGCAGCAATGATCGCAGGTAACCCTGATCCTGCTTTCGAGCGTTTCGTATATGACTCTTACAGACGTTTCATCCAGATGTTCTCTGACGTTGTTATGGAAGTTGGTAAGAAGTATTTCGAGCAGCTGATCGACAAGATGAAAGAGGAGAAGGGCGTGAAGTTCGACGTTGAACTTACCGCTGCTGATCTGAAGACTCTTGCTGAGCAGTTCAAGGCTGAGTACAAGAATCAGCTGGGAACAGACTTCCCTGCAGATCCTGTAGAGCAGCTGAAGCTGGCTATCGAGGCTGTGTTCCGTTCTTGGGACAACCCTCGTGCAAATGTATATCGTCGTGACAACGATATCCCTTATTCTTGGGGTACCGCTGTTAACGTAATGCCCATGGTATTCGGTAACCTGAATGACAAGTCCGGTACCGGTGTTGCATTTACCCGTGATCCTGCTACCGGCGAGAATAAGCTGATGGGTGAGTTCCTGATCAACGCTCAGGGTGAGGACGTTGTTGCAGGTGTTCGTACTCCCATGCCTATCGCTCAGATGGAGAAGGAGTTCCCCGAAGCATACGCTGAGTTTATCAAGGTTTGTGAGATCCTTGAGAACCACTACCATGACATGCAGGATATGGAGTTCACCGTTGAGAACGAGAAGCTGTACATGCTTCAGTGCCGTAACGGTAAGAGAACTGCTCCTGCAGCTCTTAAGATCGCTTGTGATCTGGTTGACGAGGGACACAAGACCGAGGCAGAGGCTGTTGCCATGATCGATCCCCGTAACCTTGACACCCTGCTTCATCCTCAGTTCGACGCTAAGGCTCTGAAGGCTGCAACTCCTCTTGGAAAGGGTCTTGGTGCTTCTCCCGGAGCTGCTTGCGGTAAGGTTGTATTTACAGCTGATGACGCTGTAGAGTGGGCAGCAAGAGGCGAGAAGGTTGTTCTTGTTCGTCTTGAGACCTCCCCTGAAGATATTACCGGTATGAAGGCCGCTCAGGGTATCCTGACAGTTCGTGGCGGTATGACTTCTCACGCAGCAGTAGTTGCACGTGGTATGGGTACCTGCTGTGTATCCGGCTGCGGCGACATCGCTATGGATGAGGAGAACAAGAAGTTTACACTTGCAGGTCAGACATTTGTAGAGGGTTCCGAGATTTCTATCGATGGTACCACCGGTAACATCTATGCCGGTCTGATTCCTACCGTTGATGCTCAGATCGCCGGTGAGTTCGGCCGTGTAATGGCTTGGGCTGACAAGTTCCGCAAGCTGAAGGTTCGTACCAACGCTGATACTCCTGCTGACGCTAAGAAGGCTCGCGAGTTGGGTGCTGAGGGTATCGGTCTTTGCCGTACCGAGCATATGTTCTTCGAAGAGGACAGAATTGCTGCATTCCGTGAGATGATCTGTTCCGATACTGTAGAAGAGAGAGAAGCAGCACTGGAGAAGATCCTGCCTTATCAGCAGGGCGACTTCAAGGCTCTGTACGAGGCTCTCGAGGGTAACCCTGTTACCATCAGATTCCTTGATCCTCCTCTTCATGAGTTCGTTCCTACTGAGGAAGCTGACATCGAGAAGCTTGCTGCAGCTCAGGGCAAGAGCGTTGAGACCATTAAGAATATCATCGCTTCTCTTCATGAGTTCAACCCTATGATGGGTCACAGAGGATGCCGTCTTGCTGTTACTTATCCTGAAATCGCTAAGATGCAGACCAAGGCTGTTATCCGTGCAGCTCTTGAGGTAAAGGCTGCTCATCCTGATTGGAACGTTAAGCCTGAGATCATGATTCCTCTTGTATGTGAGGTGAAGGAGCTGAAGTATGTTAAGAAGGTTGTAGTTGAGACTGCTGATGCTGAGATCGCTGCTGCAGGCGTTGAGCTTGAGTACGAAGTAGGTACCATGATCGAGATTCCTCGTGCAGCTCTTACTGCTGACGAGATCGCTAAGGAAGCTGACTTCTTCTGCTTCGGTACCAACGACCTGACTCAGATGACCTTCGGTTTCTCCCGTGATGATGCAGGTAAGTTCCTGGATGCTTACTATGACACCAAGATCTTCGAGAACGATCCTTTCGCTAAGCTGGATCAGACCGGTGTCGGCAAGCTGATGGAGATGTCCCTGAAGCTTGGTAAGCCTGTTAATCCTAAGCTTCATGTAGGTATCTGTGGTGAGCACGGCGGAGATCCTTCTTCCGTAGAATTCTGCCACAAGATCGGTCTGGATTACGTTTCCTGTTCTCCTTTCCGTGTGCCTATTGCAAGACTGGCTGCTGCACAGGCTGCTATCGCAGAGATGAAGTAATTTACTTCTTCCAATCGGCGCATCGCGCTTAGTTTTCAAAAGAGATAAGAGATTTCTTTTTGACAGCCCCACAGAAAATTGTGGGGCTGTTTTTTTATCTTAAAGTAACACAAAAGCATACATCGGTAGTGCAAAGTTGGTTGGAGTATTGTATAATAAAGAATATGCGTGTAGACGGCAGCACGGTTCATGCGTCCGATCCGATGACGACGAATCGTTGGAAAAAGGAGAAAAATATTTATGAAGAATATTACAGATGAACAGAAAATATATGAACTATCAAAAATATGGAAGGAAGCAGCGTATAACTTTGCGTTTTGGGACAAGGTGGATATAGACTGGGATGAAGAGTACAGAAAGACACTTGTGAGAGTTCTTGAGACAAAAGATATATACGATTATTATAAGGAGCTATCCCGCTTTGTTGCGCTTTTGGGTGATGGACATACAAGCGTCAGTTTTCCAAGGGAGATGGTGCAAGACCCTAAATATTTCTCTATGTTTCCTGTCTATCTGCATAAATTTGACGATAAAATAGCAGTATTGCTTGTCACAGAAGAATTAAAGAAGGATGTTCCGTTGCTCAGTATTTTAAAGAAGGTGGACGGAGTCGACATAGATGAATATGTCCAAGAGAAGTGTCACCCGTATATATGGCACTCCAATAAAGCCGCTTGTGGTATTTCGGAAGTAAATGAGATTATGTTTGGTAAGCAAGGAAGCAGTGCTACTCTCACTTTCCGGAAGGACGACAAAGAATTTGATATCACGCTCAAGAGAGATGACCCCTCTAAAATGGTGTGGTGTCAAACGGATTACCCACAGATACAGGAGGATGTGAAAAAACTTATCAGCAGTTCGGATGTGCATAAGGTTTATCTTACAACGGATAATATAGCGGTTATAAAGATGATTTCATTTGAAGATAATTCCATGTGTGAGAAAATCTATGCTGATTATGAAGAGATTAAGAGTGCCGCAGGTTATATCATAGATGTGAGAGGGAACGGGGGTGGAAACAGCTCAAATGCGGATGCCATTGCTGCACTATTTATCAAGGATGAATTCAGAAGTTGCAGTGCAGAAACTCAGATGTATAATCCGGTATACAAAGCTTGGTCAGTGTTTAGGGATGATTTTAAGGAGTTGTCACTGGATGAGGCGGAGAAGAAATTTGCAGATAATGAAGATGAAATAAGGAACTACAGAATGAGTAGAAATATGTATTATGTTACAGATGAAGCTAAAGTGGTTATTGACAAAGCACCTGGTAAACTAAGTGGTCCTATAGTAGTTCTGATGAATGAGTATACCGTATCTGCAGCAGAGGATTTTATCGATGTTATGAAAATGTATACCGATGCTGTGTTTGTAGGCGGAAACACCGCAGGGACCAGCGGGCAGACATTGTGTGGAAAGCTGGAAAGTGGTGGCTTTTTCCGCATTTGTACACGCAGATGCATTGCTCAGAACGGTGAGGATATTTACAATAAAGGATTTGCTCCGGATGTAAGAGTCTCTTTTACAGTGGAGGACCAGGCGGCAGGACGTGACCGAGCAATGGAAAGGGCAAAGGAAATTATCAAGAAAAAGCTATGCCAATAACCTTGAAATATAATATATAGTTAATTGAAGCCTTAAGTTAGTAGGGGACTTACCATGTTTTATATGGTTTTCCACGAGGAAAGGGGTTATCTTACCCTCGAGATAGCTACCCCTAATAGCGATTGCAGCACAGGCTGCGCTCAATAATAAGTAGGGCGATTGTTGGAATAACAGTTGTTG
>JAHBAA010000170.1 GCA_018385425.1 Acetatifactor sp.
AGAAGCTGTTCGGCCTCTATACCGGCAATCAGACCTGCTCCTTCCGGGCAGAGGGTGCCGATGAAAATCTGTACCTGGCGGTTTCCGAGGATGAGAAGGCAGTCTATGTGAAGTTTGTCAATCTGAAGGAGGAGGCCACCGTTCTGGAGGAATTGACCTCACAGGGCGAAACACTGAATTTGAACGAGGCGGAGGTATACTGCATGAAGGGCTCCTCCCTCTCGGAGCAGAACACGCTGCAGGATCCCGAGCGGATCGTGCTCGGGCCGATTCCCGCAGGAGAAACCATCTGTCTTCCGGGGCTTTCCTGTGGAGCGGTAGTGCTGCGAAAGTAAATTGGAAAGGCGGTATGATGCGATGGATGAATCTAGACTTGCGAGAAAGCATTTCTCCAGGATCGGTTGGTTTTTTGTGATAGCGATTGCTGTCATCTATGGGGTGCAGTATCTGGAAAAACTTGTGGCGGAGGCGTTTGTGCCCGGTTGGAGGGACCGGATGGATGTCGTGCTGCTTCTGTCCATTATTCCCATGTATCTGTTTGGATTTCCGGTACTGATCGCTCTGATGAAGCGGTTTGTGCCGGCGGTAAAGCTTCGGAGATATCGGATGTCCCCCGGACAATACCTGGTGGCGCTGATCACCTGTCTCGGGCTTGCCTATACCTCCAATTTTGTGGGAACCTTCCTTGGCTTTGTGATCAGTCTGGTGACGAAAAAACCGATGACCAATGCGGCGCAGGAGCTGACCAGCCAGATGTCGCCGGGGATGATCTTATTCTATGTGGTACTGCTGGCACCGATCATGGAGGAATTCATTTTCCGCAAGCTGATCGTGGACAGAACAGTGCGCTACGGTCAGGGAATTGCGATCCTTTTGTCCGGGTTGATGTTCGGGCTGTTCCACGGGAATCTGAACCAGTTTTGTTATACCGTTGTGATCGGGTTTTTCCTCGGTTTTTTGTATCTGAAGACCGGGAATATCAAGATCACCATCTCTCTGCATATGATCTTCAATTTCTTCGGAGGAATGCTGCCCAGTCTGCTTCTTAAGAACGTTGACCTGCAGAATTTTCTGGAGCTGTCGGCGGAGGGAATGTCCGATGCGGCGATCCTGGAGCAGTTGAATGTGAATCAGGGAGTTATTTTGATCATGTGCCTGTTCGGGCTGGGAGTACTGCTTTTGGCCGTGACCGGGTCGATCTTGTGTATTGTGTTTGCCTGCACGGGGAAATTCAGGCTGAAACATTTCGAGGGAGAACTGCCGGCAGGAAAGCGTTTTTCAGCTGTTTTCTGCAATACCGGAATGCTGGTATTCATCGGCTTTTGGCTGGCGCAGATCGTTATGGGACTTTTCGTGTAACCGGAATGTCGCGGGAGGAGATAGAGTAATGTATACCTTTGACAGCAGAATCAGATACAGTGAGATCGATGCCGACGGGAAGCTCTCCATGGCTGCACTGATCAATTATTTTCAGGATTGCTCCACCTTCCAATCGGAGGAACTGGGAGTGGGGATCGAGTATCTGGGAAAGAGACACTTAGCCTGGGTGCTGGTTTCCTGGCAGATCGAGGTGAATCGCTATCCGGGACTTTGTGAGAAGGTCACCATCGGAACGAAGCCTCATGAAATGAAGTCCTTTATGGGAGTCCGCAATTTTCTTCTGATGGATGAACAGGGGGAACTTCTGGCAAAGGCAAACTCCGTGTGGACACTGTTGGATATGGACACCGGCAAGCCGTTCCGGGTGCCGGCAGAGATCGCGGAGAAATACCCTTTGGAAGCACCGCTGGAGATGAAACCTCTTGGACGGAAGATCTCCGTGCCGGAGGGAGGGATCTTCCACGCCCCGGTGACTGTGGGAGTGGAGCACCTGGACACCAATCATCACGTCAATAATCAGCAGTATCTGGAGATCGCCATGCATTATCTCCCGCAGAGCTTTCCCATAGGACTGCTGCGGGCAGAGTACAAGCGGCAGGCCCATTTGGGAGACCGGCTGGTTCCCTATGTGACGGAGCGGGAAGGCTCTGTATATGTGTCACTGCTGGACGAGGCAGGTGCGGTCTATATGGCGGCGGAATTTACACCCATGGAATGAGAAGGTACACCCCAAAAACGGGATAGAAAGGTCAGGTAGGAAAGTGATTAGACTTGGAGAAAAACAAGAATTAGTGATTGTGAAGAAGGTTGAATTCGGCGTGTATCTGGCGGTGAGCTTTGAGGATGCCGCAGAACATATTCTGCTGCCCATCAAACAGGTTCCGGACGGAGCACAGGTGGGGGACCGGCTGGAAGTGTTTGTCTATCGGGATTCGAAGGACCGCATGATCGCCACCACCAACAGTCCGCTGCTGGAAATGGGACAGGTGGCGCTGCTCACGGTAAAGTCCGTGGGTAAGATCGGCGCATTTCTGGACTGGGGATTGGAAAAGGACCTGCTTCTGCCCTTTGCACAGCAGCGGGGGAAGGTTCGCCAGGGCGGGAAAGTATTGGTTTCTCTGTACATTGACAAGAGCAATCGTCTGTGTGCCACCATGAACGTATACAGGCAGCTGAGAAAGGACAGTCCCTATCATGTGGGGGACAGGGTCACCGGAAGAGTGTATGAGACCAGTGACAATTTCGGTGTGTTTGTAGCGGTGGACAATCAGTACACAGCACTGATTCCCAGAAAGGAGTGCTACGGGGAACCGGAGCTTGGCACGGATGTGGAGGCCAGGGTGATCGCAGTGAAGGAGGACGGCAAGCTGGACCTGAGTCTGCGGGAGAAGGCTTATCTGCAGATGGACGCAGATGCGGAAAAGATCCTCGCACTGCTGGACAGCTATGAGGGGGCACTTCCCTTCAGCGACAAAGCTTCTCCCGAGGTTATCACCCACGAGACCGGTATGAGCAAGAATGAATTCAAGCGGGCTGTGGGAAGATTGCTGAAGCAGGGAAAAATTGAGATCGGCGAGAGAACGATTCGCCGTAAAAAATAATCGGCGAAGGAAATAATTCATAGAAAAATATTTGCATAGAGCGTTCATTTTTGGTGATTATTTTGGCTAAATGATGATTGTTTGTTATTTTTCATAAAAACCTATTGCATTTTTGGTGATTTTTTTGTAATATTTGTTATATTGGGGTGAGTGGCGGAAGAGAGGCTGCTCTCACAGCGTTTGTTACAGGTAAGATGACCACTGACGGAGAAGTCAAAGGAGAAAACGGGAATGATTTCAAACCAGATTTTGCAAAACACGATGGATGGCTTGAAGCAGATTGCTCGCGTAGAGCTGGCAGTATTGGATGTGGACGGCAAGGAAGTTGCAGCCACTGCGAAGATGGGCTATAATGCCAAGGCCGCGGCAGATTTTGCGGCATCTCCTGCAGATTCCCAGGAAATTCAAGGATTTCAGTATTTCAAGATTTTTGACGAGCAGCAGCTGGAGTATGTGCTTGTAGTAGGCGGCGTGGGAGAGGATGTATATGTCATCGGCAAGATGGCAGCCTTCCAGATCCAGAGCTTGCTTGTGGCGTACAAGGAGCGTTTTGACAAGGACAATTTTATCAAGAATCTGCTCCTGGACAATCTCCTGCTGGTGGATATCTACGGAAGATCGAAAAAGCTTCATATCCAGACGGATGTTCCCAGAGTGGTCATGATCATCGAATCCGGCAATGGCAGAGACAACAATGCGTTGGAACTGACCAGAAGTCATCTGGGCAGCTCCAGCAAGGATTTTGTCACTGCTGTGGATGAGAGTAATGTCATTGTGGTAAAGGAATTGTCGGATGCGGATGCCACCAGAGAAATCGACAAGGCAGCCGGCAGTATGGAAGCTTTCCTGAAGAAGGAAGGCATCCGTGATATTCGGATCGCATATGGTACCGTTGTCTCCGAGATCAAGGAGGTGAGCCGTTCCTACAAGGAGGCGAAGATGGCTTTGGATGTAGGAAAGATCTTCTTCAATGAGAGAGTGATCATCGCCTACAGTGAGCTTGGCATCGGAAGATTGATCTATCAGCTTCCCATTCCCCTGTGCAAAATGTTCATCCGCGAGATATTCGGGACGAAGAGTCCGGACGACTTTGACGAGGAGACGCTGACCACGATCTACAAGTTTTTTGAGAATAATCTGAATGTATCGGAGACCTCCCGTCAGCTGTTTATTCACAGAAATACACTGGTGTATCGTCTGGATAAGCTGCAGAAGAGCACCGGTCTGGATCTGCGTGTGTTTGAAGATGCAATCACCTTCAAGATCGCCCTGATGGTTGTAAAGTATATGAAGTACATGGAAAACACGGATTTCTGATGCCCTGCGGATGAGGTGTCCCGGGCTGATTTGGAAGCACGTAAGCAAAGCAGAAGGATTGAAGTATGACAAAGAGAGAACAGAGAAGATTGGAGAAGCGGCAGCAGATCATCGAAGAAAAAGGGATCATCTGCCTGGACAATGTGACTGCCCAGTATCCCGGAACGGATACGACCGCTCTCGACCAGGTTTCTTTACGAATCAATAAAGGAGAATTTGTTTTTATCGTCGGAAACAGCGGATCGGGTAAGTCTACCCTGATCAAATTGCTGTTGAAGGAGATCACTCCCGTGGAGGGAGATATCTATGTGGGGGGCTATGAACTGAACCGTCTCTCTCACCGAAAGATCTCCTTTTTCCGCAGAACCATAGGAGTCGTCTTTCAGGAGTTCCGTCTCCTGAAGGAGAGAACGGTGTACGATAATGTTGCATTTGCACAGCGCATTATTGAGACTCCCGTCTATGAGATCAAGCGCAACGTTCCGGAGATCCTCGCAATGGTTGGCCTTCCCGGTAAATACAAGGCCTCCGCCAAGGATCTGGCGGGAGGCGAGCAGCAGCGAGTGGCGATTGCACGAGCTTTGGTCAACAAGCCGTCGATCCTTCTGGCTGATGAGCCTACCGGTAATCTGGACCCCCAGAATACGAGAGAGATCATGAAGCTTCTCGAAGAGATCAATGAGCTTGGAACTACGGTCGTTGTGGTAACGCACAACAATCAGATCGTGGATGAAATGCGCAAGCGCGTGATCCAGCTGAACTTCGGTTCTATTTCCAGCGATGAGGAAGGGGGATACTATACCTATGAAGATTAGGACATTGAGCTATCTGATCAAACAGGGCTTTGCCAATATTTTCAGAAACAGATGGTATTCTCTGGCATCCGTTGCAACGATCTCTGCATGTCTGTTCCTCTTCGGACTGTTCTATGCGGTAGTGGCCAATTTCCAGAGTATTGTGATGAAGGCCGAGGAAGGTGTGTCTGTCACTGTTTTTTTCCACAATGAGTACGACAAGTGTGAGGAACATACGGAAGAACAGCTGACCACGCAGGATCAGGCCAAAGAGCTGCAGAGCAGGATCGAGGCTCGAAATGAGGTGTCCGAGGTGAACTTTATTACGGAGGACGAGGCCTGGGAGGTATTTGCGAAGGAATATTACGGAGAAAACTATGCCGATGGATTTTTGGACAATCCGTTGGTGGGTGAATACAGCTATGAAATTTTCCTCAGCGATGTGGATGCACAGAGCGCTCTGGTTGACTGGCTGTACTCCATTCCGCAGGTGAGAAAGGTCAATTATTCTGAGTTGACAGCCACCACCTTAAGCGGTGCGAATCTGCTGATCGCTTATGTCAGCATGGGAATTATCGCGGTACTTTTGGCAGTCAGTGTTTTCCTCATTCACTCTACCATTGCAATGGGTATTTCCGCCCGTTCCGTGGAGATCATGCTGATGAAGTATCTGGGCGCTACGGATTTCTTCGCCAGATTTCCCTTCGTGGTAGAGGGTGTGGTGATCGGACTGATCGGTACCATCATTCCCCTGGTTGGAATCTACAGCCTGTACAACTATGCGCTCTCCTATGTGGTTGAGCGGTTTACGATGCTCAGCAATTTCCTGAATTTCCTGACGGTAGAGGAGGTTTTCCATTTCCTGGTACCGGTATCTTTTTTGGTAGGTATGGGCATCGGATTTCTGGGCAGTATCAGTTCGGCCAGAAAGCATCTGCGCGTATAATGTCTGAGGCATTGCGCGGGAGGAAGACGACAGATAGATGAGAAAGGTTTTATGAAGAATAAGAAAAGAATTTTATGGATCGGTGCAATGCTTGTAGTAGTGCTGATCTGCAATACAGCGGTCTGCAGCGTGTCTGCGATCACTTTTTCTTCCATCACTTCCGACAGCATCAAGGAGAAGGAGGGGCAGATTGCCCAGGCTCTGGATGAGAAGAAACAGCTGCAGAACGGACTGACCAATATCAAGAACATCAAGAAAAATCTGGAGAACAAGAAGTCCGACCTGAAAAAGTACGTGGCGGAGCTGGATGCACAGCTGCAGGTCATTGAGGAGAATATTGCTCAGCTGATCGATAAGATCAGCTATAAGGAGCAGGAGATCGATGTGGCAGAGGACGAGCTCAATGTGGCACTGGACAGAGAGAACAATCAGAAGGCAGCCATGGTGGATCATGTCCGACAGGTGTATGAGACCGGCGATCCCCAGATGACGGATATGCTTGCCAGAGCAGTCAATTTCGGCGATTTCCTGAATAAGGCCGACTATGTGGAGAAGGTGATGAACTGTGAGCAGCGGATGCTGGAGGAATACGTTACCACCCGAACCTATGTGGAGCTCTGCAAACAGGAGCTGGAGATCGAAAAGGAGATCTTAGACGAGACAAAGAAGTCTGTGGAAGAAGAACAGCAGGCGATGGAGGAACTGATCGAGCAGAAAAAGCAGGATATCACGAAATATGAGACCGATATCTCCACTCAGGAGAAGGCGATTCGGGAGTACGAGGCGGAGATCAAGGCCCAGGAGGAGGAGATCACCGCTCTGGAACAGATGATTGCCGAGGAGAAGAAAAAGATCCTGGCAAACAGTGGGGTTATTCTCACCTACGACGGCGGTAAGTTTGTCTTCCCCCTGGAGTCCTATACCAGAGTATCTGATGACTACGGTTCCAGAATTCATCCCACCCTGCATGTTCCCCAGTTTCATAACGGTGTGGATTTCGCGTCTCCCAAGGGAACGCCGATCTATGCAGCCTATGACGGAGTGGTCGTTGCGGCAGATTACAGCACGACCATGGGTAATTATGTGATGATCGACCACGGCAGCGGATTATATACGATCTATATGCATGCCTCCAAGCTGGAGGTGAAGAAGGATGAGATCGTGGTGAGAGGTGAGACCATCGCTAAGGTCGGCAGTACCGGGCGAAGCACGGGAAATCATTTGCACTTCAGTGTACGACTGAACGGTTCTTACGTTTCTCCCTGGGATTATATCAGCAAGAAGTGATTAGTATGAGTAAAGAAGGCAGATAAATGGAACAGAATGACCAGTATTTTGACCATATGAATGAAGCGGCTCCTTCCGGTGCACCCCGAAAAGAACGGGGTGCCGCCGGAGGTATTTTTGTTGTGGGGATGATTCTCGGCGTGGCGATCTCCCTTCTGATCGTTGGAATCGTCTATGTGGCTTTTTCCTTTCAGAAGGTATCGGATAAGCAGCAGGAGACGGTTTCCTTCCAGGAAAATTCCGTCATTACTCCCGAGTCTGTAAAAAAGCTGCAGGCACTGGAGACCACCATCAACAAATATTTCTTCCTGGACAAAGCAGACAATGAAACGCTGCAGGAGGGCTTGTACAAGGGATTGCTGTCTGCCCTGGACGATCCCTACACAGAGTATTATTCTGCCGAGGAACTGGAGGAATTGATGCAGGATACGGAAGGCATCTATTTCGGAATCGGAGCTTATGTGGGACTGGATTCGCTGACCAGTCTTCCAAAGATCAGTGGAGTCATCGGCAATTCTCCGGCGGAGGAGGCGGACCTTCGCCCCAATGATCTGGTCTACGAGGTGGACGGCACGTCTACCTACGGATTGACTCTCACCGAGGCGGTGAACCTGATCAGAGGCCCTGAGGGCACTCAGGTGGAACTTACCATCGTGCGGGAGGGCGCGGGGGATTATCTTCATGTCACGCTCACCAGAAGAAAGGTGGAGACACCCACGGTGGAATATGAGATGCTGGAGGATGATATGGGTCTGATCAGCGTTTCAGAGTTTGATGATGTGACCGTGGATCAGTTTGCGGATGCTTTGGCGACCGTCAAGGGATCCGGGGCAAAAGGAATCATTCTGGATCTGCGGGGCAACCCCGGGGGCAGCCTCAGTGCAGTAGTTTCCATGTGCCGGATGATCCTGCCGGAAGGATTGATCGTCTACACGGAGGATAAGAGCGGGAAGCGAAGCGAGTATACCTGCGACGGCTCCAGAAAGCTCACATTGCCGTTAGTGGTATTGGTGGATATGAATTCTGCCAGTGCGGCAGAGATCATGGCCGGTGCAATTCAGGATCATGGACTTGGAACCCTGGTCGGAACCACAACCTTCGGCAAAGGAATCGTTCAGCAGATCGTCCCCTTTAAGGACGGTTCCGCGGTGAAGATCACCATCAGTGCCTACTTTACGCCCAGCGGAAAGAACATCCATGGCATCGGTATCGTTCCGGATGTGGAATGCGAGTTCGACGGAGAAGCATATTACGGCAGTGAGGATCATCCGGACAATCAGCTGGAGAAGGCAAAGGAAGTGCTTCGGGAAAAAATAAAGTAGTTGACGGAAGAAGGGGAGGAGCCTATGAGTATCTACTCGGCGGAAGACAGAGAACGTCTGGTCCATATGGACCTGCTGCGTATACTTGCAGCTTTCAGTGTAGTGATGCTCCATGCTGCGGCACAAAAGTGGTATTCTCTCCCGATCGACAGCAGCGACTGGTTTGTTGTGAACGCTTATGATGCGGCATTCCGCTTTGGAGTACCGATATTCGTGATGATCAGCGGTTCTCTGTTTCTGCGGGACAGGAGAGAACTAAAGCTGAGAAGATTGTATACACATCATGTTCTGCGAATGATGATTCTCTATGTGATCTGGTCGTTAGCCTATCTGGCTTTTGATCTGAGAGCAGTACCGAGGCAGGATATCGGGTCTGCATTGATCTGGGCGAAGTTATCCGTGAATCGCTATCATCTCTGGTTTCTTCCGATGATTACCGGTGTCTATCTGATTCTCCCGATCCTAAAACGGTGGGTGCAGAATGCCGCCAAACGTGAGGTGGAGTATTTTCTGGCACTGTTTTTTATCTTCCAAATTGGGCGGGAGACAGTGTCTGCCCTTACCCGGCATATGGCGCTGGACTTTTTTCAAAATATGATCTCCCTGTATCTGGTGACCGGATACCTGGGATATTTTGTTCTGGGATATTATCTGACAGAATATGAATTATCCGACTCTGCGGAGAAACTGCTGTATGCCGGCGGAATCGTCAGTGTGCCGGTGAATATTGTACTCAGCAGCTCCTTGAGCAGAAGAGCAGGACAGCCTTTGGGAGCAATTTTTGACAGCTACGGTTTTTTTACCTGTCTGATTACCCTGGCACTGTTCGTGTGCTTTACAAAGCGTGTAAGCCGCATTCCCTTCTCCAAAGGTTTCGGAAGGGTGGTTCGCGCAATCTCGCTGTCCACATTGGGCATCTATCTGGCACATATCGGTGTGATGGAAGTACTGTGCGGACTGGGCTTTGACAGCACGATGATACATCCTGTTCTGGGAGTGCCGCTCTGTGCAGCCACGGCATTTTTGCTGTGCGGTGTGATGTCCTATCTGCTGCATCACATACCGGTGATCGGAAAGTACATTTGTTAGCGTGTCGGCTTCGGCACGCTTTTTCTATTGGAGACGAGGTGACAGCATGCATTTTGTGCAGGCAAAAGGAATTCTTTCCGCAGGGAACGGCATGAATCTTTACAGAGGTTGTACCCATGGGTGCATCTACTGTGACAGCCGCAGCACCTGCTATGGTTTTCCCCATGATTTTGAAGATATCGAAGTAAAGGAAAATGCTCCCCGGCTTCTGGAAAAGGCACTGCGGTCAAAGCGAAAGCCCTGTATGATCGGAACGGGTGCCATGTGTGATCCCTATCTGCACGCCGAGGAGCAGTTGGGATTGACCAGAAGGTGTCTGGAATTGATCGAACGCTATGGATTTGGGGTGACAGTGCAGACGAAGTCCGCCAGGATCCTGCGGGATATGGATCTGCTTCAGTCCATCAACCGGCAGACAAAGGCGGTAGTGCAGATGACGCTGACGACCTTCGATGAGAACCTTTGCCGTATCGTGGAGCCCAATGTATCGACAACAAGGGAGCGCTTCGAGGTGCTGCTGCGATGCAGGGAACTGGGGATCCCTACGGTGGTTTGGCTCTCACCGATTCTGCCGTTTCTCAATGACACGGAGGAGAATATCCGCGGGATTTTGCAGTATTGCGTGGAGGCCGGAGTGAAAGGAATCATTTGCTTTGGAATGGGGCTTACGCTGAGGGAAGGGGACAGAGAATATTATTATCGGGCGTTGGATCGGCATTTTCCCGGCTTGAAGGAACGCTATATCCAAACCTACGGCAACTCCTACGAGCTGGAAAGCCCGAATTGGAAGTCGCTGATGGAGATCTTTCGGGAGACTTGTGCGCAGTATGGGTTCATGAGCACCCCGGATGAGTGCTTCGCATACCTCCATGCATTTCCGGAAAAATATATTCAGCTGTCGCTGTTTGATCTGTAATCGACTCTTGCAATTTATAAAGGCCTGTGTTAGAATCTACAGTCGAGTGAAAAAGAACATTTCAGGTGTCGAATAGGCGAGCCGTCAGGTTTGTCGGATTCGGTGAAAAGGGAAGCAGGTGCAAGACCTGCACGATCTCGTCGCTGTGAGAGGGGAGCCCCATTTCCGGTACGATGTACTGCAATGTCACTGAAGGATACCGCGGACGGAAGTATGAAGCTGCGGAAACTCCTTTGGGAAGACGAAGTGTGAGCGAGGATCCTCAAGTCAGAAGACCTGCCTGAGATGAGTACTGTGTGACCACGAGGACTTGGTTAGTACGAGAGTGTGCATATGCCTTTTCCCATAGAGAAAGGCATAGGCTTATTTTTGTGTTGTCAACTCCTGCCTCCGGTGGGAGTTTTTTCATTTTACAGGAACTCTTTTCACTTAATAAACCATTTCGGAATTGTGTTACCGACAAGTCCTGCGTGTCTGTTGCAGACTGTATTGAGCGTCGGTACTTAGGCCCTGTACTGTAGGGCCTTACGTACCGCTACGCGAAATCCCAAACGAGAGTGCGTCTGCAATCAGACATGCAGGGCTTAAGGGAAGGAACACATTTCCGAAAAGGGACAAAAATAATGGCTGCAAAGCAGCAGAAAGAGGAACAACATGGAAGAAACAAAGAAAACAAACAAGAAAGCCGTCATCGGTATCGCGGCAGTGGCAGCACTGGTTGTCATCCTGGCAATCGTTTACGTGGTATTTCGCCAGAAGCCTGTGGAGGGCAGCAAGGCAATCACCATCACTGTGGTAAACAAGGCCGCTGAAGAGACTACCTACGAAGTGAAGACCGATGCAGAGTACCTGAGACAGGCAATGGAAGAGGCAGAGGGTCTGACCTTCTCCGGCGCAGAGAGCGAGTACGGCATGATGGTAGACACGGTAAACGGCGAGAGAGCAGACTACAACCTGGACGGCGCTTACTGGTCCTTCTACATCAACGGTGAGTACTGCAACTACGGTATCGATACGCAGCCCGTGGCTGACAAGGATGCTTTCTCCATCTGCTACACGCTGGCGCAGTAAGGCACGATGGCGGGGGGCGGCAGCAGAACAAACATTGCGGTGAAGGACATTGCGCTGATCGGTGTGATGACCGCAATCATAGAGGTGAGCAAGCTGGCATTGAGCTTTCTGCCGAATGTGGAGCTGGTCAGCTTCTGGATCATACTGTTTTCCATTGTCTTTGGCTGGCGCATCTTTTTCGTGGTGCCGGTATTTGTATTGATCGAGGGAAGTATCTACGGTTTCGGTATCTGGTGGGTCATGTATCTGTATATGTGGCCGCTGCTGGCGATCCTCGCCCGTATCTTCCGCAGGCAGACCTCCGTCTGGTTCTGGAGCTGCCTGTCGGGGATATTCGGCCTTCTGTTCGGATTGGGCTGTGCCCTGCCCTATGTGGTCATCGGCACAGGCAAAAGCGGTATTCTGGGAGGCCTGTACGCCGGCTTTACCTGGTGGGTGGCAGGCATCCCCTGGGATATCCTCCACGGAGTCAGCAATTTCGTGCTGATGCTGGCACTCTATAAACCCATGCGATCCGTCATGAATCGGCTGCGGAAGCAGGGCATTGCGGCGGAATAGGGCGGGGGTCCGGACTGCGTAAATAATGGGTAGCTTTGTGCAAGAAACGAGGTAGATTTCGAGCCGGCAAAATGGTATGATCAAGTTATCAGTTGTCGGAAATACTTCTTTGCGAAAGGAGAACGCTATGAAAGCATTATTTATCGGAGGAACCGGTACCATCAGCATGGCAATTACCAGACTGCTGGCAGGGAAGCCGGAGTGGGAGCTATATCTGCTGAATCGAGGGAACAGAAAGGAAACGCTTCCCCAGGGAGTGAAGACCATCGAGGCGGACATCAACGATGAGACGAAGGTTGCCGAGCTGATCGCGGATCTGCAGTTCGATGTAGTCTGCGACTTCATCGGTTTTGTGAAGGAGCAGCTGGAGAGAGACTATCGCCTGTTCAAGGGTAAGACCAGGCAGTTCATGTATATCAGCTCAGCATCCGCATACCAGAAGCCTGTGGCCAATTACAGGATCACCGAGGGAACCCCTCTGGCCAATCCTTACTGGGAGTATTCCAGAAACAAGATCGCTTGTGAAGAATACCTGATGAAGCTGTACCGGGAGGAGAATTTCCCCATCACCATCATCCGTCCCAGCCACACCTACGACGAGAGAAACGTTCCGCTGGGAGCCCACGGTGCCAAGGGCAGCTACCAGGTGATCAAGCGTATGCTGGAGGGAAAGCCTGTGATCGTTCACGGCGATGGAACTACCTTGTGGACCATGACTCACAACAGCGATTTCGCCAAAGGCTTTGTGGGGCTGATGGGCAATCCACATGCCATCGGCGAGAGCTTCCAGATCACCAACGATGAGAGCCTGACCTGGAACCAGATCTATCAGACCATCGCCAACTGCCTTGGTGTGGAGTATAAACCCTACTATGTGGCGTCTGATTTCCTGGACGCAGTGTCCGATTATGATTTCCGAGGGGGACTGCTGGGAGACAAGTCCAATACGGTAGTGTTTGACAATACAAAGCTGAAGACTGTTGTGCCGGACTTCACCTGCACCGTTCGCTTTGAACAGGGCGTGAGACAGACCATAGAATATGTGCTCAGTCACCCCGAGTGTCAGGTGGAGGATCCGGAGTTTGACATCTGGTGTGACAGAGTGGTCGCTGCCTTAGAGGACGCAAAGGAGAGGCTGAGAAACTTCTGACGCCAAACGAGGTCGAGTTACGGATCAGTATCCGCCAAAGTGGGATAGGGTTCCTGCCGCCAGACGGGACCCTTCCTGCATTGCCCTTCTGATATCTTTGTGGAGAAGATGGGAACAGACGAAGCCTGCGTGATAGCTGTCGCCGCATCCGGTGGTATCGATCACCTCCGGCACTTCACAGGCGGATACCCGATAACAGATACCGTTTTGATAGGTGACACTGCCCTTTTCTGCCAGTGACATATTGAACAGACCGGGATAACGACGGGAGAACGCTTCAAAGTAAGGAAGCAGCTCCTCCTTCCCGCTGATCATAAAATAATCCACATAAGGGGCATACTCCTGCATTTTCTCGAAGTCCCGATAGACATCGAAGTCTACGGCGAGCAAAAAACCATATCGTTTCTTTGCCTCCAGCACCTGAGGAAAACATCCTGCCCAAAAGTGAATGAACACCACATCGGACTCCGACAGAAGACGGAGTTCTTTTTCGTTGAGTATCATCTTATCCACGATATCTCCATCCCAGGAGTCCTCCTTATAGTAGCGGTCACCCTCCGGCGTGAGATAGACTCTGTTGTTCGCAGTGTGTTTGTCAGGCTCCCTTCGAAGAGACTCCGTGTGTATGGGCATATGGGCTATGGAATCCAGAATCACCTGGGCATATTCATCCGCACCCAATGCACCCAACAGTGTCACATCGATCCCTTCAAAGCCGGACGCATGGGCAGCAAAATTCAATGCTTCGCCTCCAGGTCTGATCTCACCGGATGCATCAAACACATCCACACACAGACAGGGCAGTGCAATCAGTTTTATCGCAGAATTCATAGAGACCTCCTCGTAGGTAATCCTGGAAAATGATGTGTCCATTATAGAACGGTTCCGAGTTCTTTTCAATCAAATTTTATTGAGAAGACAGGAACTGCTGTGTTACAATGAAGGTGCGTCTGAGAGGATCGGCTCAGGCTGAGGGGACAAAAGAATCATCCCCGGGCGGAAGGAAAGAAAATGGCAGAGAAGGAAGGCTATCCGAAGAACAACGACATTGACGAGGAGATGTACCAGTTTTGCCCCTACTGCGAGGCAAACCTTACCCTTCAGAAGGGATACCGGGAGGATCTGCCCTACTGGGTGTGCAGAGGCTGTGGGAAAACATTGCTTCACCCCGCTTTTCCGGACGAGGTGGTCTGGGTCTGTGACACCTGCGGAGCTATCTTGAATCTTCAGGATGGTTTCTGCACGGATCAGTCTCAGTGGACCTGTACGAAATGCGGAGCGGTCAATGAGATCTCCGACAGAGAGCTTTATGACACGGAGGATGAATACTATGCGGATCGCGACAATCCCTACAAGGGGATGTCTGACAGCGACATCCTTGCTCTGATGCAATATGAAGAGATCGGACCCGTTTCCGACAGATCCAATATCGCTCTGGTGCGGGATCCGGACAGCAGGGATATCTATGTGAAGAAGATCCTGCAGACCTATGATGTCAGCGTGTACCGTTTCCTGCTGGAACATCCGATCCCGAATATGCCGAGGCTTTATGGTGTGTTCGAGGGAAAGAACCACCTGATCATTTTGGAGGAGTACATCAGGGGAAAAACTCTGTCGGCGCTGCTCGCAGCGGGTCCCATACCGGAAGAGAAAGCGGTTTCGATCATACTGGAGGTCTGCGGCATTCTGCGGCAGCTCCATCAGATGACACCGCCTGTGATCCACAGAGACGTGAAGCCCTCCAATATTATGCTGGCAGAAAATGGGAGCGTGTATCTTTTGGATATCAACGCCGCAAAATGGTACAAACCGGAACAAAATGAGGACACCAGACTGATCGGCACACCTTGTTTTGCGGCACCGGAGCAGTTTGGGTATGGTTTCTACGCTTCCTCGGAGAAGACAGACATTTACGCCTTGGGCATCCTGCTGAACGTGATGCTCACCGGCAAATTTCCCAAGGAAGTGAAAGCACCGGGAAGTATCTGGGAGATCATTGAGAACTGTATTGCGCTGGAGCCGACCGCCAGATATTCTGATGAGGAACTGATCCGTGTTCTTCGATTGCGAAAGGGGTAACAGATGCAGGAGAAAAAAACCGCTGATCTGGATGCACTTCTGGAAACCATGCGTCCTGACCAGGCAGCAGAATTCTTTGAAGAGAACCGTGAGGATATGGCTGACGAAGGCAAGGCATTCTATTACTACATGAAAAATGCCTTTGATGCGAAAAGCCTCAAACTGAAGGATATCTATTCCTTCGCCGGTGTATCCGAGTCCTGGGGAGAGAAAATCCTTCGGATGGAAAAGCATACCAAGAACCGGGACCTGATTATCAGATTCTGCATCGCCGGGCACTTTTCCCTGAGGGAGACAAACCGCGCATTAAAGCTCTACGGAATGACACCGCTGTACTCCCGCAATAAACGGGATGTGTGCATCATACTGGCAATTAACAACCGCATATTTGACCTTTCACAGGTCGATGATCTTCTGACCGGACAAGGTTTCGTACAGCTCTCGATAGATGATATATCATAAATATGTAATATATTTTCCCCACCATTTTGGTGGGGATTTTTTTGTCTCTCTTCTGGTATTCTGAACATAGCATATGCAGAAGGTTTACGCGGCGTAAGGAAAGAGTGATTTGAACTGCCTCGGGAGAGAGAGGTAAAATGAAGAGAGATCGGGGGACAAGAAAGGATATGAGTTTAGGCGAGTTTATCGGCAAGAGAAGAGGCTGTCTGCATCTGACCCAGGAGCAGCTGGCCGACAGACTGCACGTGTCAAAATCGGCAGTTGCAAAATGGGAGACGAACGGGGGAATACCCGACAGGGACAATCTGTATCGACTGGCGGAGGTGCTGAACGTGACAGTGAATGATCTGCACCATATCATTGAACAGTCGAAGCTGTCGCAGGTGGACCTGGAAGCGAACATCACCGCAGATGTGATTGCTGCGCTGGAGTCCTACGGATATCAGGTGATCCGGCCCGGGAAAAAGGAAATCAATTCGTAAGCTACATGACGGAAAGGAAGGATGCAAATGAATTGTCGTAAGTGTGGAGCAGTATTGTCGGAAGGAGTAAAGTTTTGCTCAAAATGCGGACAAAAGGTTGCGGATGACAGCCCCAAAACGATTCAGCTGAAGTGCAGAGATTGTGGCGGAATCATGACCTCGGAGGAGGAAAACACCATTTTATGCTGCCCCTACTGTGGTTCGAAGGAGTTGATTCCGGAAAGCGATGACGTGAAGATCGAGCGGATCAAATCGCAGACCTACAAGGATATTGAACTGGAAAAAATCAAATATATGAGCGAAAAGGAGAAGCGGGAAAGCGACCGGGAGCAGGAGAAGGAGCGGGAGCAGGAGCGAAAGCGATTCAGCAAGAGCAAGTTTTCCAAATTTTTGCTGATTCTCGCCCTCATCTGCCTGTTCTCCATGTTTTCCGCTTTCTCAAGCAGATCCATTCTGTCCGGATTCATTGCCCTGATCCAGGTCGGCTTGTTTGTCGCTGCCTGGCTGATGGAAATGGGTTTTGTGAAGGAAAAAATACCGAGACTGCATGTCCTACTGGAGGTGATCGGCTTCTTTCTCATCATCCTTTTCTTTAAGGTCAAACCGGTGAAGCTGCCCGGCGGAGAGAAGGAGATCTCCAAGTCCACAGCGCAGCAGACGGTCTCTTCCACGGAGGATACATGGAAGAGCAGCACTCCGGAGGAAAAGAAGGAGACGAGTGTTCCTGAAGAATCAGACTCCGAACAGGAAAGCACTTCTGCGAATGCTTCAGAGGACGGAAGTGCGGACAGCGTTGTGGAGGAAAGAACAGAATCTGATAACTCTGCGGATGGAAGCTTGGTGGAAAGCTCCTCCGATGAAGCTGCGGAAACGGAAGAAAATGTTGTCTCGAAGAAGGGGATTCGGCCGGAATTTCAGAAGGCGATGGATGAATACGTAAAGTTTTTCGAGGACTATGCGGCCTTTCTCAAGAAATACGCAGAATCTGACAATATGATCGCTTTGATGGGGGAGTATCTTTCCTATATGGAACAGTATACGGAGATGATGGAGGCTTTGGACAAAGTTGGAGAAGAGGATCTGTCAGAGGAAGAACTGGAATTATACCTGGAGACGATGCTGAAGATACAGACGGTATTGCTTGAATAGTTTTTTGTTGCTTGCTTTTTCGGTCATATCTTGGCATGCTGATTATAAGCTATTCGTCATACTGTTTGATTGAATACAGTATGACAGAAACCTTGGCAAAGGAGTAAATTATGTGATTCTGTAAGAAAAAAGGATACCTCCCGAAAGGAATGGTATCCTTTTTGATGAGATAGCTCCTTGTAAGCGTTTGCGTAGTGATTGTTCTATTTGGAAGGTAGTCCTCATATTCTGAAAGCATATTTATTTTTTCCTGAAATACAATACAAATTGTGTCACTGAATTGAAGACACATAGAGCGAAACTTAAAACAAAAAGTGCAGTTGCAGCATTATGTGTACTGTTTGCGATTCCTATTATCCAGCAGAAAGACGCAATCGAGAAAGAAATTGCGGCTACCAGATGCAGACGCTTCTTTTTCAGAAACTTTTTCAATCAATTCTCTTGACTTTCCCCCTTGTGGAAGGTGTACATTCACCGTAAATGAGGGGGAAAACGTTTCCCGAAAATCCAAAATCGACAGGAGGACAGACCTATGCTGAAGATTCAACATCTGACAAAGGAGTATAAGGGCGGTAAGAGAGCGGTAGATGATCTTACCCTTACAGTGGAGCCCGGTGATATCTATGGATTTATCGGACACAATGGCGCTGGAAAAACTACGACCATCAAATGTGTGGTGGGGATTCACGATTTTGATGCGGGAGAGATTTTGATCGACGGCGTGTCGGTGAAGGAAGATCCTCTTGGCTGCAAGCGGAAGCTGGCGTATGTGCCGGACAATCCGGATCTGTACGAATACCTGACCGGCATTCAGTATCTGAATTTTATCGCAGACGTTTTCGGCCTGACGAGACAGGAGCGGGAGGAACGAATTCCCAGGGAGGCTGATCTGTTTGAAATGATGGACGATTTGGGAGACCTGATCTCCTCCTATTCCCATGGCATGAAGCAGAAGCTTGCACTGATCGGCGCTTTGATTCATGAGCCCAAGCTTTTGATTCTGGATGAGCCCTTTGTGGGACTGGACCCCAAGGCTACGCTGATGCTGAAAAACCGTATGCACCAGCTGTGTGAGTCAGGGACCGCAATCTTTTTCTCCACCCACGTACTGGATGTGGCAGAGAGACTGTGCAACAAGGTTGCCATCATCCGGCAGGGGAAGCTGATTACCGCAGGCAAAACAGAGGAGCTGACACACGGAGAAACATTGGAATCCGTCTTCATGGAGGTGATCGAGCATGCTGAAAACAAGCATTAGGCTGTGGAAAGTCATCACCTGCGACCTGTTCGGACTCAATGAACTCCGCTATACGAAGGACTCCGGCAAGAGAAAGCGTGCTCTGGGAATGGGGCTTCTCTGGGCGTTGGTGATTCTGATGTTTGAGGGATACCTGATCGCTTCCATGCTTGGATATGTGAAGATCGGTATGGCAGAGATCCTGCCCATCTACTGCTATGCGGTGACCGGTATTCTGATTCTGATGTTGACGCTGTTAAAGGCCGGAAATGTGCTGTTTAGCTGGAATTCTCTGGAGAATCTTCTCGCCATGCCAATCCCCCGGAGCGCGATTCTGATTGCCAGATTTCTGAATCTTTATACCACGAATCTGCTGTTTACGGCAGCGGTCATGCTGCCCGGCATGATGATATATGGAATGGCGGCCGGCGCGGGACCTGTTTGTTTTGCGGTATTCTTGTTGGGCATTCTCTTTGCACCCCTTCTGCCGCTGACGCTTGCCACCGGACTGGCTGCTCTGATCAAGGGGATCAGTTCCCGTATGAAATACAAGCGCCTGGCGGAAGCTGCCCTGATGATCGTCATTTCCGTGGGCATTATCGCCCTGTTTTCCGGCGGGGATTATGAAGCTATCTCTGCGGAAACCATCAAAAACCTGACGAATACCATCGTGGTGCAGCTTAGCGCAGTATATCCTCCCGCCGCCTGGTTTCAGAAGTCTGCGACAGAAGAGACGCTGCTTCCCATGCTGGCGCTGATCCTTGTCTCATTGGCCGTTTTCACTGTGCTGATGCTGCTGTTGAACCGGTTCTTTTTGCCGATTTGCACCGCACTTCGTCAAACCGGCACCAAGCATCACGGAAAAGTTATGACAGGAGATCGCTCCAGCCTGATGTGGGCACTGGTGAAAAGAGAGTTTCGCTACTATTTTTCCCAGAGCTTATACATGAGCAATACCGCCATCGGACTGGTCATGATGGCGGCCGCTTCCGTTGCCGTCAGTGTCATCGGACCTGAGTCGATCGAGGCAAAAATCGGCATGCAGGGAATCGTTGTCAAACTGCTGCCCTATGGTCTGGCGCTGTGCGGCTGTATCATGAGTACCACTGCTTCCTCGGTCTCGCTGGAGGGTAAGACCAGGTGGCTCACCAGGTCTCTCCCCATCCCGGAGAAAACCCAGTATGACAGCAAGCTCCTGATGGCCCTTTTGCTGGACCTTCCGTTTTATCTCATAGCAGTTGCGGCAGCGGCCATCGGTATGAAGCCCGCCGGGGCGGATCTGGTGAGACTGATTGTCATTCCGGCCGTCTTTCTGGTATTCGCCGCAGTCATCGGACTGTATGCAAATCTCCTCTTCCCCAGATTCGACTGGGAAAACGAGGTGCAGGTGATCAAGCAGGGGGCAGCCACTGCTGTGGCCATGTTTGCAGCAATGGTCGTTATCTTTCTCTCCGGTGGGGCGTTCGCAGCGGCACATTTTCTGTTTCCCACACCTCTTGCAGGAAACATGGTGAGTGCATGTACCACATTTGTGGTGATTCTGCTGACGCTGTTACTTTACAGAATTATCAGCAGGAAGAAACTTGAACAATAAGGATGATACCTTTTTCAAATTGTGTTCCCGATAAGACCTGTGTGTCCGGTGCAGGCATATGGGTCTTAAGGCGAAGGAACACAATTCTGAAAAGGGGTCGGGTTCGGATTGACAGTACCGCTCCGGTATGCTATTCTACAGGAGAAATAACTGCTTGTGCAGACAGGAAAGGAGAATGTGCGATGATGAAATACAGTGAGGTATTGGAAGCATAAACTGAATCAGGGGTACGGGCAGCAGGATGCATTGGAGCCCTGATGCGGTACCGTTTGGGGGAACCTTTCTCGGACACTATAACTTTCGGTTGTAGCACACTGTAAGGGTGTGTTATTTTTATACATAAAATACCGCAGGGACAGTCTCGGACAGGCTGCTCTTTGCGGTATTTTTGTGCCCTTTTTCAGAAGACATTTTGGAAGGGAGTGATGTGAAATGAGGAAAACAATAAGGATGTTTCAGATGACAAAGAGGATGACAATGATGGAGGAGATCAGAGATGAATTTAAAAGATTATGGCTTTATGCCGGATATGGAAACGGAATATGACCGGGGGATTCCCGCAAGAATTGTGGCAGTTCACAGAGACCGATATGCGATGGTCTGTGAATACGGAGAGATCTACGGCAGACTGAAGACTAAGGAGTATTACGGCGGTTTCGAGGAATTCCCTACGGTGGGTGATTTCGTGAGAATCGATTATGTATCCGATGGAGACAGCCGGATCATCGCTACACTGCCCAGAAAGACGTTCTTTTCCCGCCGGCACCCGGATGTGGGTCGCGGAGAGCAGGCGGTTGCCGCCAATTTCGATTACGTGTTTCTTATGCAGTCCATGAACCGGGATTTTAACGCGAAAAGGCTGGAGAGATATCTGACCCTTACCCTGCAGTCCGGAGCCGTTCCGGTAGTGGTATTGACGAAAGCGGATCTGGTGGAGGAACAGGAATACTATATCAGGAGCGTGAAGAAAGTTGCACCGGATGTCAAGGTGCATGCAGTCAGTTCCAGGACCGGAGCGGGGCTGGAGGAATTGAGTGAATATTTGCAGCCGGGAAAGACAGTTGCACTGTTAGGTTCCTCCGGAATCGGGAAATCCAGTCTGGTAAACGCTCTTGTGGGCGGGGAACTTATGAAGGTCAACGGAATTCGTGAGGATGATAGCAAGGGGCGCCACACCACCACCCACCGCCAGTTGATCCTGCTGGAGAATCATGCAATGATCATCGACACGCCCGGTATGCGTGAACTGGGTATGTGGGACGTGTCCGAAGGTCTGGGCGAGGCATTCGCCGATGTGGAGCAATATGTGGGCAAATGTCGGTTTGGGAATTGCAGACACTTATCCGAGCCGGGCTGTGCTGTTAAGGCAGCCATCGCAGAAGGAACACTGAAGCAGGAACGCTGGGACAGCTACTGCAAGCTGAAACAGGAGGCCAGGCATTCCGATGGCAGTAAACAGCGCATGCGGGAGAGGCAGAGTCAGAAGAAGGGGTTTGCGAAAAAGCGAGATCGATAGACGAAAGGAATAACGCACTCCACGGAGCGTTTGTTGACTTTTTTCTGTGCGGAGATATAGTGGATATCAGGAAGAGGAGGTATGAGCCATGGACCAGAAGAGGATCGGAAGTTTTATTGCTGCACTTCGCAGGGAGCAGGGCCTGACGCAATCCCAGCTGGCAGAGCGGCTGCATATCAGCGACAGGACGATCAGCAAATGGGAGAGAGGCGTGGGGATCCCCGATGCCTCCCTGATGCTTCCGCTGTGCAGCGAACTGCGGATCTCCGTCAATGAGTTGTTGACGGGCGAAAGAATACCGAGTGAGAATATTGTTTCTGAAGGGGAGGAGATCGTGATGGAGCTGTTGGCACAGTATAAGCGGAAAATGAATCGAATCGTGATCGCAATGGTGGTGCTGTTTTATTTTGCTGCGGCATTGGTTGCCTTTGTCCTGTGCAACAGACTGGTCACCGGTGCCTATATGGACCGGGGGACGGAATGGATCGATGGGATCGAGAGAGGGATGGAGCTCGCTGTGAGCACCGACAGCATAGAGAACCTTCGGCAAACGATCGCGAACAGTGGCGGCCTGTTTGCCTATCCGCTGTGTGTTGTTATGACAGACGAACAGGGGAACGTAATAGCAGAGACCGTTACCATCGAATCGGACGAGGCGAACATAAAGTGTCTGGATATGGCCCGCAATGGGAAACCGGATCCCCTCGGACTCATCGAGTACACTATCACTGCGGACAGTCTGCAGTTCGCCCGCGCTTTCCACTTCCAGGGAGCGACTTACACAGTGGCGGCTTACTCTCGGACATCTCAGGTGATGGAGACCCTTCGCAGCGAGGAATTTCTCTTCGCGGTGATGGTGCTGACCATAGGAGCGGCGCTGTTTTTGATTCTCCTCGCCGTTTCCAACAAGATAGTGAACCGGGGAATCCTGAAAATATAAGCCACGGGGACGGTGTTTTTGGGCTTTTTGTCTGTCCCCGGTGGCTCACCCGGATGAAATATTGGGATTCGCTGTTTATGGTAAAGACATTTTGGCTCAGAAATGTTACGATGAAGCCATCACAGGAAGGGAGTCCTAGCATATGGATATGGTTCAGATGGGAGAGTTTCTGGCAACTCTTCGGAAAGAAAAGAAA
>JAHBAA010000022.1 GCA_018385425.1 Acetatifactor sp.
CGGACCGATTTATCCCCGCATTCCGATGATGGGTCCTCCGGTTCCCTCAATGTATTCTCTGGTGATAGTCACCGTACCGATGTTGTCATCCTTGGGAATCTCATACATGATATCCAACATAAACTCCTCGATGATGGAGCGGAGTGCTCTGGCTCCGGTGTCCTTCTCCATGGCTTTCTCGGCAATTGCTTCCAATGCACCCTCCGTGAAATCAAGCTTCACCTCGTCCAGCTCCAGAAGCTTCTGGTACTGCTTCAGAATCGCATTCTTCGGCTCGCTTAAGATCTTCACCATCATCTCCTTGGTCAGACCCTGGAGTGTGTAGATGATGGGGAGACGCCCGATAAACTCGGGAATCATACCGAATTTTCTGATATCCTCCACCGTCACCTTGGAGAGAATATCCGGGTCATTGTCATATTTGTCCTTCAGCTCAGAGTTGAAACCGATGGAGGCAGTCTTGGTCAGACGCTCCTTAATAATGTCCTCCAGATCCGGGAACGCACCGCCGCAGATGAACAGGATGTTTCTGGTATTCACTGTGGTAAGAGGAACCATCGCATTCTTGCTGTTTGCCCCCACAGGCACTTCGATCTCTGCGCCTTCCAGAAGCTTCAGCATCCCCTGCTGCACACTCTCGCCGCTGACATCCCGGCTTCTTGTCTCTTTCTTCTTGGCGATCTTGTCGATCTCATCGATGAAGATGATTCCGCGCTCCGCCTTCTCCACATCATTGTCCGCAGCGGCCAACAGCTTGGAAACTACAGACTCAATATCATCACCGATGTAGCCGGCCTCCGTCAGGGAGGTTGCATCCGCAATGGCAAGGGGAACATCCAACAGTCTTGCCAGAGTCTTCACCAGATAGGTTTTGCCGCTGCCGGTAGGCCCGATCATCAGCATATTGGACTTCTCGATCTCGATCTGGTCCATGGTATTGGTAGCCACCCGCTTATAGTGATTGTATACCGCTACGGAGATCACCTTCTTGGCATGCTCCTGCCCGACCACATACTCATCCAGACTTGCCTTGATCTTATGCGGTGCGGGTATATTCTTGATATCGATGGCAGGCGCGGCATTCTCTTTCTTTTTCTTCACCTTCTGACGGTTCGGAATCCCCCCGTCTCCCTGCAGATCCGCCAGGTTCACAAAACTAAACTGAGGGAAACCGCCCCTCTTCGCTGCCTCCTCCGGATTCTGCTCCTGGTCCGGATTATTCAACATCCCATAATAGTCGAACTGATTTACCGCAGCCATGGTCTTGTTCATACAGTCCGCACAGACACAGATATGGTTGGGCATCTGAATCATCTTGCCCGCCTTGCTCTCCGGTCTGCGGCAGATAAAGCACACATCCTCGAAATCCTTCTCCGGCTCCTTCCGATCCTCGCCGGCTTTCTTACCGGTATCCTCCGGAATCACTTCTCTATAATCTTCTCTCTCATCATCCTTGAATTCTGACATAAGTTCTCTCCTAATGTACGAAAAAATGTGATAATACAACGCCCTTTCGGAATTGCGTTCCTTCGCCTTAAGGCCTGTATGTCTGCTTGCAGACACGCTCCCGCTTGGGCTCGTACGCAGCAGTACATAAGGCTGCATAGTACGCAGCCTAAGTACCGGCGACTCGCCGACAGTCTGCAACAGACATACAGGTCTTGTCGGGAACGCAATTCCGAAAAGGGCCGAACTAGGTCACCCCTCAGCTTCTCCCTAAGTATATCCGAATTACCGTACACACACAAGTAAAGTTTTTATAAAATAAGGGCCTCCGGAAGATACCGGAAGCCCAATTTTGGTCGATGGTTCCTCTCCCCAATTTTTCTTTTGAGGAGAAGCAAAAGCACTATCTTTTGTTGTTTGGAGTCGATCTACTCAAACTGCTTCATCATATTTTCTACGATCTCCGGGAACTGCCACTCCAGGGTCTTTCTGTCGATGATGCCGAATCGCTCACCGTTCCCCTTCGTCACATTGTTGTCCCACCAGATGCAGGATATCCCTCTGGCCTTGGCGTTGGCAATGAAGCACCCTGCAAAATCAGTACGGGCGTAGGTGTTGCCGTTCTTCTCCATAGCACCGAACTCATCGATAATGACCGGCGTACCGTTCTGAATATAGGCATTATATATTTTGTTCATAAACCCTACCATGTTGGACACATCAGTTGCCTTCTTGCTGCTCCAATGATCTACACCGGGAGACTCCAGTGCAAAGTTATAGGGCGTGTAGGCATGCACTGACAGAATGATGTGATGGTCATTGTCCACAGGGTCCGTAGGGAATACAAAGCCCTCGTTGGTTGCGCCATCGGGAGAAGCATCATAGCCGGGGCAGATCAGATATCTGGATGCATTGTTGCCGCCGGATGCCCTGACAGTGTCCACAAACAGCTGGTTCAGCTCGTTGATGATGGCGATGGCATCCTTACAGTCCTGATTGTTCGCATCGATCCACCACTCATTGTTGTGGCCCACCAGACGGGGCTCATTCAGCCCGGCAAACAGCACCTTCTCATCATAATCCCTGAAGGCTTCCGCCAACTGGGTCCAGATCCTCTTCACATACTCTACAGACTGGTCCCTGTACTCATTGGAGGGGTAAATGAACTGCTTGCTGTTGTCATGATGGATATTCACGATGACGTACATATCCTGGTCCAAGGCATAGCCCACTACTTCCTTCACTCTGTCAAGCCATGGCTGGCTGATCGTGTAGGCAGACTTGTCAGACAGATGGTTATGCCATGACACGGGAATACGAACTGTATTGAACCCTGCTTTCTTCAGCTCGGCGAAGAGCTCCGGTGTGGCATTGGCACCACACCAGGCAGACTCATACTTCATCTCATCTGCCAGGTTGCAGTCGATCGCATCGAAGGAATTCCCCAGATTCCAGCCGATCTTCATATTCTGAACCATCCGGATTCCTTCGTTATCCGGAATCTCAAATTCCTTCACATTATATACAAACTCTTCGGGATCCGTCGCCTCTGCGGATTGATTCGTGTCGCTCTCCTGACTGCCTGCATCGGACTGTTCTGAAGATGCACTGCTGCTTTCAGACTGTTCTGCCTCTTCAGAAGACTGCTGTGTCTCTGAAGATTGCTGTACGGTGTCTGAAGACTCTGTCGCCTGCTGTCCGCCGCAGGCGGAAAGAGTCAGGGAAAGCAAAAGTGCCATCATCGTCCTAGACAGTAATCTCTTTTTTCTTGTCATTGTTCCAATCATCCTCCTGTAAAAATCGTTACAATCATCATATAACACGTTGGTCCCTCTGGCAAGTTTTTTTCGCCCTTGACTGTGAGAAACACCTCATACAAAAACACCCCGGAAGAAAACTCTCCCGGGGTGCTTCACAACTTATCCTGTTTTTATTAAGGTCTCTCACCCAGTGTGATCTCCAGATCGAAGGCTTCAAACTCACCATTCACCATACGCTTTACTGTGACAGTGGTCGTATCGCCTGCTCTGAAATAGGACAGGGCATTGATCAGTTCGTCTCTGGAGCGAACCCTCTGTTTGTCGAACTTTACAATGATATCCCCCTTCATAATACCGGCCTTCTCGGCAGCGCTTCCCTCCTCTACGGAGCGAACTGCCATACCCTCCGGCCAACCGTAAGCATCAGCGATCTCTTCGGTGACAGCCTGCATGGTAATTCCCATGTAACCGACCTCTCCGTCAGGAACCTTCTCCCTGATCTCCCTGTTCATCAGTTCGGTCAGGATGGGGCTGGCAGAGCTGATAGGAATGGCATAGCCCATTCCCTCGATTCTGCTGCCGCCGATCTTGTTGGAATTGATGCCGATGACTTCACCGTTGATATTTAACAGCGCACCGCCGGAGTTGCCGGGGTTGATTGCCGCATTGGTCTGGATGAACTTGTTGCCGGTGCCGTCTCCGGAACCGATCTCACGGTTCAGTGCGCTGACGATACCGTTGGTGACTGACTGTCCGTAGCCCAGTGCATTACCGATGGCGACCACAGGCTCTCCCAGCTTTAAGTTGTCACTGTCACCCAGCGTTGCCACGGTGATGGCATCCTTCGTCTCATCATTCAAACTGCTTAACGGCACGGCGATCACCGCAAGGTCCATATCCGGATCTGTTCCCTTCGTCACTGCCTCTGCTGTGGCCTCATTGATAAAGGTAACCTCCAGCTTGGTGGAATCTTCTACCACGTGGTTGTTGGTGGCGATCAAAAGCTCTGTATCGGTCTCGCCTACGATGATGCCCGATCCACTGCTGACACTGGGTGAATTGTACTTCTGTCCCCAGAAATCATACTCGGTTGTCACCGCATTGTTCACAATGGAAACCATGGCAGGCATGACCTTGTCCACCATCTCGGTGATGTCTCCCTCCACATAGGTGATCTGTGTGGAAGCGTTCATCAGATTGCCCTTGTCAGGCTGACTGACCACCTGGGAGCCGTTCTGGCTCACAGGCTGCTCAGTGGTTGTCTCCTTGAACAGCTCTACCCCAAAGTACTTCATTCCCGCATGTACACCGTAGAATCCGAGCCCTGCAAAGATACCGAACAGCAGTCCGACACAGACCGCCGTCATTGTTTTGCGCAGGAACCCTTTTTTCTTCTTCACGGGAACAGGAGGGACATCGGGAGGAATGGGATTCCACTCTCCGGTATTTCTCTCTGCCGCCCTTCTGGTCATCTCCTCTCCGGGGTAACCGGTATAATCAAAATAGGTTCTATCCTGAGCGCTTGCTCCTGTATGCTCTCCGGTCTCCTCCGGGATACTTCCTTCTCTTCTTACATTCTCTTCACTCATAACTGACAACTCCTCTCTGACATAAATGAAAAGCTTTTTCTCCTTCTTTCCTTTTGACAATAGTCAGTATAGCTTCTTTTTGTGTTCAAATTGTGTTTTCCTGATGAAGAAATTATGAAAATGCTAAAAATTCCAATAGTCCTGATTGGAGGTCAGCCGGCGAATCATGCGGGGCGAAAGCTTCCGGTAGTTCCTGCCCAGTTTGTATCCGATCAGCTTAAAGCCGCACTGCACACAAAAACCGGGGAATCTGATCAGTCTTCCCTGCTCCTTCAGTCTCTGCCAGGCTCTGCGTACCAGCTTCATCCCCTCCGATTCACTCTTCACACTGCCAAACACCTCCGGATGGTCCGCCTGGGATACTCCCAGATCGAAGTTTCTCCGTAGCTGCTGAAGGTTGGTGTAGCTGTGGGAATGGATCACCCGGGCCTGTGCCTGATAGGCCACCACATACCCTGCTTCAATGGCCCTGGCGGCATAGATCATGTCCTCATTGAAGATCGTGCGGCGAACAAATCCTCCCAATTCCACATAAGTCTCCTTGCGATAGGCAGCACACACATCAGAGCAGAAAAAGGTCTTGATCCCCATCTGCTCCAGATCGGCCTTGCTCTTTCGAAGAGACTGAGGCGGGTAATTGAACTCTCGGGAGATGATCTCCAGTTCGTCGGAATGCTCTCCCGGCAGCTGTCTTGCATAGCTGACGGCAACCCTTCTGTCCTCAAAAGGGACAAGCAGCTGCTCGATCAGACGATCGTCTACCGGAACAGCGTCCTGGGTCATCATCACAAAGAAATCTCCCTCGGACCACTCGGCCCCCCGGTTTCGGGTACCGCCATGATCAAATTCCATCTTCGTGATGTGATGCACCGAAACTTCAGGGTATTTCTGCTGAAAATCCATCCCCTCTACCAGCTGTTCAAAGTACTTGCTCTCCGTGTTCATCAAAATGATCTGTTCCGGCCGTACGGTCTGACGTTCCAGCGCATCCAACAGCGAGAACAATTCCTTCCCGGGCCGATATACCGGAATAATGACATCAACTTTCATCTGTTTTCCGCCCTTTCAAAAGTACTTCCATTATACATAAAAATCAGAGCACTGACAACAAAAAGGGAGCAGATGCTCCCTTTTTGTTGTATCGGCTACGCTCTGTGCCGACTAGTTCATATATTTCGCCGTCTCAGCCTCGATCTTGGAGCTGTAATCACGGACGTTATCAGTTACCTGGTAATTCTCATCATCAAACAGGAACTTGTGCAGCCACTCAACGTTGGATACAAGATCCAGAGGAATGATGCTGCTTCCCTTGGCACCGATATTCTTGACGGTACGCATATCCTCGTGAGGGAAACCGCCCTCGTCCACAATACGATAATTCGCAATATTCTTGATCAGGGAAAGAATGGTATCCTCATCGATGCTGGTATAGATGTCAGGAATCGCATTCTTAAACACCTTGGTCAAAGTAGCAAGGTCTGACTGCTTTGCCTGCTCCTCGATCGCCTTGATCACCTCACGCTGTCTTGCAGTACGCTTGAAGTCATCACCGGCGGTATAACGGATACGGCAGTATGCGGTAGCCTGCATTCCGTTTAACAGCTGATAACCGGTCTTCTTGACAGGAGTGTAGTTATCCTTCATCACCTCAGCCACATCCATCTGGTAGTTGTTGATGTGCTTCAGCTCTTCACTGTCCACATCGATATACACACCGCCCAGACCATCGATCACTTCGATCAGACCCTTATAGCCAACCGTTACAAAGTTCTCGATATCCATATCCAGGTTCATATTCAGCATCTTGACTGCCTGCTGTGCTCCGCCGTAGGAGTAAGCCGCATTACACTTTCTGTACTCGGTACCGATATTCAGGAAGGTATCACGATACACGCTGACCAGCTTGATATCACCGGTGTCCATATTGACGCTGGCGATCATAATACTGTCGCTTCGGCTTCCCTTTAACAGCTGCTTGTCGTTACGTGCATCCACACCGAACAGAGCGATATTCATATAGCCCTTCATCGTGCTGGTGCCCTCTTCCTTCGCCTGCTGGATCTCCTCCGGGATCGCCAGCTCGCCGGGATCCAACACCGTAACCTTAGGTCCCTCGTTATTGGTGGTATTCATCACCACATACAACACACCGATCATGATCAGAATGATAATGATCTCGATAAAGAAAATAATCAATTTCTTCTTACTCTTTGCTTTCTGTCTGCCTGCCATAATACTTTCTCCTTACCCATTAGTACGCATTTTTATTGATAAAACCAGTGAAGAAGGTCATAAAAATGATTTTTATGTCCATCATCAAAGTCCAGTTTTCGATGTAATACAGGTCATACTCGATTCTCTTGCGAATGGAAGTATCCCCTCTGAGGCCATTCACCTGAGCCCAACCGGTGAGTCCCGGTCTGACCTGGTGCTTTACCATGTATCTTGGAATTTCTTCCTTAAATTTCTCCACAAACTGAGGGCGCTCCGGTCTGGGGCCTACCAGACTCATATCCCCCTTCAGGATATTGAACAGCTGGGGAAGTTCATCCAGACTGGTATGCCTTAAGAATTTCCCCACATTGGTCACTCTGGGGTCATTCTTCACCGTCCATCCCTTGCTCTCTTCCTTCTTCGTCTGGACCGCCATACTTCTGAACTTATACATGCAGAAGGTGCGGTTGTGAAGACCCACTCTTTCCTGCTTGAAAATGACCGGACCCGGACTGGTCATTTTCACAAGCAGAGCCGCCACCAGCATAATGGGCGACGCAAGAATGATTCCTGCAAGAGATCCTACAATATCCATCGTCCGCTTCAGGAACTTGTTGCCGGCATTGGTCAACGGCACATAGCGGATATTGACTACGGGAAGCCCCATCAGGTCCTCGGTATAAGGCTTACTGGGGAACAGGCTGTTATAATCCGGAATAAACTTAGTATGCACACCAAACTTTTCACAGATCCCGACGATGTGTTCCAAATAATCGTAATCCTTCAGCGGAAGGGAGATGGCTACCTCATCCAGCTCATTCTGGGGGAGGATCACCTCCAGATTGGCCAGTCGTCCCAGCACCTTGACCCCCTTGTAGAGGGTGCCTGCCGGAATGTGGTCATCCAGGATTCCCATGGCCACATACCCCCATTGGGGATTGTCATTGATGCGGTCAATATACTCCTCCGCCGCCCTGGAATATCCTACCAGCAAAATATGCTTCAGGTTGTAGCCCTTCCTGCGAAACGTTCTAAGCCCGTTGCGCAGCGCAATCCGAAAGCCGGAGGTAAACAGAATATTGAAGCCGTAAAAGAAGGCCATCACCGAACGGGACACATTGAACTCACGGATCAAAAGATACAGCAGGATGATCAGGCTCAAAATACCGATGGTATTGGCCTTCACAATGCCGAAGATCTCGAGCCGCTTGCGGATGGTCCGCTTCGGTGCGTACACATCGCAAAAGTAATAAATGATCAAATAGATGGGGAGAATCACTTTCAAGAGACTTAAGTAGGTCGTAAAGGGCAATACCCCGGGACCCGGACCGTCGTTTAAGATATGGAACTTAAAAAAGTATGCAATGACTAAAGATGCTGAAATAATGACAGCATCGATCACGACCAATAATCGATTGAATACTTTCTGATTGTCCTTAATCATAGATCACTCCGAAGTAACCCGGTCCTCTCCTCTGGAAGGATTTCTGACATCTATCGTCTGTTGTTACTGTCAAGAGTTATTATAAAAGAAACAGTTTAGGAAATTATGAAGAGATTTCTTAATTTTTCTTAAGAAACCTCACAAGATTACACCACAATTCTATCTGAATCGAGAAGTAATTTTTGATATTTTTCGCCAGAAAAGGCACCTTTGCCGCCCTGCCGGACTTCGAACAGGACTTTTGAATTCCCTGCAGCAATCCCTTCACATAGAGTCCGCCGAAGCCTTTTTTTGCAAAAAACAGAGCTTTCAGAGAAAATCCCACCAGAAAGAAGGGAAGATTGAGCAGCTTTTGCAGCAGCGGCATATTTTTGCAGATCACATAGACGCTGTTGGCGGAGGCAAGGGAAGTCTTCCACGCATTGTACCGGGAACCGCTGGAGGCGCTTCCGTAGTGGATCACTGCCGCTCCCGGTTCATAGTAATTGTGATAGCCGTAGATTCTCGCCCGGTATCCTATATCCAGGTCTTCCAGATAGGCAAAGTGGGCCTCATCGAAGAGACCGATCCGTTCAAACACACTTCGTCTGTAGATGGCAGCACCGCCGCAGGCAGAAAAGACCCGGCAGGCTTTGTCGTATTGCGCCGCAGGCCGCCCTTTTCCTCTCGCATAGGCCCAGCCCAGGGCGCAGTAACGGTCCCCTGCATCATCCAGAAGAGAAGGGTCGTCCCACATCAGCATTTTCGCGCTGACGGAGAAGGCATCCTCCCTGCTTTCAATACTGTCATACAACTGCTTCACAAACCCCGGCTCCACCTGCGTGTCATTGTTGAGCAGCAGCACGTAGGGTGCTCTGCTGTGCTGAATGCCCAGGTTCACAGCGTGACAAAAACCGGTGTTCTCGGGAAGCGCAAGCACCTCCACCTGCGAGTACTCCTGAAGCAGCTCCAAACTGCCGTCAGTGGACCCGTTGTCCACAACACAGACGCAAAACTCCGGAGCCTCCTGCTGGGAGAGCAGTGCATCCAGACACCCCTTCAAGAACTTTATTCCGTTGTAGTTGGGTATCACCACCGTGACCTGTTCCATGGTTTCTCCTCTTTCTCAACAAACAAATCCTTTTCAAAACACTTTTCGGACGGGCATTACAGATCGATCCTGCGCTCCGGCAGGTACAACAGTCGGTAGCCCTGCTCCCGTATTGCCTTGGAAAGGCGCAGACTGAGTTCTTTCCAATCACAGTCCCGGGGCAAAGCAGCGCAGTCAAAAATCTCCGTTTCGGTGCCCTGCTTTCCGCCGGACACAGTCCTGGTCCGATAGGGGACCCCCGTGACCTCCAAAAACTGCCCCCACAATTCTTTCCGCAGGGAAAGATTGCGGATATCCAGCGCATAGCTGTCCTGGGCAAGCACTGCTCTGTGCAGATAACCGCTGAAGGAAACCGGCAGTCCCCCGTAAAGCGCCCTGCCTTCTTCGTCCATGCATCCGCCAATCACTTTCCTTCGGTGACAGATCCGCCCGCCCACAGCTCCCACGTCCGGTCTGGCGTCAAACAGATCTCCCGTGTAGGATACCTGATAGAAGCCCAGATGCCTGCTGTGCCGTACCGAAGCCGGGATGTGCCGCTTTGCGAGGAAATCCTCCACAGCCCGTCTGCCCGCCTCATAGGCGTACAGTTTGCTCTGAGGATTCTCCGCGGTGGAGGCCTGATGGCAGCGCCAATGATACAGGATCCTGGGAACGTGCCCGATCAGTTCCGGCCGGTCCAGCAGCCTGTCGGCGGCACGAAGCACCAGATCATAGTCCTGGGCTCCATTGTAATCTCCCCGCAGCAAAAGCTCCTGCATCAGTTCCCTTTTCATGACGAGAAAATGGCAGATATAGTTATTGGTCAGCAGCAGGTCCGGATCAAAATCCTTCTTCAGATGCGGCTCGAAGAAGGTCTGCGCCTGCCCATCGCATTTGTCCTCGTCGGAATAGATCATCTGCAAAGTCGTGCCATGCTTCGAAGCCTCTGTGATGGCCATGTTCATCTCATGCAGCGCATCAGGCGTCAGCAGATCATCATGATCCAGCAGTCCGATGTAGTCTCCGGCTGCACGCAGGATCCCTGCGTTGGTATTCTCCGAGATCCCCAGATTGTCTTCCAGGGTGAAATATACGATCCGCGGGTCCTGAAAGCTTTCTGCGATCCCCCGCAGCTTATCTGTACCGGATGCATCCGCAAGCACCAGCTCCCAGGTGGGGTATGTCTGATCGATCAGAGACCGGATCATCTCCCGCAGAAAATTCTCCGGGGTCCGATACAGCGGCACCACGATGCTGAATCTCCTGCTGCAGTCCTGTTCCTTCCAAAGCTGCCTCTGCCAGCACAAGGTCTCCGGGCTCGCCGCAGGCGGTGCGGCCTGACTCTCCGGATAACCCTGCAGTCTCTCCGCTGCTGCGGCTATGGCGGCAGACAATCCGTTTCGCTTCAGATAATATATGGTTTTCTTCAGATTGGCCAGGCTTACTTTTCCCATCTTCTCTCCATGCAAAAGAAAACCCTACCAGCGACTGCTGCCGGTGGTAGGGTGTCATTGTTACAAATTTACAGTCAAAAAGCTTACAACTCAGCCTTCAGGTCCTCGGTCAGCTGATTCAGTCTCTTCACAGCGTCCTCAAGACTGGAGCCCTTTACGCCCATGTAGAACTTGATCTTCGGCTCTGTTCCGGAGGGACGTGCGCAGCACCACTCATCATCGGGAAGCTCGAAGTAGAGCACATTGGACTTGGGCAGACCTGTGGTGGTCTCAGCGCCGGTCTCCATATCCAGAATGCGATCTGTCTGGTAATCTCTGAACTTCAGCACCTTTCTCTCGCCGAATGCCTTTGGAGGATTCTGACGAAGCTTATCCATGATCTCCGCGATCTGTCTGGCACCGTCGATACCCTTCATGGTGATGGTGTACTGGCTCTCCTTGAAGTAACCGTACTTCTCGTAGGTCTCCAGCATCATATCCCACAGGGTCTTGCCGTGCTTCTTGCAGTATGCGGCAACCTCACACAGACACATCACAGCCACGATGGCATCCTTGTCTCTCGCATGGGTACCTGCCAGACATCCGTAGGACTCCTCCAGACCGAATACGTAATTGTTGCAGCCGGTCTGCTCGAACAGCTTGATCTGCTCACCGATGTACTTGAAGCCGGTGAGGACCTCGATCAGTCTCACGCCGTATGCATCGGTGATGGGTCTGGTCATGTTGGTGGTTACGATGGTAGTAACCAGTGCCGGGTTCGCAGGCATGGTTTTGGTTGCGGTTCTCTCGCGAAGAATGTACTCTGCGATCAGCATACCGGACATATTGCCGGTGAAGGAAACATATTCGCCGGTCTTCGTATCCTTCGCGTACACACCAAGACGGTCCGCATCGGGATCGGTTGCCAGAACAATGTCTGCGTCCTTCTCCTTTGCCAGACGAAGTGCATAGGTAAATGCCTTGGGATCCTCAGGGTTGGGATAATCCAGTGTGGTAAAGTTGGGATCGGGATTCTCCTGCTCGGGTACCACATAGACATTCTTGAAGCCCAGCTCGGAAAGCACACGTCTCACGGGCACATTACCGGTGCCGCAGAGAGGGGTGTACACGATCTTGATATCCTCTGCCATCTCCTGAATGATATCGGGATGAATGATCTGCTTCTTCAGCTCAACCATATACTTGTCATCGATCTCCTTGCCGATCACCTGATACAGACCTGCGGCGATGGCAGCATCCTTCTCCATGGTCTTGCAGTCATGGAAATCCTTGATGGCCTTCACTTCGTCGATGATCTGAACATCCTTGGGAGAAGTAACCTGTGCACCGTCCTCCCAGTATACCTTGTAACCGTTGTACTCAGGGGGATTGTGGCTTGCGGTCACAACGATACCAGCGGTACAGCCAAGGGTACGGAGGGCAAAGGAAAGCTCAGGGGTAGGTCTCAGCGCATCGAACACATATGCCTTGATGCCGTTGGCAGCCAGACAAAGACCTGCCACATCGGCAAACTCGGGAGACATTCTTCTGGAGTCATAGGCAATGGCAACGCCCTTGTCCTGGGTCCCCTGCTTCAAAATAAAGTTTGCAAGACCCTGGGTAGCCTTACGAACCGTGTAGATATTCATACGATTGGTTCCTGCGCCGATCACACCGCGCAGTCCGCCGGTACCAAACTCCAGCTCCTTATAAAAACGCTCTTCGATCTCTGTGGCATCATTGCGGATCGCCAAAAGTTCGTTCTTGGTCTCCTGGTCAAAGTAATCGTCCTCCAACCAGAACTTATAATCTTCCATGAAACCCATAACACTTACCTCCTAGTAAATATAGATGTAACTGATCGGAAGCCGCGGAAAGAAACGTAAATGACCTTTCTTCCCAACGAAACCGGCATCCGAATCGCTACTTTCATTTTATCACATTCCAGAACATATGAAAAGAGAAAATCCGCTTTCCTCTATTGAATTTTCAGGGAGAAATCGCTGCGGTCCAAAGAGAAATTGGGGTTGTAGTAGGGGTCCCCTGCCTCCAGCTCTTTCTTCCACTTTTCGCGAAAGGCCTCTGACTCCCGATTGTAGCGCTCTGCCTTCTCACCGTTGTCGTCCAGTCCTCTGGAAACGGACTCAAAATGAAACAGCTCGCAGAAGGGCGTGAACACATTCAACAGTCCGGCTTTTCGCAGCTTCAGGCAGAAGTCCACATCATTTAAGGAGATGGCAAAGCTCTCATCCAGTCCGCCCACCTGCTCAAACAATGCCTTCTTCACCATCAGGCAGGCACCGGTCACAGCGGACACATTCTGGGCATAGCACAGCCTTCCCATATACCCCAGGTTCTGTCTGTGCTGCTTGTAATGGCTGTGTCCGGCGGTGCGGTGTGCTCCCAGTCCAAGCACCACACCGGCATGCTGGATGGTCTTGTCCGGGTAGTACAGCTTGGCCCCCACTGCGCCCACATCCTGCCTCTGGGCATACATCAGCAGCTCCTCCAGCCAGTTCACGGTGATCACCTGGGTGTCATTATTCAGGAAAAGCAGATACTCTCCCTCTGTATAGCCCACACCCACATTGTTCACCGCAGAATAATTAAAGACTCCTTCGAAGACAACCAGCTTCAGGCCTGCTCCGTAAAGACCGTTCTCCTCAGACAAAAGCACCCCTCTGTCGTAGGCCTGACCGCCGCAGACCGGTCTGCCAGTGGGCAATGCAGCAGCCGCCAGGGCATAATCATAGCCCAAAAGTCTGCTGTAATAGGCCTTTGTTGCGGTATCGGTGCTGTTATTCTCCACGATCACCACCTCAAAATTGTCATAGGTGGACTTCTCAAAGATGGAGGAGACGCAGACCTCCAGGTCAGCCACATGATCCTTATTGGGGATCACGATGGAGATCTTCGG
>JAHBAA010000026.1 GCA_018385425.1 Acetatifactor sp.
TTTTTAAGGACGAGAGCGCAGTATATCTGCGGATATGAGATTTTAGAGAATAGCAAGCACAGCCGGTGTCCGTACACACGGCGATTTTCGATTAAGGAAACCCTCCCCTTAATCTACAAAATGCTTGTTGGGATGCCTCCCAAACCCTCTATCTTTACGAAAGGACGATTGCCTATGGCAAGCAGAACAAGACCAAATCAGATTCTCTATCAGATTCTCTTCTTCGTCTCAGATGACGAGAAAAGAATGATTCAAGCGAAGATGGCGCAACTCGGTACTAAGAACATGGGAGAGTATCTTCGCAAGATGGCGATTGATGGCTACATCATCAAAGTGGACTATGGTATGTAGACCGTAGGAATCCACCTGCATATAGGGCGAAAGCCGTCCACGAAGCTCCTGATAGACCCTCTCCGGCATCAGGTACTTTTTCTCGTAACGGTTAAAAACAGACTGTGGCATGCCGTTCCCTCCTTATACTAATATGCATTAAAAACAAGACAATATCCATTCCCGTCCGGTAATGCTTGTAACATCAGTCTTGGTAAGGGAACAGATGGTGTCACAAAGGCGGTCTATTACTTTTTCGAGTGTGGAAAATATCTCGTTTCTGAAACCACGCTTGTAGTTATAATATCATCTTTAGCAAGCTCAGTTCTGGAAATTAATGCGTTTCCTTTTGGCGTTAAATAATCGAAAAAAATAGTGCTGATTGTATTCTCGTGAAGATTGTTTGTTTTTATCAGGGGAATATTTCCGCCGTAATACTCGTCAACTGCCATAGACGGAGTGTGTCCTGTCTGTATCGCCAATTTTTCTTGTCGCACTCCTGTACGGCAGCTACCCTATGTCAGTAATGTTCTCATACTGTCTTATTGGAAACTACCTTCGAGGAGCTTTTGTTTTGGTTATTGGGCTTTGATCCGCTTTACCAGATTCAGACCGATGCCGGCTGCTCTCAAACCACCATACCCACACTATTAACAATTATGTCATTCTTTTCTCTTTGTATACCGGAGGAGATCCTGCTGCGAAGCAGAGCGAACCATGACAGAAGAATCATAATTTTTAGCATTTACAAAACGGGCAAAATATGGTATCTTCAAGATAAACGGAACTATCCGATACCAATTACCAAACCATTCAAGGAGGTTATTACCATGGGTGCATTTCCCAATCCTTTCGCCGGCAACGTCAGCCGCAAGATGTCCAATGCTGAACTGATGCAGGCTCTTCGTTTCGACATTTCCGGTGAGCTGGAAGCCATTTTCCTGTATGATGCCCATTATCACGCCACCGACGATCCCGCCGCAAAGGCAATTCTGGCCGACATCCGTGACGAAGAAAAAGTTCATGTCGGCGAGCTGATCACCCTGATGCGTTACCTGGATCCCCACGAAGCAGAGTGCTTCCTGGAAGGCGAAGCCGAAGTTCACGAGATGCTGGAAAAGCTGGGTCTCAAGGGTCAGTCCGAAGGCATCGCTCCCGCCGAAGGCCCCACTGTCGGCAGCCTGGTTAAGTAAGAAAGGAGACCGTGCATATGGATTATCTGGCAAGAGAAGGCGCTCCCATCTCTGCAGCGCTGTGGCAGAAGATCGATGACATCGTCATCGGCGAAGCCAGAAAGCACATGGTTTGCCGTCGGTTCCTGGACATCTACGGCCCTCTGGGTGCCGGTGCTACCCACGTTCCCGTAGAATCCACGGAAGTTGACGAAGTATACGAACACAATATGGCCCGTGTGGTGGGCCGTCCCCTGGCTGAGCTGCCCATGCTGTACCAGGATTTCCCCATCCTGTGGCGTGCCATCGCAGAAGCTGATTCCACCGGCAGACCTCTGGATCTGTCCGCCGCGGCTACCGCTGCCCAGAGAAGCGCCAAGCAGGAAGATGATCTGATCCTCTTCGGCAACAAGCACCTGGGTGTGGAAGGCCTGTTCACCGCAGAAAAGGCCAAGAAGATGCCCCGCGGCGACTGGAGCACCGGTGAGGCCGCTTTCCAGGACGTGGCACATGCCATCGCCTACATGTCCAGCAGCAGCATGCTGGGCCGCTATGCCCTGATCCTGAGCCCCGATGTCTACCTGCAGCTGCAGCGTCTGCAGCCCAATGTGGGTCTGCTGGAAATCGACCGGATCAAGAGCCTGGTGGGTGACCGGGTTTATCCTGTCGGCACCTTCGGTCTGGGCAAGGCTGCCCTGGTCTGCGCTGAGCCTCAGTATATGGATCTGGCCGTGGGCATGGATCTGGCTGCCGGCTATCTGGAGCAGAAGGACTTCAACCACTTCTTCCGCATCGCTGAAACCGTTGCCCTGCGGATCAAGAATCCCAAGGCCATCGTGCAGTTCGAGCTGCAGAAATAAGCAAATCAAAGAAGGCCGCAAAGCAGATGCTTTGCGGCCTCAATTTTTTCTCCAAACAGATACCATTTCTTCAGGATTCCGTATCTTCACACAGCTGTGGATTTTCCATCATACCGGCGCAGAATTCCAGATAGCCTTCAATGTCCTGGATCAGCTTCATCCGGGAACGTCCGGTTCTGCAGCGTCCCTCGTCGGAAATTTTCGCCAGGTCTTTCCGGACCAGAACGTGTCCCAATCCCAGTTCCCTGGCAATGGTGGTTGCGGAAACGTTGAAATCTTCTCCCGGAAGACTTTTTAAGTGATCCAAATAAATGGGCAGCCGCTTCAGCAGTGTCCTGGAAAATTTCACCGTCTCCATGTGTGATATGCGCCTCCTGTTTTTCTGCCGCATGCCTTTTGGGTCGCAGCAAACACCCGCCGGCCAGTCCAACGAACTATGCTCAAAGAAAATTACAATATTCTCTATTGCCAAAACCAATATGGTTACGATATTTTATTTATAGACACAAACTATGATTTGGAGAGAAGCTTCAATGAACTATAATGTTCTGCGTTATTTTTCCGTACTGGCTCAGGTGGAGCACTATACCGTTGCCGCTGCCCGGCTGGGCATCTCCCAGCCGTCCTTAAGCAGTGCCATCCACAACCTGGAAAACGCACTGGGGGGTGTCAAGCTCTTTGAAAAGGTTGGCCGGAATATCCGTCTGACGGAAGAAGGCAAGTTCTATCAGGAAAAGGTGGATACAGCCCTGCAGGAGCTGCATACAGCCTCCCGCATGCTGCGCGACAGCAAGCTCAGCGCCCCGGTGGTCATCCGGATGGGATTTGTTTCCGGTGCCCTCAGTGGCAGCGTTGCGCAGAAGATCTCCCAATACAGCCACGAAAATACCCGCATCCGGTTCCATCTGACGGAAAGCTCCGCAGAAAATCTGATGGACATGGTTCGCCAGGAAAAGCTGGATATGGCCATTGTGGACTCCACCGACCGGGACAGAAGCCTCCACTTCCGGAAACTTAGCCAACGGGATCTCTTTGCAGCCATTCCTGTCTCCCATCCTCTGGCACAGCGAGAATCGGTGGACCCCGCGGAAATCGTCCACGAGCCACAGGTGGTCTTAAATTATAATGTAGGCAAAAGCTTCAAGGAGTGGACCACCGGCGCTCCTGCGGATGAAAGCGTCATCTGTACCGTGGATACGGCACAGGCTGCCCTGGATCTGGTAAGCGCAGGGATAGGCATCGCCTTTATCCCGGATTCCTGTGTGCAGCAGCGTCCGGACATCCGGTTCATTCCCATCCGGAACTGGCATCAGGCTCTGTACATGTGCATTTACTATGACAAGTGGCTGGAACCCCCGGTGTGGGAATTCGTGGAACTGCTGGTGAAATCCATCCGGGAAAACACCGGTGAACATTCAGTCTGAAAAAACAGGAGTGGTCTTCTTGAATATAGAAAAAAGCGCGACTTTCTCATCAACCTCGCCTACTGGGCCATTGTTGCGGCAGGGGTATATCTGGCTCTTGAATATCTTCTTCCCATCTCCATGCCCTTCCTCTTCGGCAGTCTCATTGCCTGGCTGGTGATCTGGCTCTCCGGAAAGCTTCACTGCAGTCATAAGCTGTTCCGGATCGGGCTGTCCGTTCTGGTTTACGGCATCATCGGCCTGCTGGTAACACTGGCTGCGGCAAAGGGTGTATCCGGCATCACAGCTCTGATCCAGTGGCTTCCCAAGCTGTATGAAAACAAGCTGCTGCCTCTGGCAACCATGGTCTACGACTGGTTCGCAGAAAAGATCCACCTTCTGGATCCTGCCCTCATCAACGCCCTGGAGATGCTGCTGGAAAGCATCCTCTCCGGTCTGAAAAATCTGATCTCCTATCTGTCCGGCATCGCTGTGGATCTGGTGTCCGGTGTGGCTACCGGTGTTCCCAATTTGATTCTGAGTCTGCTGGCCATGATCTTCTCCACGGTGTTTGTGGTGGGTGACTATGAGCGGATCGCAGCCTTTGCCGGCACCAACACCCCCATCAGGCAAAGAAGATTCTCAACAATATCCGGATCTATCTGACGGATACCCTCTTCGTTGTCATCCGCTCCTATGTGCTGATCATGCTGCTGACCTTCGCGGAATTGAGCATTCTTTTCTCCCTGTTCGGCATTGAAAGCGCGGTGCTGAAGGCTGCCCTCATTGCCCTGCTGGACATCCTGCCCATCCTGGGTACCGGCGGCATCATGATTCCCTGGGCTGTGACTTCTCTGGTACTGGGGTATACCAAGCTGGGTCTGGAGCTGCTTCTGATCTACGGCATCGTCACTGTAATCAGAAATTATTCCGTGACTTAATCACCTATT
>JAHBAA010000040.1 GCA_018385425.1 Acetatifactor sp.
ACATACTCTCTGGCGGTCTCGTACAATACCTCCGCGCTGTAGGAATTGGTCTGGAAAAAGGAAAAAACAGAAATTTTAAACTTCAGTCCAAGCAGTTCCTCATAGAAATAGTCCTGTCCATACAGAATATCGGTGCGGTCGCTCTTCACCACAACTGCCGAACAATAATAGGTGATAATAAGAAAACCTGCGAATCAGCCGGAAATCTTGCCATGCTGTTCCAGTGTCAAAAGCATCTCCTTCCACTCCGTCACCAGCATAGAGATCTCTTCTGCAGAACCCTCCCCGAAGGGTGGCTGAGAGGTGGTTACCAGAGCGACCAGGATCTCACCGGTCTTGGCCGCCTTACGCATCAGCAGATGACGCAGAAATCCTTCATGCCGAAGTCTGTGGAAATAGCGAACTCCTCTTTCCGCAAAGAAATCCTTCACTGCCAGCAAGACAGTGCGATAATCTCCATCCACAATTCTGCAGTCATCCACCGTCACCACATCATAGAAACTCCCTCGCTTGTGCATTCCGAGGCACAAGGGACCGTCCTTCACCTCATCGCCGAAGGAAAACTCCATTTTATTTCTGTATTCGTAGGAAACAGGGCTTCCCTTGATGCCTTCATATACCCAGGGCTCCTCCTGTTCCTGCAATGCCTGATCCAGAAGCTTTTTCACCTGTGCCTCTTTGATGCGCAGCTGCTCCTCATATGGCAGCGAAAGATAGGTACATCCTCCGCATACGCCAAAATGGGAACATGGAAGTCCGACCTCCAGAGGTGACTTCTCCGTCACCTCCAACAGTCTGGCTTCCACCTTCCCTTTGCGCACCTTATTGACACTAAGCTTGATTTTCTGACCGGGCAGGCTGTTCTTGACGATGACCGTCCCCTCCGAGGTAGTGACAATGCCTTTGTTGGGGAAATCCACTCGTTCAACGAGTCCTTCCAATACCTGTCCTTTTTTCATTTGCTTAGTTTTCTCCCTCGTCTTCAAAGATGTCCTCTACTGCATCGGCGATCTCCTCCTCAGCAGGCTCGTCTGTCTCGTCTTCGAATTCGTCCTCAAATACTTCTTCCTCATCGGGAGTCAGATAACGAAATACAGCATATGCAATACCGGCAATCACAACTACCGCTCCGATAATCGCCAGGATCCAAACAAGCTTGTTGTTCTTCTTCTCTTCTTCAATCTTTCTGCCAACCAGTTCATTCAGCTTCGCTGCTTCCAATAAATTCTCAAGTTTGTTCATCAGAATACCTCCATTTTACACTGATTCAGACATATTTGTCCGCTGAATTTATTATAACACGTGGTTTCAAAAAATACTACACTCTTTTTAGTTTTGCAAAGGATGCATACATGATTTTTGTGCCGAACTGATCAAAATCAACCGTCACCTTATAATCCTTGTTCACACGCTCCATGGCCTTGACCTCTCCCTCGCCAAACTTTGTGTGTGAAACCCTGTCACCCACACCGAACTGCGGCACATAATCCTGAATCCCCTGAGTTCCCTTGGAGATGCCGGCAACCAGATTCAACGCTCCGATCCCCTGCGTGATAAAGGGTTTGTCCGCCTGAGCGGTAGCCTTTCTGCGAACGAAGGCCTTAGGCTTGCCGCCGGAAGCAGGCTGTTTATCCTCACTGTGTTCTCGATACCTGTACAGGCCGTCAGCCTGACCGCCCCGGGCTCCGGAACCGGAAAAGGAGCCGGTCAGATCCCCAAAGGGATCACTGTCTTTCAATGCCCGGAAGAATTTGTCCTCTCTCTTCGTCCCGCCGGATTCATCTGACAACAGTTCCTGAGGGATCTCTCTCACAAAACGACTGATCGCACTATATCTGGTCTCACCTCTTGTCATGCGGCTTCTGGCGTAGGTCAGTGTCAGCTGATCCTTGGCCCTGGTGATTCCCACATAGGCAAGTCTGCGTTCTTCCTCCAGTTCGGTGGGATCGGTGCTGAAGAGTACCATCTGGCTGGGGAACAGTCCTTCCTCCATACCTGCCAGATACACCTGCGGAAATTCCAGGCCCTTTGCGGAGTGCAGCGTCATCAGGAGTACTCTGTCATCCTCATCCTCCACCTTATCGATATCCGCAACCAGTGCAACCTCCGCCAGGAAATCGGTCAGGGTGACCTCCTCATGCGTCTCGGCATACACCACAGCCTTGGTGATCAATTCATCCACGTTTTCCAGTCTGTCATCCGCGCTGTCCGGATCGTTATCCTGCAGATAAGCTTCATATTCCACGCTCTGCACCACATCCGAGATCAGTTCCGCAACCGTCATGGTCAGTGCTTTCTTCCGGAAATTCCTGATCAATGCCACAAAAGAGCGGATCTTGGCAGAAGACTTTCCGAGACCGGATATTTCGTCCGCCCTCTCCATTGCTTCAAAGAGAGAGCACTCTCTCAGTTCGGCAAAATCCTCCAGCTTCTCCAGCGTGGCCGCTCCGATGCCGCGCTTCGGAATGTTGATGATTCTGCGAATCGCCACTTCATCTCTTCCGTTGTCGATGGTCTTTAAGTATGCCAGGATATCCTTGATCTCCGCTCTGGCATAGAAGTTCGTGCCCCCTACAACGGTATAGGGCAATCCTCTCATGATCATTTTTTCTTCCAGAAGACGGGACTGGGCATTGGTACGGTAGAGCACGGCGAAATCCCTGTAGGAATCTCCCTTTCTCACCTTGCGCTGGATCTCCTCCGCGATAAAATCAGCCTCCTCGAAGGCGCTGTCAAACTGACACAGGCGAACCTTATCTCCTTTTCCCTTCGCAGTCCAAAGAGACTTTTCCTTGCGGGCAGTGTTATTGCAGATCACCGCATTGGCCGCATCCAGAATCGTCTGCGTGGAACGATAGTTCTGCTCCAGCTTGATCACTCTCGCCTCCGGGAAATAGTGTTCGAAATCCAGGATATTCCGAATGTTTGCTCCTCTGAATTTATAGATGGACTGATCGTCATCTCCCACCACACAGAGATTGCGATACCTGCCCGCAAGCAGATGCACCAGTTCAAACTGTACCGTGTTCGTGTCCTGATACTCGTCTACATGAATGTATTGAAAGCGCTCCTGATAGATGTTTAAAACTTCCTGCTTCGCCCGAAACAGTTCCACAGTCTTGACCAGAAGGTCGTCGAAATCCAATGCATTGTTCTTGCGCAGTGTCTCCTGGTATTCCCGGTACACACTTGCATACACACATCGATTTCGATCTCCGATGGCCGACAGTTCATAGCCGGAGACATCGATCAATTCATTTTTTGCCGAGGAGATCTCTCTGATCAGTTCCTTCTCCTTATAGGTCTTGGTGTCAATATTCAATCGCTTGCAGACAGCCTTGATGACATTCTTTTGGTCATCTGTGTCATAGATGGTAAAATCTGCGTCATACCCAAGCAGATCAATGTGTCTTCTCAAAATTCTGACACACAGAGAGTGAAAGGTGGAAACCCATACATGGGCAGCTTCCGCTCCGATCAGCTTGTCCACTCGTTCTCTCATCTCGCCGGCAGCTTTATTGGTGAAGGTGATCGCCAGAATGTTCCATGGACTCACTCCACACTCATCTATCAGGTAGGCGATCCTGTGGGTGAGGACTCTGGTCTTACCGCTGCCCGCACCGGCCAAAAGAAGCAGCGGACCTTCCGTGGTGATCACTGCCTCCTTCTGTTCTCTGTTTAATGTATCATAAATACTCATATCTATTCTGATCCCTGTAATAAAGGCTTACTTCCTTTCCTGAACATCGCTGAAATTCCATACCTTGATCTGAAACTCAGCGATCGGTGATTCACAGTAAGCACACACTTTGGCACCTAATTTCGGAAGCGGCGCACCACAATTCGGGCAATTCATGGCAAGTCCCATATCGGAAGCATTTTCTACCAGATCCCGATCCTGAATATAGACCATCTCCACGTTGTACCGGGCCTGCTCCATCCGGTCCTTTGAACCTTCTGCTACTGCACTGCCGTTCATCTTATAGTGATAATACTGAATCGAAGTCTCAAAGATCACACTGCAGCGTCCCGCCGTCTTGCGATACTGCTTGATCTCCGTGCGGTGAATGCGAATGTTTTTGAAGTGCTCCGTCATCCCGTGGTTTTTCAGATTCTGTATTCTGAGGGCATATTTCTCCTTCAGTTCTGAAGTAATTCCCTCCTCGGTGGTTAGGGGAACCGTTCCGCTGTCGATACCGTTTAAGTACGCAGTCAGCAATGCATCCGAACGACTCCGCATCTCATCATAGTGAAAGTCCGGGAAATCCTTCACAATTCTTGGAAGATACAGACTGGTAGCTCCGGAAACGGACTTGGGAGTCACCTCCATTTCCCGCTCCATATTGCGAAAGCCCTGTGCGATATCATCGGTCCCGAAGGCCTGTCTGGAAATACTCTGAATCTCCCTCTTGATACTTCTGACCTTATTTCTGACCTTGATTGCCACGACGCACACTGCTGCCACAAGAATCAAACACAACACTAAAATAATGATTGTTCCTATCTGACCACCTGTCATCTCTTCTGTCCTCTTTTTCTCCCGAAGGAATCTTATACAGAAAACGCAGCAGGCGCTTTTCATAAAATGTACCGGCGACTGCTGCGCTGTAAATCAAATACGATGCAAATAGAATGTACGATTATACTCTGTCGTTCTCGTCAAAAATATCTCCGCATTCAGGACAGAACTTAGGGGGATGTGCGGGATCTTCAGGCTCCCATCCGCACTTATCGCACTTATACATCGGAGCACCCTCAGGCTTCTTCTTACCGCACTCCTGACAGAACTTCCCCTGGTTTACATGACCGCAGGAGCAGGTCCAGCCGGCCGCCGCAGGCTTGGGAGAACCGCACTCCGCGCAGAACTTTCCTCTGTTATCGGTCTTGCCGCAGGAACAGGTCCAACCAAGAACAGGTGCTGACTGAGGCTGCATCTGAGGCTGAGCCTGCTGCCCGGCGGAAGCAGGGGTACCCATCATACCGCCAAAAGCACCGTTGCCCATCATGTTGCCCATCATATTCATAGCCATCATGTTCATCATGTTGCCCATAGCGTCGCCGCTGTTGCCGCCGTTGCTGCCGCTGCCGTTCTTTCCCTCCATCATGTTGGTGAATGCCTCGGTTCTTCTCGCTTCAGCCATTGCACCGTTGCGGAGAACTGCGGTATCTGCCCACTTGTTGATCCGCTCCAGATCTGCCTCAGGGAAGGAGGGATTCATGGTCAGGGTTACGATCTCAACACCGCGAAGCTCCGTCCACTGTGCAGACATCTCTCTCACAACGATCTGGGTGATTTCTTTGGAGTGTCCTGCAACCTGTGAAGGAAGGACTCCATTGCCGGCGATCTCTGCAACTGCAGACTTCAGCGCCTCGATCAGTTCATCCTTCATGGTGCTCAATAGCTCGGTCTTCGTGTAGGTGTCTCTCACATTGCCTGCAACGTTCTTATAGAACAGCAAGGGATCCACCAGCTTGAAGGTATACTTACCGTTACACTTCATATTGGTCTCAAACTCGAAGCCTGTGTTTCTGTCAATGATATGGAAGGGGATCGGAGTCGCCGTTCCGTACATATTGTTCAGGATCTCCTTCGTATTGAAGAAGTAAACTCTCTGATCCTTTGCGGTATTTCCGCCGAAGGTAAATCGCTTTGCCATGGTAGTGAAGGTATTCTTGATATTGTCCCCAAGGCTGCCATAGAACAGGCTCGCCTCGGTAGAGGTATCATACACAAACTCCCCGGCCTCGGCACAGACATCCACGATGCCGCCCTGATCCACGATGATCATACACTGACCTTCATTCACTGCAACGATGGAACCGTTGCTGATGATATTATCGTTGCCATTGTTGTTCTTTCTGCCTGAATCCTGTCTCTTCTGACCCTTCACCATCAGAACATCATTGGAAAGAGAATCACAGTAGAAATACTCTCTCCACTGATCGGACATGATAGAAGAAAACGAATCCTTTGCTGCTTTGATCAATCCCATTTCTTAACCCTCCGTTTATGCTGCGTTCATCTGCCGACACGCGAATAGTGGAATACAATACACCCTGATATTTTAGCAGATGTTTGTCATTTTCTCAACTTATTTCAGAAAAATAATCCGAATATCTTTACAAATGTCTGCACATCAACTAAACTGAAAGAGATTTTGTATTCTAAATTTATTATACTGTAAGAAAAGAGGTATGTCATGGGTAAAAAAGCAACGAAAGCTGCCGATAATATGTATTATCTTGCACGATGTGAGGCTGCGGAGTCAGACGAAGCCTTCAGCAGCCGCGAAAAGGCGGCAGAGCTGATCGGAATCGATCGCACAAGACTGGCAAGGATCGAGCTGGATACCATAGCCCCCTATCCCGAGGAAGTCAAAGCAATGGCCGAGATCTACAATATGCCGGAGCTGTGCAACTCCTACTGCGCCAGAGAGTGTCCTATCGGTAAGAATTCCGTACACGAGGTCACCATTGACGACTTTGATCGTCTGGCCCTCAAGGTGCTTGGCTCCCTGAAAGATATTGATACGCTGCGTCTGTCCCTGATCGCCATCTCGGAGGACGGGGTCATCGACGAGAGCGAACAGGAAACCTTCCAGAACATCCTGGACTCCCTGGAGAAGATCAGCACCAACGCAAAGGCACTCCAGCTCTGGGCCATCAAGAATATCCGCATCAGGGAATAGTTTTCCTTTTCCAACCGCTGAAGTCAAAAAGACAGCACGTGGATTCACACCTCATGCTGTCTTTTTTTCGTGAGCTATTCCGCTGATCTCTTCGCTCTGATCGATCTATTTCTTTGCAGCCTCTTCCGCAAACCCGGTTGTCACCAGATCCTCATAGGGAACCTTTTTCTCCAGCACTCCGGCATCCAACAGGATATTCTGCAGCAGATCGAAGGCCTTTCTGTCAAAAATCAGATCCTTTTTCCAGGTGTCCTGCTCATAGTATCTTTGGACGATGGTGATCAGAGCATCCATTTTTGTCTCCGGGAACTGTGGGGATATCGTCTTGGCAATCTCCTCCGGCGAATGGCTGCTCACATAGTCCATTCCTCTCTGCAGTGCGTTGGTGAAGCCCTGCACAAGCTCTGCTTTTTGCTCCAGAAAGCTTCGCTTCGCACAGAAGGCAGTATAAGGTACATATCCGGATTCTTCCCCAAGGGAAGCAACCACATAGCCCTCGCCCTTCTGTTCCAGTGCTGTGGCATGGGGTTCGAACTCAATGGTAAAATCCCCCTGTCCCCCGGAAAAGGCAGCGGCAGTGGAGCCGAAATCAATACTCTGGTCGATCCGCAGCTGATCGGGACTGATCTGATTCATCGACAGAATATACTCAAATACCATCTCCGGCATTCCGCCTGCTCTTCCGCCCAGCACATCCTTGCCTTTCAGCATCTCCCATTGAAAGTCCTCAATAGGTTCTCTGGAAACCAGGAAATTGCCTGCCCGTTGGGTCAGCTGTGCGAAGTTCACCACATAATCCTCTGCGCCGCCGGCGTAGGTGTAGATGGAACTTTCACTCCCCATAAAACCGATATCCGCAGAGCCGGACAGGACAGCCGTCATCGTCTTGTCAGCGCCGAATCCGGTGACCAGCTCCAGATCGATCCCCTCATCCGTAAAATATCCTTCCTCGATCGCCACATACATCGGGGCATAGAAGATGGAATGTGCCACTTCATTGAGGATCACCTTCTGTCCTCCGCCGGGGACGGTTTTGCTGCCGCACCCGGTGATCACCAGACAGGCAAGCAGCGCAAGCGCAGCTGTCCTCATTTTTACAGTAAAAGACCTTTTCATAAAAGCCTCCAAGCATCTCATTGCTCTATCATATGGCGGCCCTTACAAAAAGGTTCTCTTGATTATTTGTATGGATCACTGTGTGCTGTCCTTCTTTTTCGCTTCCTTCCTTCTCGCCTTTTCCTCCTGTTCCCGCTGCTCCTTCTGTGCGCTCTGTCTTGCTGCAAGATCATCGATCATCTTCTCAATAATCAGCTTTTTGACATAGACATCATAGCTCAGTGAGCAGATAAATGCGAACTTTCTCAGGAAATCCCTGTCTTCCTCCGGGGCATCCTCATAAGAAGCCTCCGACATTCGGAACTTATCCACCACGTCCCGTTTCAGCTGCTCCAGCTGCTGCTTGCCAAGACCGAAAGCCTCCCGGTACACATCTTCCAGCCGATACCCTTCGGATTGCTGAAAGAAGCGATCCGACACCGGCTTCAGCAGCGTCTGAATATCATTGATGGAGAGTACTCCCTTATAATAATAGATAAAGATCAGCATCAGAATATGCTCTTTCGAGTATTTCTTTTTCACCGGCGGGGGAAGCAGATCATTCTTTGCATAATTGTTGATCATGGTCTTCGTCAGTATCTTATCCTCCCCGGGATATCTGGATGTGCTGCTGAGCCTGGAATCCATAAATGTAGTGACCTGATCCATATACAGATCGATATTGGGTATATCATCGGGATTGATATACTCTATTCGGTCCAGACTGGCCAATATGCTGTTCAACAGATTCTCATGATCGATCGTCATCTTTAAAGCCTCACTTTATACGAACTCAAAATGCAATGATGGCTTCATTATATAGTATTGAAAACTACATGACAATGTTTTTTGAAAAAAAACTCTGCAAAATTCGCTTTACTTTACAACTTTAGTATGTTAAAATGCTTTTAGTTAAAACTGTACTACTGCAAAGTTAAAAAGTCTGTAGTGTGAGGTAATGGAATGAACAAAAAAATTAAGACGGAATCTGTTGACTCTTTGTTTGATGCAATTCTCTGTCTGAAGAGCAGAGAAGAGTGCTATAGTTTCTTTGAGGATCTGTGTACGGTAAACGAGCTCCTCTCCCTCTCCCAGAGATTTGAGGTGGCTGCAATGCTGAAAAGCCATAAGACCTATCTTGAGATCGCGGAGAAGACCGGTGCTTCCACCGCCACCATCAGTCGTGTCAATCGTTCCCTGAACTACGGCAATGACGGTTACGAGATGGTTTTCTCCCGCATGGATGAGAAATCCTCCGAGAGCGAATCATAAGATGCAAAAGAATAAAAACGGTGGAGACGAAACGGCAGATGAACGCCGTTTTCAAATCTCCACCGTTTTTTATTTTTCTTCTTTACGTTCTTCCATCCTGCACTGTCCGCAGAAAAAAGCTCCCTTGTCAACGACAAGGATCCCTGCCGTCAGATCTCCCTGAAGCCTTGCCGTAGAAAGCAGATCGGCTCTGTCCCTCACGGTCACATTTCCCTGCACTTTACCTCCCAGCAGAATCGATTCTGCCGTAATATTGCCGTTTACCACTGCTTCTCTTCCAAGAACCAGTCGTCCGGATACCGATACGTCTCCGTTTACGGTTCCGTCGATCCTTGCGGCCCCATCAGCCTCAAAGGAGCCTTCATTGACGACTCCTTTGCCGATCAGAGCACTGATCTTTTCATTCCTTTGAAATAACATCCCCAACTCTCCTTTGTTAACCGCTGATAGCCAGAATCTCCATCGGATTCCGATACTCGCCGTCCTGCATGATCTGATAGCCCAATTTGCTCTGTGCATCCTTGATGATAAACAGTGTGGTTCCCTTCGTCACCGACTCCCCCTGCTTCACCTTCACATCTCCGCTGTTTCTGTAGATGGTCACATAACCGTTGCCGTGATCGATCCAGACATTATGTCCGAACATTCCATCATCGTTTACGGCAAGAACCGTTCCGTTTGCGGTGGAAATGACCATATCATCTTTGCCTGCGGTAAAGATACACATAGGTTCCGCACTCTCCGTGGAGAGCTCCATGGTAGCGGCTCCCGTCAGCGGAAACTCTGTAGGCAGGTACCACTGATCCAGTGCCTGTGTCAGATCCTGGACCGTCTGAGTCTTCTGGGTCACTGTCTCACTCAACACCTGAAGGGTGCTCTCCATATCAGCGATCTTCTTTTCCAACTCCTCGTTCTGTTTCTGCAGCACGGCGATCTGTGCTTTTTCTGACCCCGTTTGAACCTGCTGCAGCTGAAGCTGTCCCGCCTCATGGTAACAATATCCGATGACTGCCCCCAGCACAGCGCAGACAAGCGTTGCCAGGATCAAGCGAAGAAACGGATGATATCTATGTTGTCTCAGACCGGACATAGACTTTTCTGATGAGATGATCAGCATCTGACGATCCCATCTGATATGTGGTTTTCTCAACACGAAAAAGTCACCTCCAATAAAACCAATGATACGATTTTATCACAGATGACATCATTCAATCAACGATTTATACTAAATTTTGTAAAAAATCACGAATACTTTACGCTTTTTTCATCCATATTTGATAAAAAAAGTTAGGATTTTAGCTATTTTTACAGATTTCCAGAATCTTTTTCCACTCCATCTCTCCGCCGAAAAGGTCCAAAGCACTCCCCACCGTCACATTCAACCGGTTTCTTCCCAGTTCCTGCAGCAGCTCCAGATCGCGGTAATTGTGAACTCCTCCCGCATAGGTGATCGGAAGCTTTCCCCAATTGCCAAGCAGTCTTACGACCTCCTGCTCAATGCCCTGTGCCTTACCCTCCACATCTACCGCATGGATCAGAAACTCATCACAGTAGGAAGCCAGTCTGTCCAGAAGGGCCTCATTCACCACCTCCTCTGTCACCTTCTGCCATCTGTCCGTGACGATCCGATAGCAGTCTCCCACCTTTTTACAGCTGAGATCCAATACCAGTCTTTCCCTGCCGACTCTCTCCAGAAGCTTTTGCAGTCTCTCATAATGGATTCTTCCGTTCTGAAAAACGTAGGAAGTCACAATGACATGGGAGGCTCCCGCTTCCAGGAACTCCTCTGCATTTTCCTCTGTGATCCCTCCGCCGATCTGCATTCCGCCGGGATAGGTGGATAGTGCCGACAGAGCCTGACGCTTCGTGGCTTCATAATACTCGCTTCCCACAGGATTCAACAGGATGATATGTCCGCCCCGCAGTCCGGCATCACGATACAAACCGGCAAAGAAAGCAGCGTCCTGTTCTGCCACAAAATTTTCGGCAGCTGCACTGCCCTCATCGCGCAGGCTTCCGCCTACGATCTGCTTCACCTTTCCATTATGGATATCAATACAGGGGCGAAATTCCATATTTTTTCCTTTCTTCACAAGAAAATGAATAAAAAAGATTTTGCTGACAATACTATTGGCAAATCAGCTATTTTGTATTCTCAGTGGCGGATTGAATGTAAACTTATTCTATGGAGGAGACTATGAAAAAACATTATTTTTCCAAAAGGATCACCAAGGTCCTTGCCATAGCTTTTGTGCTGGCACTGGCATGCATGGCAACAGGCTGTACCAATGATAAGAATAACAACAATTCCGGCAGTATGGTCGAGAGCAACAACCAGGGCAGCAGCAATGCTCTGGACAACAACAATTCACAGAACTCATCTGTTGGCGATAACAATCTAAACGGAGGCAATTACAACAACTCCGTCACGGAAGGAAACAACGGAACCAACAACGATTCTCTTCTGAATGACGCCGGCAATGCGGTAGGTGATGTTGTAGACGATGTGGGAAACGGCATACGGGACCTGACCGATGATCTCACAGAGGATTCCCCCGGAACAGGAGTCGGTACTACAAACAATGGTACCACACGCAATCAGCCTGCAGCAAATAACACCGGAACCATGTCCGGCGGTCAGACCGGCACCATGCAAAACGGTTTCTAAAAGGACAGGCAGTCCCTCCTTTTTTAGGAGAGGACTGCCTCAATTACATTGCTCATGTCATACATGCCCGCAGGCTTCCCCGCAAGGAATTTGGCAGCCTGAATGGCTCCCTTTCCGAAGACAGCCTTGGAATATGCCGTATGAGAGAAGGTCACCACCTCGTCCGGGCCTGCAAAGATCACATCGTGATCTCCCACAATGGTGCCGCCCCTGACAGCGCTGATACCGATCTCCTTCTCCGGTCTCTTCTGTCTGCGGGTACTTCTGTCAAATACATACTCGTACGCACCGCCCAACTCCTGATTGATGGAGTCTGCAAGGGCCAGAGCGGTTCCGCTGGGCGCATCCAGCTTCAGATTGTGATGTTTCTCTACGATCTCAATATCAAAACCGGCAGGGCCAAGCACATCCGCTGCCTTCTTCAAGAGCTGCAGAAGCAGGTTGATGCCCAGAGACATATTGGCAGATTTCAAAACTGCAACCTTCCCCGCAGTCTCCGAAACCATGTCCAGCTGCTCTTTGCTTAAGCCTGTGGTACACAATACAACCGGCATGTTGTGCTCTGCACAGTAGGTGAGCATCTCTTCCGTTCCCACAGCAGTCGAAAAATCAATGATACAATCTGCCTCCACATCGCACTGCTCCAACGTCTTAAACACGGGATAAGGATTATGTCCGTCATCCCGGATATCAATTCCGGCTGCGATCTCTGCATCCGGGTCCTGTGCGGCAAGACTGCTGATCATCTGACCCATCTTGCCGTTGCAGCCTCTCATAATGATTCTTGTCATGGGGTATTCCTCCGATCTGATTCCTTCTGAAATATCAGGCAGCCGAAACCGCTTCCGCTGCCTGTTCAAAACCGTTTTAACTCTGTTCCGCGGTCCATTACAGGATTCCGTAGTCCTTCATTGCCTTCTCCAGGCGTGCTGCGTTCTTCTCCTCCATCTCGGACAAAGGCATTCTCAGCGCACCTGCATTCATGCCCATCAGGTTCAGAGCCTTCTTCACGGGAATCGGATTCACTTCACAGAACAAAGCGTGGCACAGCTCCATTGCCTCCAGCTGCAGTCTCAGACTCTCAGCCACATTGCCCTTCAGATAATTCTCACAGATCGCATGGGTCTGGGCAGGCGCTACATTGGAGAGTACAGAGATGACGCCGATACCGCCAAGGCTCAGAATGGGAACGATCTGATCATCATTGCCGGAGTAGATGTCCACCTTGCCGTCAGCCAGCGCTGCAAGGGAAGCGATCTGGCTGATATTGCCGCTTGCCTCCTTCACACCGACGATATTCTCCACATCGGTGCAAAGTCTGACGATGGTCTCCGGTGTGATATTACAGCCGGTTCTGCTGGGCACATTGTAAAGGATAACGGGAATCTTAACAGAGTCTGCCACTGCCTTGAAGTGTGCGTACAGACCATTTTGAGTCGCCTTATTGTAATAGGGAGATACGAGAAGCAACCCGTCCACTCCCATCTTCTCCGCTTCTGTGGAGAGATAAATTGCGGTCTCCGTGCAGTTAGAGCCTGTACCTGCTACAACAGGCACTCTGCCGGCCACTGCTTCCACACAATATCTGATGACATCCAGATGCTCCTCATGGGTCAATGTGGATGATTCACCTGTTGTGCCGCATACGATGATCGCATCTGTTCCGTTTGCGATCTGAAACTCGATCAGTTTTGCAAACTGCTCGTAGTTTACGCTTCCGTCTGCATTCATAGGTGTAACGATTGCGACACCCGCTCCTTTAAAAATAGCCATAACTAAATTCCTCCGTCTGATCATTGAAAGATTGATGTATCTGATCACAAGAGATACAAAGAAAAAGCCGGCACCAAAATGCGCCGGCGAAAGATATCTTGCGATAGATTCCGGATAGCGCACCATCCGAACATACGGATGACAGTCATACAATTCTTCACTGTATGCCCAAGACAAAGAGCACGGAACTCCTTTCTTTCGGCGTTCTTCCCTTTCACTGAAACTCATCTGCGTCCGCCGCATCCTGACAGTTACTCTTGAAGCACGCAACCTCTATCTCTCATTTATTATATGCATCATAGCATCAACCTACACCCTTGTCAATGACAAACTGAAAAAGATTTTTGTCAATAGGCTTCCATAGGTTCTCCCTCTCCGATCTCCAGCTTGCTGACCGAAACCTCGAAGGCAACTCTTCTCTCCACCTCATCTTCACTGATTTTCTTCATATATTCACGGCTCTGGATTCTGCCCCATACAATACAGCGTTCTCCGACCTTAAAGGTGCTGGCAAACCTTGCATTCCTTCCCCAGCAAATGCAGGGTATGTAATCGGATTTCCCATAGGGCCTGTTGACTGCCAGCAACAGATCCGCAATCTCTCTCCCAAGAGGTGTCTTGCGGTAGATCGGCTCCTTGCAAATATATCCGTCCAGGAAAATCTGATTTGTCTTGGAGCTTTCCTCCATCTCATCGATAAAGTAGATCTCTCTGGCAAACACAGATAGGACAAGCCTGTTCTTGTGCTCCTCATGCCGATTGTATGACCTGAACTGTCCATTGATGCAGATCAATTCTCCTATGTAGTCAGCCGTCACATCGATCAGTCGCTCCGAAACCATTACCGGAATGATATCGATACTCTCGCTCAGACGTTTACACCTGATGTCCACCATAAAAAATCCTTCCCCGAATATTTCATGGCTATAGGAAAATTTGCTGACGATTTCCCCCATCACCGTTACCTGATTGTTTTCAATTACCTTATCTGTCATTCTGTTCTCCCTTCTTACCAAAGACTTTTTCCGGTAACTCCTTTCCGTCATTCTATATGACAAAGGATATTATATATATACACCAAACAGCCCCTGTATAATACTCATTTTCATCGTCATATTACGCTTGATATCGTCAATGAGATACAATATCAACGAATAATAATATATTCTTTTCTTTTTTTGCAGAAATATCAGTGCAAATGCTTGCACTGACAACCCTTCGGTGCTATAATGTTTGGGTTTTGAGAAAGAAAAGTTACGACAGGCATGATAAGAAAGTCGAACAGACGTTGTCTGTTCCCAACAAAAAGACAGGAGAAACCGATGATTCAAAGTAGAGAAGATGTAAGAAATGTAGCAATCATTGCACATGTTGACCACGGCAAAACCACTTTGGTGGACGAACTGCTGAAGCAAAGCGGCGTGTTCCGGGAAGGCCAGGAGGTGGCAGAACGTGTCATGGACTCCAACGATATCGAGCGGGAAAGAGGAATAACCATTCTCTCCAAAAATACCGCCGTCATGTACAAAAATACCAAGATCAACATCATTGACACACCCGGCCATGCCGATTTCGGCGGCGAAGTGGAACGTGTTCTGAAGATGGTAAACGGCGTGATCCTGGTGGTGGATGCTTTCGAGGGTGCCATGCCCCAGACCAAATTCGTACTGAGAAAGGCACTGGAGCTAAAGCTCCCCGTCATCGTATGTATCAACAAGATCGATCGTCCCGAGGCCAGACCAAATGAAGTGGTGGATGAAGTGCTGGAGCTGTTCCTGGAACTGGATGCTGACGATGCGCAGCTGGACTGCCCCTTCGTATTTGCCTCCGCAAAGGCCGGGATCGCTTCCCTGGATTCCGATGAGCTTGGCTCGGATATGGAGCCTCTCTTCGAGACCATCGTCAATTATATCCCCGCTCCCTGCGGCGACCCTGAGGCAGGTACCCAGGTATTGATCAGCACCATCGACTACAACGAATATGTAGGCCGAATCGGAGTGGGCAAGGTGGACAACGGTACCATTCGTGTCAACCAGGAGGTCGTTATCTGCAACCACCATGAGCCGGACAAGCAGATCAAGGTAAAGGTCAGCAAGCTGTATGAATTTGACGGTCTGAGCAAGGTAGAGGTAAAGGAGGCAGGCATCGGGTCCATCGTAGCGATCTCCGGTATTTCCGATCTTCATATCGGCGATACGCTCTGCTCCGTAGACTGCATCGCTCCCATCCCCTTCCAAAAGATCAGTGAGCCTACCATCGCAATGCACTTCATGGTCAACGACTCCCCTCTGGCAGGCAAGGAAGGAAAGTATGTGACCAGCCGTCATCTCAGAGACAGACTGTTTCGCGAGCTGAACACGGACGTATCCCTTCGTGTGGAAGAGACAGAGACTACCGAGTGCTTCAAGGTGTCCGGACGCGGAGAACTGCATCTCTCCGTACTGATCGAGAATATGCGCCGTGAGGGCTTTGAGTTTGCCGTCAGCAAGGCTGAGGTGCTCTACCAGACCGATGAGAATGGCAAGAAGACCGAGCCGATGGAGCTGGCTTACATCGACGTTCCCAATGAATACGCCGGTGCAGTCATCGAGAAACTGGGCCAGAGGAAGGGAGAGCTTCGCAATATGGGCACCATCTCCGGCGGCACCTACACCCGTCTGGAGTTCTCTATCCCCGCAAGAGGTCTGATCGGTTATCGCGGAGAATTCCTCACCGATACAAGAGGAAACGGTATCCTCAACACTGTGTTTGACGGTTACGCACCTTACAAGGGCGATATCCAATACAGAAAACAGGGCTCTCTCATTGCCTTCGAGGCAGGGGAGACCGTGACCTACGGCTTGTTCAATGCCCAGGAGCGCGGAAGCCTCTTTGTAGGCCCCGGCGAGAAGGTATATGCCGGCATGGTCATCGGTCAGACCGGTAAGTCCGAGGATATCGAGGTGAATGTGTGCAAGAAAAAGCAGCTGACCAACACCCGTTCCTCCAGTGCGGACGAGGCCCTTCGTCTGGTTCCTCCCCGAATTCTTTCTCTGGAACAGGCGCTGGACTTCATCGACACCGATGAACTTTTAGAGATCACTCCCGAAAGTCTCAGAATCCGCAAGAAGATCCTGGATCCACTGCTCCGCAAGAGAGCTGCCATGAAAAAATAGGAAAATGATGTTTGAAACACTCACCAAAAAGGCAAAACTCTTGGCGAGTGTTTCTTTTGTCACTCTATTTTCTTATCGGCAGTCTCCAGCATTTTTTCAATGAAGATGCCGTACCCTCTCGTGGAATCATTGACCAGAACATGGGTCACTGCCCCCACGATTCTTCCATTCTGTATGATGGGGCTGCCGCTCATCCCCTGTACGATACCTCCGGTCAGCTCCAGCAGTCTCTGATCCGTCACCCGTATCTCCAGACCTCTGTTCACCCGGTCATATTCCTTGTGGATCTTCACGATCTCAATGTCAAAATACTCCGGCTTCTCATCGATGGTGCAAAGCATCTGGGCATATCCCTTCTCGATCTCCTGCCGCAGCGCAATGGGAAGCGGTTCCGCCAGAGTCATCTGTTTCCCCGCCTCATTGCATACACCGGAGATTCCCTTATTGCTGTTGTGTGTGATCTCTCCGATGACATGCTGATCCGTATAGGTGATACGGCCTGTCACCTCTCCGGGATCCCCGGGCGATCCCTTTCTGAGTCCGACGATCTGGGCATCATAGATCCTTCCGCCGTGCATTTGCATCAGGGTGCTGGTATCTACGTCTGTGATCCCGTGTCCCAGTGCCGCAAAGTTGCCGTCTGCGTCCATATAGGTCATGGTACCGATGCCCTGGGCATTGTCCCGAACCCAGATTCCCAGCTTATAGGTGCTGTCCTTCTCCTTCATCGGTTTGATCTGCAGAGTGATCTCTTCCTCATCTCTTCTCACGGTCAGTGTCTGAAGCTTTCCACGGCTTTCCGCGATCCTGTCTGTCAGGTCACTTTTTTTCGAGACCGCTTCCCCGTTCAGTGCTATGATATAGTCCCCTGATTTGAGAATATCCCTGGCCGGAGAATAGATCTCTCCGTCCACTCCTACAAACTCTCCGGTACCGACTACCAGCACTCCCTCCGTCTCCACATAGAGTCCGATGGGACATCCCATCGGGATCAGTTCCCTGTCACTGATGGTCTGAAGCCCTACTTCTTTAATGGGAAAAATACCAAACAGTTTTACCTGCAATTTGCAGCTGCCCTCTTCCGGTAACTTCAAAGTAGCCTTTTTACTCAAATCGATCGATACCTTTCCCACCGGAATATTGCTCTCTCCCTGTCCGCTGACACTGATAATATCGCCGGTCCCCGGGAATCCCAGATACAGCTCCTGTTCCTGATCCGCCCGAAACCGTATGACTGAAGGAATACTTGCATCAATTCGATAGTAGATGAGTCCCAATAAAAGCACGCCGGTCACTGCCAGCACAGCCAGCAGTGATCTTCGGAAGATCTTTTGTCTGCGAAGCGCCCTGTTGTGCGTCTCCATCAATTCCCGTGCCTGTGCACAAGCCGATTGTCTCAATTCATCCTGATTCATCCTGTTCACCACACCTTCAATTTTCTGCAAAGAAAAAAGACTCTTTTCGAGTCTCTTTTCTCTGTAGTATGTGGTTTTTTTCAAAAATCATACTCCTGCCCGCACAGTATTTTTGAATTGATCCGCCTGACGTTTCATCTCCCTTGCATTCTCCAGTGCTGCCTCCGAAAAACTGTCACTTCCCAGAAGTCTTGCCAATTCCGCCAGACTGTCCCTGTCTGAAAGGCAGGAAATGTCTGTGATGGTGTTGTCTTCGGTACTGCTCTTTGCGATGCAAAAGTGCCTGTCTGCCATTGCGGCGATCTGGGGAAGATGTGTGATACAGATCACCTGATGCGCTCCTGCCAGAATACTAAGCTGTTCCGACACTCTCCAGGCAGTTCGTCCGCTGATTCCCGTATCGATCTCGTCAAAAATCAGCGTGTCGATGGAATCTCTCTCCGCCAGAACCGTCTTGATGGCAAGCATGATTCTGGACAGTTCTCCTCCGCTGGCGACCTGACTGATGGGACGGATCGGTTCTCCCGGATTGGTGGAGATCAGAAACTCTACCTCATCCCACCCGTGTGCAGTCCTCACCTGTTTCTCCTCCACAGCGATCTGAAAGGATACGGTCAGAAAATTCAAACGCTTCAGCGCCTCCAACAGCTCTTTCTCCAACTCCATGGCATTCTTTCTTCGGACTGCGGTTATCTCTTCGCATACCTCCGCATACCTTTGCTCCTGCGCCTTAAGGTCTCTCTGCAGTCTCTCCAGATAGGCATCATAGTCTGCCAGTTTATCCAAACGCTCCCGCCTGTTCTGTGCAGCGGAGAGCACCTCCTCGATGGAATTGCCGTACTTCCCCTTCAGTCGGTTGATCAGGTTCAGTCGTTCCTCTGTGGCCGCGTACTCCGCCTCATCAAATTCACACTCTGACTTAATTACCTCCAGATCTCTGTTGAAATCAGCCAACAGACTGTCGATCTCCGCCAGCTGTCCGGCTAATTCCTCCAGTCTGCCGTCAAAGCCTGCGATGGAGCGGATCCCCCGCAGCGCTCTTCCGAGATTTGATCCCGCTCCCTGCTCGGAATCATTCCCGGTATAGGAACCGGTCTCATACAGGCCCTCCAGGATTCGCCTGCTGTTATTCATAAAGCGAAATCTGTTCTCCAGTTCCTCATCCTCACCGGGCTGCAGATGACTCTCAGTGATCTCCCTCCACTCATATTCTGCCAGATCCTGTTCTCTTCGTCTGGCAGCTTCATCCAACGTCTCCTCCTCGATTCTGGACGACAGTTCGCTCATTCTGCGGTAGCTTTCTCCGGCTTCCTCCAACAGAGGAGTAAGCTCCTCCCCGCAATAGGCATCCAATATTTCCAGATGCTTCTTTCTGTGAAGCAATGACTGGTGCTCGTGCTGTCCGTGAATATCCAAAAGTAACTCAGCCAGCTCCTTCACCTGTCTTGCACTGACTGACTCCCCATTGATGCGGCAGATATTTTTGCCGGGCTGGAGCTTTCTGCTGATAAATACCGATTCATCGGGTTCCACCTCGATCTCCATCTCACGCAGCTTATCAGTCACAGCCTTATCACCCGAAAAGCGTATCTCCACCAGCGCGCTCTCTGCGCCGGCACGCAGCATTTCCCTGTCAAATTTTCCGCCCAATGCCAAGTTGATACTTCCGATCAGCAGCGATTTTCCCGCACCGGTCTCACCGGTCAGGATATTGAGTCCCTCTCCGAACTCCACCTCTGTTTCTTCCAACAGCGCCAGATTTTTTACATGTAGACTTTGCAGCATCTTTTCAATCTCCTATGTCCTTCTCCGACAAATGCCTGTCCTGTCATGCCCTGATAAATCCATGAATCTTGTGCAGCAATTCATAGGTTTCATCCACTGTTCTCACCGCCACAAAAATCGTATCATCCCCGGCAATACACCCAACGATCTCCGGGAGATGAAGAGCGTCCAACGCGGCGGCCACTGCCATCGCCATACCGGACACTGTCTTGATGACCAAAATGTTTTGTGCCATATCGATGGAGGCGAAGCCATCCCGCAGCACACGGATATACTTATCTGCTATCTGCTCTTCGTCCTGATTCAGCACAACATATTTCTGTCTGCCGTCACCGGCGGAGACCTTGGAGAGCTTCAGCTCACGAATATCCCTGGACACGGTAGCCTGGGTCACATGAAACCCTGCTTCTCCCAGGCGTCTGGCAAGCTCTTCCTGTGTATCTACATCATATTTTCCGATGATCTCAACAATTTTCCCCTGTCTGACCTTTTTCATAAACTGTCTCCTTCCTTTACGATTCCGCCATTTTCTTGTGCAGAACCTCGAGAAAGCTCACCTGGTTGATCCGCAAAAACTCTGTGGTCCGCTTCGACTGTGTAATGCGAATCCTGTCTCCGGTATTCATAGGCACACTCTGGCTGCCGTCAAAATGGGCCTCCACCGTCTGGATCCTCCCTTCCCGTCCCAAGGGTATCTCGATCTCAATCACATCCTCTGCAGAAAGCACGATACTCCTGTGATTCAGAGAATGGGGGCAGATCGGGGTCAGCATGATCAGCTTCGCCTTCGGTTCGATCAGCGGTCCTCCCGCTGACAGGCTGTATCCTGTGGAACCGGTTGGCGTGGTCACGATCACACCGTCCGCATGATATGTGTTCAGGAATTCACCGTTCACATAGATGTTCAACTGAATGATCTGAAACACCCCGCTTCTGGATATCACAATATCGTTCAGTGCATATCCGCCCTTTTCTTCCCCGGAGGCAAACCGGATGGAACCGTCCAGCATCATCCTGTCCTCGCCGGTATACTCCCCTGCGATCAGCTTATCCAGGGCATACTCCAGATTCGACACCTCGATCTCTGTCAGATATCCAAGGGTACCGAGATTCACTCCGATCATCGGAATATGGAACTGTCCGATCTCTCTGGCGGCAGACAGCACGGTACCGTCTCCTCCCAACACCAGAATGCAGTCCGCACAGACTGCCTCCTCCCTCGGAAGCAGACACACCCCCTCCGGAACCTCTCTGCCCTGCCACACACATTCGTCAATTAGAACAAATGCTTCCGCTCCTTTGCTCCGAAGATAAGTACAGATATCCTTCGTGGTCTCCAGCTGCGGATCCTTATGTAAATTAGTGTAGATCAGAAACCTTCTCATTCTTTCTCTCCCGTCTACAACAAATGTGAATCGCTGACGATCTCGGCAATCCGCGTCTTCCATGGGTCTCTTCGAGACAATCCGGTGCCCTCGCAGATCACCTGAGAGAGTGCTTCCTCCGCCTCCTGCTCCGTCATGCATCGAACAGGTTCTGAGGGTTCTTCTTCCTTGCGAATATGAATCAGATACTCTATATTTCCCTCCGGTCCCTTGATGGGGGAGAACTGGATCCCCAGACAGGAAAACCCGATCAGATCTGCATAATCCACGATTTTCTCAATGACCTCCCGATGAACAGAAGCCTCTCTTACCACACCGTTCTTGCCTACCTTCTCCCGACCGGCTTCAAACTGCGGTTTGATCAGACAGACCATCTCACCGCCGCATTTCAACAGATTTCTGGCGGGGATCAAAATCTTGGTCAGCGAAATAAAGGACACATCCACACTGGCAAAATCCAGATCGTCCTGTATGTCCTCTCTGACAAGGTACCGAAAGTTGGTCTGCTCCATGCAGACCACTCTCTCGTCATTGCGCAGCTTCCAGGCGAGCTGGCCATGCCCCACGTCAACGGAATAGACCTTGGACGCACCGTTCTGAAGCATGCAGTCGGTAAAGCCTCCGGTGGAAGCACCGATATCCATACAGACACAGTCCTGCAAGGAAAGCTCCCAGCACTGCATCGCTTTCTCCAGCTTCAGTCCTCCGCGACTGACATATTTCAAGGTGCTGCCTCTGACTTCCAGGGATCTGATCTTGCTCACATCAAATCCGGTACCGGCCTTGTCCTCCTTCTGTCCGTTGACATAGACATTTCCGGCCATGATCAATGCCTTCGCCTTCTCTCTGGAGTCTGCATAGCCCTGGTTTACCAGGATCACATCTAACCGTTCCTTCATGAATCCTCCACTCCAATATCCTGCATTTCCGGCCCGGATCCTCTATTGGGACAGCCTCTCCAGAATCCGTGCCGCAACACTCTCGGCATCCACGCCAAGCATCTTACTTAACTCCTCCGGATCCCCATGCTCCACATAGGCATCCGGCAGACTGACCGACAGAAATTGACAGTCAAGTTTCTCTCTTACGATAGTATCCAACACCTTTTCTCCGAAACCGCCGTTTGCCACATTTTCCTCCATGGCAACCAACAGTCTGTGTTCTCGGGCCGCTTCCCGCACTGCATCCTCATCGATGGGCTTCACAAACCTGGCATTGATCAGGCTGACCCGGTGTCCCTGTTCCAACAGGATCTCCCGCACCCGGACGGCAGTTTTTACCATAGATCCCACCGCAAGCAATGCGACCTCCGTCTCCCGGTAGATCCATTCCGCCTTTCCCAATGCGATGGGCTGACGATACTGGCTCAATCCGTCATAGGCAGTCCCTCTGGGATACCGGATGGCGATGGGTCCGTCAAAGCCTACCGCAAAACGCATCATATCCGAGAGCTCCCATTTGTTCTTCGGTGCGCACACATGCATATTGGGAATACCGGAGAGATAGGACAGATCAAAGATGCCCTGATGTGTCTCACCGTCACTGCCCACCAGACCTGCTCTGTCTATGGCGAACACCACCGGAAGATTCTGAATGCATACATCGTGCAGGATCTGATCGTAGGCTCGCTGCAGGAAGGAGGAATACACTGCCACGACAGGCTTCAGCCCTCCTGCCGCCAGTCCTGCGGCAAAGGTCACTGCATGCGCCTCTGCAATGCCAACGTCAAAGAATCTGTCCGGAAAATGTTTCTGGAAGCGCTTCAGGCCGGTGCCGTCCGGCATGGCAGCCGTGATCGCCGTCACAGACGGGTCTCTCTCCCCCAGCTTACACATCACTGTGGAAAACACATCCGTATAGCTTGCCTGTGTATGAGGTTTCTTAGGGATGCCTGTCTCCACATCAAAGGGCTCCGTTCCATGAAACCTGGTAGGATTTTTGACTGCAGGTTCATACCCTCTGCCCTTCTGGGTAATGGCATGGATCAGCACAGGTCCCTCCACACGCTTGGCATCGTTTATCACTCTCACCAGTTCCTCGATATCATGTCCGTTCACCGGCCCTAAATAGGTGATGTCCATGTCCTCAAAGAACATCCCGGGGATCACCAGCTGTTTCAGACTGCTCTTTGCTCTTCGAATGCCGGTGATCGCTTCATTCCCCAGCTTCGTACCGGAGAGAGCCTGATAAACCCCCTTCTTCAGATCCTGATAGCCGGAAGCGGTCCGAATGTTGTTTAAATACTTCGAGACGCCGCCCACATTCTCCGAGATGGACATGTTGTTGTCGTTCAATACGATGATAAAATTGGTCTCCAGCTTGGATGCGTTATTCAATGCCTCGTACGCCATCCCACCGGTCAGGGAACCGTCTCCGATCACAGAGACAACACTGAATTTCTCTCCTTTGATATCTCTGGCCTTGACCAGACCAAGCCCGGCGGATACGGAGGTGGAGCTGTGTCCGGTGTCAAATACGTCGCAGGGGCTCTCCTTTCGCTTCGGGAAGCCGCTGAGGCCGTGAAACTGTCTGAGAGAGTCAAATTCCTCCCGTCTTCCGGTCAATATCTTATGGGTGTAGGACTGGTGTCCTACATCCCAGACGATCTTATCCTTGGGCAGATCGAGAGCCAGGTGAAGGGCCATCGTCAGTTCCACCGTCCCCAGATTGGAACCCAGATGTCCTCCTGTAGTACTGATACTTTTGATGAGAAAATCACGGATCTCCTGTGCCAGTTCCTCCAGATGTTCCTTCTCTACGTTCTTGATATCATTTGGTTGATTGATCGTATCCAAAAACATATCTTACGTCTTCCTTTCAGTCTCCTGCGTACACTATTTTTTACGGGAGGTCAGTTCACTCACCAGTTCCTCTAAAAACGGATTGCGTCTCTCAAAGGACCTGAGGATCTCGATTGCCCGCTCAGAGTAACGCTTTACGTCTGCCTTGGACTGTTCCAGTCCCTTTCGTGTCACATAGGTCTGCTTTCCATTGGCTGCATCACTGCCCACAGGCTTTCCCAACTCCTCTGTGTCACCGATCACGTCCAGAATATCATCCTGAATCTGAAAGGCGATTCCGATATGAAGTGCACATTCCTCCAGAAGCT
>JAHBAA010000056.1 GCA_018385425.1 Acetatifactor sp.
GTGCGAGGGCTGGCTGGAAGGCTATCTGCTTACCGGTCGTCATGGGTTCTTCGCTTCCTATTAAGCATTTATCCGTGTTGTGGACTCCATGTGTGCTCAGCATGCAAAGTGGCTGAAGGTTTGCAACCAGCTTTCCTGGAGAGAGGAAATCGCTTCCCTGAACCTGATTCTTACCTCCAATGTATGGCAGCAGGACCACAACGGATTTACTCACCAGGATCCCGGTTTCCTGGATCATATTGCCAATAAGAAGGCAGATGTTGTCCGTATGTATCTTCCCCCTGATGCAAACTGTCTGCTTTCCTGCTTCGATCACTGTATCAGAAGCAAGAACTATGTAAACGTTATCGTTGCATCCAAGCATCCCAGCCATCAGTGGCTGACCATGGAGCAGGCTGTTAAGCATTGTACCCAGGGTATCGGTATCTGGGATTGGGCAAGCAACGATCAGGGTGAAGAGCCTGATGTTGTATTGGCTTGCTGCGGTGATACTCCTACCAAGGAAGCACTGGCTGCAGTAACCATTCTTCGTGACAATATGCCTGAGATCAAGATCCGTTTCATCAATGTAGTCGACCTGATGAAGCTGGAGCCTCATTATAAGCATCCTCACGGTCTGACCGATGTGGATTATGACGCATTGTTTACCAAGGATAAGCCCATCATCTTTGCATTCCATGGATATCCTACCATGGTACATGAGCTTACCTACAATCGTACCAACCGTAACTTAAGTGTACATGGTTACATGGAAGAGGGTACCATTACAACTCCTTTCGATATGAGAGTACAGAATGAGATCGATCGTTATCATCTGGTAATGGATATCATCAATCATCTGCCTCAGCTTGGAAACCGCGGTTCTTACCTGCTTCAGAAGATGAGAGATACCCTGGTTGCCCATGATCAGTATATTGCTGAGTACGGTCAGGATCTGCCCGAGGTACGTGACTGGGTATGGCATACTCCCGATGAGAAGTAAGACGTAAGCATCAAAAAGTTTACAGACAAAGCTCTGTCCCTTTGCGGGGCAGGGCTTTTTTCTATGGAGAGATCCGGGTGACAGAGGATAATTTCCGCTTGCACATCTGCCATGATTTATGGTTAGATAAAGGCAGATACTATATTACAGACAGAGGAGGTTGGTTTTCATGAGAAAAAAGTATGTGGAAGGTGAGGAACATTCTTTTGAGCAGCTTCTGGAGATCGTACATGTACTGAGAGACCCTGAGGAAGGATGTTCCTGGGACAGTGCACAGACCCATGAGAGTATGAAGGAATGTCTGACAAATGAAGCGCAGGAGGTGCTGCAGGCCATTGATAACAGAGATGATCAGAATCTCTGTGAGGAGTTGGGAGATGTGCTGCTTCAGGTACTGCTTCATGCAGAGATCGCCTCCGAGAGGGGTGCCTTTGAATTCCCGGATATTGTTCAGATGCTTTCCGATAAGCTGATTCGACGTCATCCGCATGTCTTTGGGGAGGAACCTAGGCCGAACAGCCCGGAGGAGGCATTGGCACTTTGGAAAAGAGTAAAGGAAGCGGAGAAGCACAGGAAAGAAGAAAAATAAGTTTGATTTCTGATTATTGTATATTTTTTGCATAAATCTTCTTTAAAAAGAGCTAATTCTGTACTTTTTTACTAAAACTATGTTGAAAAAAATATAACTTTCGGGTATGATAGAAGAAGATATTGAACTGGTTGACATCGGAGGTGTTGCATGAGAATTTACAGGACTAGTGTTGGCAAGTATTTCATTTTGGTTTCCCTGGGATCGATTATTATGCTTGGCTTGATTCTGACAGCTCTTTCGTCTTCCACCGTGAAGCAGATGAAGAAGAAGGATACAGCAGAATATTTGAATTCTCTGGCGAAGAATCTGATCTATGTCTATGAGTTGTCCGATGATACAGGCCTTGGCTTTTCGATGAACAATGGCAGGCTGATGATCGGCGATGAGGCGGTTGGCTCTGATTCTTCGATCGTAGATCACCTGAAAGATATTACCGGAGCGGAGTATACCATTTTTGTGGGGGGAAAGAGAATCTGCACCACCATCAAGGATGATACCGGACAGCGCTACATCAATACATATAACAATGATATCTGGAACGAATATGCCAGAGTCGGGAAGACATGCTATCTGCAGGATGTCGAGATAAACGGCAACGAATACTGGGGGTATTATCTTCCTCTCCGCACCCAGGAGGGTTTTTCTGTTGGAATGGTTTTTGCAGGTATGCCGTCGCAAAGCATATCCGTGACGATCAGAAATATGGAAATTAAGATGGCTGTGATCATGATCTTCATTTCCGTGATTGCCATCTGCGCCGTTATTTATGCGGTTCGAAAGCTCCTGCGCATGCAGACGACGATCACCAACTACATGATGGAGATCGACCGTGGGGAGTTTGCCCACGAGATGCCCAAGTGGATCATCAGTCGTGACGATGAGTATGGCAGAATGAGCAGAATGCTTGTATCCCTGAGCGAGTCCTTAGACGGAAGAGTGCAGAAGGACGGACTGACCGGGTTGTATAATAGAAGTGCAGCAATGCATCATCTGAAGAAGTATTTTGTGGAGGCCAACTCACCGGACGGACGTTCCTTTACCTTTGCCATCGGTGACATTGATTTCTTCAAGAAGGTGAACGATACCTATGGACATAATTGCGGCGATGAGGTGTTGAAGCGGGTCGCTGCCGTGATGCGGAATAATATGCAGGATGCCGGCTTTGTTGCCAGGTGGGGAGGAGAGGAATTTATTCTCGTCTTCAAGGGAAAGCTGGGACCTGCGCAGGAGAAGCTGGAGAAGATCGCCCAGGAGATCCGGGATACTGTAGTTGTATTTGACGATTATGAGGTGAAGGTGACGATGACCTTTGGTATGGTGCAGTATCATTCGCCGAATAACCTGGACTATGTCATATCAAAGGCGGATAAGCTGCTCTACAAGGGCAAGGAAAACGGCAGAAATCAGATCGTATCATAAACATGTTTTTGAGACAAGGAGATGTATGTACCATGAGTAATATTCTGAATGATTTGCTATTTCAGGCATTTGCAGAGGCTTCGGAGTATGTATATATATTCGCGACGGATATGCAGACCGGCTTATCCAGATGGTCTCGATCCGCAATTGATTTCTTTGGAATGCCCGGGGAATATATGGAGGATGCTTTGAGCATCTGGTTGGAACACGTTCATCCCGATGATCTGCAGATGTATCTTTCCGATATTGAATTGGTGTTTAGCGGTGCATCTACTGTTCATAGCATCCAGTATCGGGCGAAAACCAGATATGGCGATTATGTATGGGTGGAATGCCGGGGGAGTGTGCAGAGTGACGATGAGGGCAACAAAGTGTTTGCCGGAATGATTACCAGACTGGACTGCCAGAGCATTTATGATCCGCTGACCGGTTTGAAGACGAAGAATCAGTTCTATGCCATGGATTTCGAGAATAAGAAAGGAATCATCGCGATCCTCGGTATTGATTTCTTCAAAAAGATCATCAGCACCTATGGCTATGACAACGGAGACAAGATACTGATTCAGTTGGGAAAAGTATTTCTGGAACTGGTGGGAACTGCCAATACAGTGTTCCGGTTTGCGGGAGATGAGTTTATCTTTGTTTTACCCGAGGGAACCAAAGAGCAGATGAGGACACTGTACGACCGCATCTCAGAAAAAGCAGGCAAGCTTTTGCTCGGCAACGGACAGAGAGTGACTCTATCCTTTTCCGCTGCAGCGATGGAGTATCCTATTTCAGAGGATTCCAGAGATGATTTGATCTATAAACTTGTGCTTTCCCTGGATAAGGTGAAGAGACAGAACAGAGGGAATCTGTCCTTCTATACCAAGGAGGTCTTTGATCTGCAGAAGCGTAATCAGAAGCTGAAGCAGGAGTTAAAGAGAAGTATTGCGAATAATTTCCGGGGCTTTGAATTATTCTATCAGCCTTGGATGAATAAGGATGGCACGAAGATCGTTGGCTGCGAGGCCTTACTGCGATGGAAGGGAGAAACCATTACGGATTCATATCCGGGCGAATTTATTCCTATTTTGGAAGAGACGGATGATATTCTGGAGGTGGGCCGTTTTGTTATGCGGGAGGCGATGCGCCAGCAGAAGCTGTGGGAGGAAAGGTACGGTAATTTTATCGTGAGCTTCAATGTCTCTTATGGTCAGTTTCTGGAGGATCATTATGTGGAAGAGGTTGAAAAGGCAGTAAAGGAATTTGGCGTGGATCCTCATAATATCGTAATCGAGCTGACGGAGAGCTGCAGTGTACAGTCCCCTGCCACGCTGGCAAATGTGTTTGCTGAACTGAAAGACTTGGGCTTCAACATAGCATTGGATGATTTCGGAACAGGATACTCTTCTCTGGAGATGTTGAAACTCCTCCCGGCTGACAGTATAAAGATCGAACATACCTTTGTGAGAGAGCTTTCTGCGGAGGGGCACGATGTGGACTTTGCAATCATTAAGTCTATTCTCTATTTGTGCAGTGAACTGGGACAATCAGTTGTGGTAGAAGGCGTGGAGAACGCAGAGGTGGAGTCTATCATTCGGCAGATGAACGTGGGCTTTCTTCAGGGGTATTACTATTCCAAACCGGTTTGCAGAGCGGATTTTGAAAAACTGGTGGACGGTTATCTGGAGCGGGATGCAGTCCAAGCGGAATAACAGAAAAGAATATGCAGAAAAGTAATTGACAACTGTGCAAAAGGAAGGTAATATTGTATACTGTATTGCAATAAATTAACACAGCGTTAAAGTGCTGTGAATGGGGAGTAAGGAGAATCAAATGAAAAGAAAAAGTCTGAAACTGATGGGATTGATGCTTGCCGCCGTTTTGAGTTTTGGCGGATGCGGCAACGAAGCTGCATCTGTAGACAGCAGCAGCGAAAGCATCTCTTCCGAGAGCACAGTTGAGAGCAGCACGGAGTCAGCTGCATCCTCAGAGTCTGATGTGAAGAGGGAATCCTCTGAGGAGAGCGAATCTTCTGTGGAGAGTGTGGCTGAAGAGGTCAGTACCGAACCCGTCCAGGCAACGGAGGATGATTATCTTGCACCGATCAAGCAGTGTATGGAGGCTGCTGTGGAAGGCAATCTGATGAAGGTGTTTGACGCCATGCCGAAGAAGTATTCTGATGCATTTTTCGCGGGAATGAAGGCACTGGGAATGACCCAGCAGGATATCGAAGAGGCATTTTCCAAGGAACCTGAGGAGGGGGCAGCGGATCTTCAGTTCCGTTACGGAGAGGCTACCGCCAAGACTGCCGATGAGATCGCAGCTTATTCTGCGATTCTGAACGATATAGCTCCCATGGAGGTGACAGAGGGTTACACTGTGATGGTATATGCAGTGGAACCAAACGGCGAGGAAGCCAGCAATCCTTTCGATGTGTACAAGGTAGACGGTGTATGGACCATTTCCATCGATGCGATGGGAGGGGCTGACGGTGAGGATGTCTTCGAGGAGCCTGAGAAGGAATATACCTTTGACAATTATACTACCTTGGAGGAGTACTATAAGATTCCCTCTGTGGCAGAGTCCATCGAGAAGGAAATGGAGCAGGTGCGTGAGCAGTTTAAGAATGTGTATGATGACTGTACCTTTATGGCTATCGACAATGTGATCTACTACGACTATTACTTCTTGGAGGGAGTAGAGGCAAATGCGGATAACAAAAAGAAGATGGAGGATGCTTTCCCTGCAACCGAACAACAGTTGAAGAGTGTATTGGATGCATTGGAGACTGCTACAGGTATTCGTCCTGAGAAGATCGTCTGCAGCTATTACACCTGCGATGGGAAAGAGATCTTTGTCGGAGAAGTTGAGTAATTCATTTTGTCTGACAAGAAGACGGTTGACAAATCAATATGGTTTCTGTATGATGAATGGAAAGACAAAGGCGTTCTTACGAGGGGTAAGAGCGCCTTTTTTGAAAAACACGATGGTGGGAGAGTAGAAAATGAAAAGAATTATGACAAGGGAAGATGTAGTATCTATGGTAAAGGAACAGGATGTGGAGTTTATTCGACTTCAGTTTACGGACATGTTCGGTCAACTGAAGAATATTGCTGTGACATCCAGCCAGTTGGAGCGGGCGTTGGACAATCGTTTTTCTGTGGATGGCAGAGCAATCGACGGTTTTCCTGATCTTGGAGATACAGATATGTATCTCTATCCCGACTACAATACCCTTGAGGTTTTCCCCTGGAGACCTCAGCAGGGGAGAGTGGCAAGACTCCTCTGCGAGGTGAAATATGAGGATGGAACTCCTTTCGAGGGAGATTCCCGCCATATCCTGAAGACTGCTCTGAAGAATGCCTCTGAGATGGGATACTCTCTGATGGTAGGACCGAAGTGTGAGTTCTTTCTGTTCCATACCGATGAAAACGGGATGCCTACGACGATCACCCACGAGCAGGCAGGATACCTGGATATCAGTCCCCTGGATCTTGGAGAAAATGCAAGGCGGGACATGGTTTTGAATCTGGAGCAGATGGGGTTCATTATTGAGGCTTCCCATCATGAGCAGGCTCCTGCCCAGCATGAGATCGATTTCCGCTATGATGAGGCACTGAATACGGCTGATAACATTATGACCTTCCGTCTGGCTGTCAAGACAATTGCCAAAAGACACGGTCTCCATGCTACCTTTATGCCCAAGCCGAAATATGGTGTCAATGGCTCGGGAATGCATTTGAAGATGGCACTGTATCGGGACGGACAAAATGTGTTTGAGGATAAGGATGGTGCAGACGGATTGAGTGAGACTGCCCTCTACTTTATCGGTGGTATCCTGAAGCATGTGAAGGGAATCACTGCACTGACCAACCCCATTGTGAATTCCTACAAGAGATTGCTCCCCGGATTCAGCGCACCGGTTGAGATCGGTTGGGGAAAGAATACTACGCAGAAGGTGATTCGTATTGCCTCCGTGAAGGGGAAGGATACGAGAATCGAATTGCTTTCTCCCGATTCGGCAGCAAACCCATATCTTGCACTTGCGGTTTGTCTGGAAGCCGGACTGGAAGGAATCCGGCAAAAGCTTCTTCCCGCAGATTGTTCCGGTGAGAACTGTGCCTGCGAGCTTCTGCCCAGAACACTGGATGAGGCACTGGAAGAACTGGAACGGGATGAACTGGTGAAGAAGGTATTGGGAGAGGAACTGTTCAACCGATATCTGGATGCGAAGCGCACGGAGTGGAACGAGAGCATCCGGCAGATCACAGAATGGGAATTGGAGAAGTATTTATACAGATATTAAGGCGGGTGCATGTAGATGACGAGTATTATCGTTGTTCTTCCGAAAATGGAGGAAAGTATAAAACTCAAAAACCTACTAGTGCGTGGCGGCTTCAAAATGACTTGCGTCTGCGGTTCCGGTTCACAGGCTATCAGCACTGCGGATCAATATGATGACGGCATCGTGATCTGCGGGTATAAGCTGGTGGATATGATGTATCGGGAATTACGGGAATTACTTCCACCCGGTTTTGAATTACTTCTCATTGCCTCTGAGCGTGCGCTAAATGAGTATGTGACGGATGGTGTCATGTCACTTACTCTGCCGCTTCAGGTACATGATCTGCTCAATACCGTGAATATGTTAAGTGATTCCATAGCAGTTAAGAGGCGGGCCAGAAGACAAAGACCTGCCGAGAGAAATGCCAGGGATATGGAACTGATCAGTGAAGCTAAGAAATTGTTGATGACCAGAAACAATATGACGGAGGAAGAAGCACATAAATATATACAACGAAACAGCATGGATTCCGGAATCGGTCTGGTCGAGATGGCACAGATGGTTTTGACATTATACAATCAATAGAGAGAAGAGGTTGAGAGAAATGGTAAAGGTAAATGAGAATTACTTGAAATTGCAGGGGAGTTATCTGTTCTCCACGATAGCGAAGAAGGTGAATGCCTATGCGGCTTCAAATCCGGATAAAAAGATTATCCGTCTGGGAATCGGAGATGTGACGCTTCCGCTTGCCCCGGTTGTGACGGATGCACTGCAGAAGGCTGTGGAGGAAATGGGAGACCAGAAGACCTTTCGAGGTTACGCACCGGATCTGGGTTATGATTTTCTGCGAAATGCGATTGTCACGAATGATTACAGAGCAAGGGGCTGTGAGATTGAAGCGGATGAAATTTTTGTCTCCGATGGAGCAAAAAGTGATTCGGGAAATATTCAGGAGATTTTTGCTCTGGACAATCGTATTGCTGTATGTGACCCTGTCTACCCGGTGTATGTGGATACCAATGTCATGGCAGGAAGGACGGGAGTATTTGATGCGGCAACCGGGAAATGGTCCGATGTGATCTATATGCCCTGTACGGCAGAGAACGGGTTTGTTCCGGAGCTTCCCGCTTCCGTACCGGATCTGATCTATCTGTGTTTTCCCAATAATCCTACAGGTTCCGCCATCACAAAGGACAGACTGCAGGAGTGGGTGGATTATGCCAATCAGAACGGAAGTGTCATTATCTATGATGCGGCCTATGAGGCGTATATCAGTGAGGAAAATGTGCCTCACAGCATCTATGAGTGCGAGGGGGCGAGAACCTGTGCCATTGAACTCCATTCTTTCTCTAAAAATGCCGGTTTTACCGGTGTGCGTCTTGGCTATACGGTAGTGCCCAAGGACCTGATCCGGGGCGGAGTGGCATTAAATGGCCTGTGGGCGAGAAGACACGGCACCAAATATAACGGTGCTCCCTATATTGTGCAGAGAGCGGGAGAGGCTGTTTACAGCCCGGAGGGAAAGAAGCAGCTGGCTGATCAGGTAGCCTATTACATGAAGAACGCAGCCTATATCCGAGAAGGACTCTCCGATGCCGGTTACACGGTATACGGAGGCGTGAATGCTCCCTATATCTGGTTAAAGGCGCCGAACGGCATGAGCAGTTGGGAATTTTTCGACTATCTTCTGGAAAAGGCAAACATTGTAGGAACTCCCGGTTCCGGCTTTGGACCAAGCGGTGAGACCTATTTCCGTTTGACCGCCTTCGGACAGTATGAGAATACGGTTGAGGCCATCGAAAGAATCAAAAAGCTGTAATTCCACGGCAAATGTCTATTCTCCGAACAGAATATAGTTAAGTTGAGAAAAATGCCTTGTATTGTAAAAAATACAAGGTATTTTTTGTGTATTATTTTTTGTAAAATCTATTATGAAATGTAAAGAAAGTATGTTATACTAATAAATTGAGATAACTGGGCCATGGGTTCAACGCCTTTGTTTCGGTTAAGAGATGAAAATAACACACAGACATCCTTTTCTGTGGGGCAAGGAGGAGATTATGCCAAAGAGAACTGACATCAACAAGATTTTGATTATTGGTTCCGGACCGATCATCATCGGTCAGGCTTGTGAGTTCGACTATTCAGGAACACAGGCTTGTAAAGCTTTGAGAAAGTTGGGTTATGAGATTGTACTCGTAAACTCCAATCCCGCAACGATCATGACAGACCCTGAGACTGCAGATGTGACTTACATCGAACCTTTGAATGTGGCCAGTCTGGAGAGAATTATTGCGAAGGAGAGACCGGATGCACTTCTGCCCAATCTGGGTGGTCAGTCCGGATTGAATCTTTGCGCAGAGCTGAACAAAGAAGGCATTCTGGATAAGTACCGGGTAAAGGTGATCGGCGTTCAGGTGGATGCAATCGAGCGCGGTGAGGACAGAATCGAGTTTAAAAAGACAATGGACTCTCTGGGAATCGAGATGGCCCGCAGCGAAGTGGCATACAGCGTAGAAGAGGCGCTGGCTATTGCAGACAAGCTGGGTTATCCTGTTGTGCTTCGTCCTGCGTACACCATGGGTGGTGCAGGCGGCGGTCTGGTTTACAACAAAGAGGAGCTTTCTACTGTCTGTGCAAGAGGTCTGCAGGCCAGCCTGGTACATCAGGTTCTGGTGGAAGAGTCCATTCTCGGCTGGGAAGAGCTGGAGTTGGAGGTAGTTCGCGATGCAGACAACAATATCATCACGGTATGCTTTATTGAAAACATCGATCCTCTCGGTGTCCACACCGGTGATTCCTTCTGTTCCGCACCGATGCTGACGATCTCAAAGGAGTGCCAGAAGCGTCTTCAGGAGCAGGCCTACAGAATCGTTGAGGCAGTACAGGTCATCGGAGGCACCAATGTTCAGTTTGCCCACGACCCTGTGTCTGACAGAATCATTGTAATCGAGATCAATCCCCGTACCTCCCGTTCCTCTGCACTTGCCTCCAAGGCAACCGGTTTTCCGATTGCACTCGTTTCCTCTATGCTGGCTGCAGGACTTACTCTGCGGGACATTCCCTGCGGAAAGTACGGTACTCTGGACAAGTATGTTCCCGACGGAGATTATGTGGTAATCAAATTTGCCAGATGGGCATTTGAGAAGTTTAAGGGTGTAGAAGATAAGCTGGGTACCCAGATGCGCGCTGTAGGTGAGGTCATGAGTATCGGTAAGACCTACAAGGAGGCTTTCCAGAAGGCGATCCGCTCACTGGAGACCGGAAGATATGGTCTTGGACATGCGAAGGATTTTGATACCCTTTCCAAGGAAGAACTGTTGAATCGTCTGGCAACTCCTTCCAGCGAGAGACATTTCCTGATGTATGAGGCACTCCGCAAGGGAGCTTCCACAGAGGAGATTTTTGCCGCAACCAAGGTGAAGGCTTACTTCATCGATCAGATGAGAGAGCTGGTGGAAGAAGAGGAGGCGATCCTTGCATACAAGGGTTCCATGATTCCCGATGAGATGCTGATCACCGCGAAAAAGGATGGCTTCTCTGATAAGTATCTGAGCCAGCTGCTGGAGATTACCGAGGATGAGATTCGCGAGAAGCGTATTTCGCTTGGCGTAGAAGAAAACTGGGAGGGTGTTCACGTAAGCGGCACCGAGAACAGCGCATATTATTATTCCACCTACAATGGGGAGGACAAGAACCCCATTACCACCGACAAGCCCAAGGTAATGATCCTGGGCGGCGGTCCTAACCGTATCGGTCAGGGTATCGAGTTCGACTATTGCTGTGTACATGCCGCTCTGGCTCTGAAGAAGCTCGGTTTTGAGACGATCATTGTGAACTGTAATCCTGAGACAGTTTCTACCGACTATGATACCTCCGATAAGTTGTACTTTGAGCCTTTGACATTGGAGGATGTTCTGAGCATTTACAAGAAGGAGAAGCCGCTGGGTGTGATCGCTCAGTTCGGCGGACAGACACCTTTGAATCTGGCAGCTGCGCTGGAAAAGAACGGTGTCAAGATTCTCGGTACGTCTCCTGCAGTGATCGATCTTGCAGAGGACAGAGACCTGTTCCGCGCAATGATGGACAAGCTGGAGATTCCCATGCCTGAGTCCGGAATGGCGGTTACCGTCGAGGATGCTTTGGCAATCGCAGCAAAGATCGGTTATCCTGTAATGGTACGTCCTTCCTATGTACTCGGCGGTCGGGGTATGGAAGTGGTCTATGATGATGAGAGCATGGTAGGATATATGAAGGCTGCAGTGGGCGTTACCCCTGACAGACCGATCCTTATCGACCGGTTCCTGAATCATGCCCTGGAGTGCGAGGCGGATGCCATCAGCGACGGATCCCATGCGTTTGTTCCTGCAGTGATGGAGCATATCGAGTTGGCCGGCGTTCACTCCGGTGACTCCGCTTGCATCATCCCTTCCGTACACATCTCTCCTGAGAATGTGGAGACGATCAAGGAGTACACCAGAAAGATTGCTGAGGAAATGCACGTAAAGGGTCTGATGAATATGCAGTATGCCATTGAGAACGGCAAGGTATTCGTGCTGGAGGCAAACCCCCGTGCATCCCGTACCGTTCCCTTGGTATCCAAGGTGTGCAATATCAAGATGGTTCCGATTGCAACGGACATCATTACATCCGAATTGACCGGCAGGAAATCTCCCGTTCCTGAGCTGAAGGAGCAGGTGATCCCCAACTACGGTGTGAAGGAGGCAGTATTCCCCTTCAATATGTTCCCTGAGGTCGACCCTGTGTTGGGACCTGAGATGCGTTCCACCGGTGAGGTATTGGGATTGTCTCCTTCCTATGGTGAGGCATTCTTCAAGGCGCAGGAGGCTACCCAGTCCAAACTTCCCACAGAGGGTACGGTACTGATCTCTGTAAATACCGCTGACCAGAAGGAAGTCGTTGAGGTTGCAAAACTCTTTGTGAAGGCCGGTTTCAATATCGTTGCAACCAGCGGTACCCAGAGTGTGCTTGCTGCCGCGGGTGTGGAGGCCAAGGTGGTGAAGAAGCTGTCTGAAGGCAGACCGAACATCTCTGATATGATTGCAAACGGTGAGATCCAGATCATTGTCAACTCTCCTGTAGGCAAGAACAGCAACAGAGATGACAGTTATCTGCGCAAGGCTGCCATCAAGGCAAAGGTTCCTTATGTGACAACCGTTGCAGCGGCTAGAGTGACCGCAGAGGGTATCTGTTATGTGAAGAGCAATGCGGCAAGCAAGCTGAAGTCTCTGCAGGAACTCCACAGAGAGATTCACGACAAATAAGTTTTCAGCGCATCAGCGTAAAAGCATCCCCGGAGAGGAGCACTTTCCGGGGATGCTTATTTTTCTATGTGTTGTTGATGGCATCTATTCTGCTTTGAAAGCCAATTGGGCGAAATTATAGAAGCCCAGGTACCAGACCTTAAAATCGTGTACGCCCTTGATTTCCTGCCACATAAAGTTCTCGCCGTCTACAAACTGGTCACAGACTGTGGGAAGTGATTTCGCTGCTGCGGAAGCACTCGCATACGCGATGTTATCCTCGGTGCCGCAGAGGTTGTAGAAGTAGTGGATCGGCAGCGTATTGTCCTTTAAGAGCTCAGCAGTCTTTGATGCAGGGTTGCTGGTAGGAGCGGCAGAAAAAGCACCGAAATAGCTGAACAGATCTACACATTCTCCGATACCGATGTTGATGGTCTGCATGCCGCCCATGGAAAGACCTGCCATGGCGCGATGGTCGCGGCTGTCAGTCGGGTCCTCGGAAGAGTAGACGCTGAAAGCAGACTCGATGTAGGGAATCAGATCATTGCGAAGCTCCTGCCCGAAGCAGTAGAAGGACATGTAATCAGAGCCCTCCTTTGCGTGATTCTTTGCGGAACGTCCGTTAGGTGTTACCACGATAAAGGGTTCCACATCCCCGTAGTAGATCAGATTGTCCATGATGATCTTGACACGGGACATATTGTCCGTCATTCCCCACTCTGCCTCGTCTCCGCCGATACCGTGCATCAGATACAGTACATTATACTGTTTGCTCTCATCGTAATTATATGGCAGATAGACATTTGCTTCCTTGGTGATCTCACTGCCATCTCCGAAATAGTCGCGGGATGGATAGGAGATATGTTGAATCGTGCCTGCCTCATCCACCCGGAAGCTGATATACTTGCCGGGAATCAGATCACTGATCTCGGCGGTGGGTTCCCGGTCCTCATTTGTGTCGGCCTCCGGGGCAGAGGTATCCACGGCAGAGTTCTCCTGAGAGATCGCCTCTGCGATAGGATCGCTTGCCGCGTCTGCTGTGCTTTCTGCTTCGGCAGAAGAGATTTCTGTGGTGTTTGTTTCCTGCATGGTTCCTTCCTCCTTATTTGTTTGATCTGTGCAGCCTGCCAACAGGGTCAATGAGGTCAAAAGCCCCAGAACAGTACATGCTTTTTTACTTTTCATAGAGATATTCCTTTCCTTTTTCCGATTGATGGAACAGAATTATCATAAAGAATAATAGGATAAAAGGCAAGAATTCAGCAGAAAGTTAGCAATATCTATAGCTAAGTTAGCAAAATGTAAATGATATTGATTTCAAAGCAGCAGTTGTGTTACTATGATGATGAGAACAAATGCGTACAAGGTACCGGGAGGAGAAAAGTGAGCAGAACAATCAGAGAAATACAATTAGACCAGCCGATCGATGTGGTAAGTATGGTGATGGATGACTTTATTTATCACAATCATTTTATGAGAACAGATTGGGAAGGGGAGATGGTCTTCTCAGCGGAGGATTCCCATGGCGGAGTGAAATACTTCAAGTGGTCCTATGCCGGAGGACTGTTTCGTGCCGAAAGCTGGATAAAAGGGCCTATGGGCGGAGAGGACTCCTTAAGCGGAGTATATCAGGGCGCTACAAAGCGTGCGTTTGCAAAGGATCTGGATGCATTGTATCTTCGTCTGAAGACGGAAGCCGGCAGCAGTCTGAGCGGCGGCCACATTGGCACCGATCCGCTGCATCACGCAGATGCGGGGCATAGCAATCACGAGAATTGGACCAGAGATACCGTTTGGCAGCAGGATGCGGATCAGTTTCAGGATCAGACAATGCAGCAGGCCCGAGACGAGCAGCCCATCTTTTCAGACTATGATGAAGGAAGGGACAATCGACTGTCCGGGACGGATCCGAGAGTCCTTCAGCTTTGCATTTTTGCAATCATTGCGGGAATGTTCATCCCGGTAGCGGGACTGATTATTGCGGTGATCGCCAAGTCGAGAGCAAAGGGGACCGGTTCCGAACATACGGTGAATGTTTTGGTTACGATCGTATTCTTTATTGTCGGTGTAAGATTTTTGATCGCCTTTCTCGTACCCTTTTTAGGATTTGTGATAAATGGTCTGCTTTGATCTTTCATAGAATTGTTTTTTGCGGATGTCTTCGGACATCCGCATTTTTTCTGCCCTAAAAATATGTGCATATCCTGCTTGTCTCTTCATATATTGAAGAAGGAGGACGAGTCATCATGCAAAAAATTTCGTTGATGTTCCCGGGTCCACAAAGGCTCCTGTGGAAGAAGCTGGAATCCAGACAATCGGAGTTGTCGGAGATCAGGCTGCGGGTGAACCAACCCATTCGAGTGGTTCTGGAAGGAAAGGAATATTATTTGAGCGACGATGGCAGTGTAACGCTTTCAGAGAATCACGCAATGTGCATCGGTCAGGATTATATTCCGCAATTTTTGGATTATGTCTGTCAGTACAGTCTATATGCCTTTGAGGAGGAGGTTCGGAGAGGGTTTCTCACGATCAGGGGCGGAAATCGTATTGGAATCGCAGGACAAGTAGTGCTGAATGAACAGGCACAGATCAAAACGATCAAACACATTTTCTATGTGAATATTCGAATCTCCCATGAAGTATTGGGGGCGGCTGACAGGATTCTGCCCTATGCGTACGAGAATCATCAGCTGAAAAATATTTTGATCGTATCACCGCCTGGTTGGGGGAAGACTACCGTCCTTCGAGATCTGGTGCGACAGGTGTCCGACGGGAATCCATATGAAAGAGGAAAAAATGTTGCGCTGATCGATGAACGGTCGGAGATTGCCGGGAGCTTTCTGGGAATTGCAGAGAATCATATCGGGAGCAGAACGGATTGCCTGGACGGATGCCCTAAGACATTGGGGATGATGTTGATGCTGCGTTCCATGGCACCCCAAGTGCTGGCCATCGATGAATTGGGCGGCTTTGAGGAATTGGATACCCTGCGCCAGGCGAATGCCTGCGGATGTAAAGTGATCGCCACTGCACACGGATCTTCCGTTGACGAGGTAGAGCGGCGATTTGGCGGAGAGGTGCGGAAACTGTTTGAACTGTTTGTTCTTCCCGGGCGAAGAGAGAACGGTTTTTCCTTACGGATAACAGATAGGGAGGGTGTATGCTTCGACTGATGGGAACAGTTTGTATCTTTGGCGGAACCTTGGGGCTGGGGGTTGTCTGGCAAAAACAATACGTGCGGAGAATAGAGCATTTGAGAAGCCTGGTTCTGATGCTGCAGTGCTTTCAGGGAGAGATTCAGTATGGAAGAGGAACGATTCCGGAGTGCTGTCTGGCTGTTGCAGACAGGATGCCCGAGCCTCTTCGGCAGACCCTCAAAGAGACAGCGAATCGTGTGAATCAGGAAGGGGGAGAAAAGCTGGAAACGATCTTTGCGGAGGGAATCGAAAAGCTTTTGCCCCAAATGTCGGTCAAGAGAGAGGATCTGGAAGAAGCTTTTCTGTTTGCAGCCGGCAAAAGCTTTGCAGACAGGGAGCAGCAGATCGCGATGATCTATACTGCAAAACAAAGACTGCAGGAAACGATTGCCGTGTTGGAGCGGGAGAGGGAAAAGCGTTGTAATTTGTCAGTGGCGCTGGGAACCCTGGGAGGAATGTTGCTCTTGGTAGTGTTGGCATAATAGAGGGAATAGGTGGCGTCGGGAGATGGAGATAGGTCTGATATATAAAATCGCTGCGGTGGGTATTTTGGTGACGATTCTGGGACAGGTACTGAACAAGAGCGGTCGGGAGGAACAGTCCTTTCTGGTAAGCCTTGCCGGATTGATTCTGGTGCTCAGCTGGATCGTTCCCTATATCTATGAATTGTTTCAGACAGTACAGGCGTTGTTTTCATTTTGAGGGTAGTATGACAGAAATCATTAAGGTAGCTTTGATCGGAATCATTGGGGTGTTGGCTGCAAATTGGTTCAAGGCGAATAAAGCAGAGTACTCCGGTCTTTTCATTGTGGGAATCGGATTTATGATATTTGGTTTTGCCTTTCGGCAGGTGGCCCTGTTTCTGGAACAGTTTGCGGGCATCACCACCCTTTTGGGAGAAAATGCAGGGTACTTAAACAGTCTGCTCAAGGTGGTAGGTATCACTTATATCTGTGAGTTTGCAGCATCGCTTTGTAAGGATTCCGGCTGTCAGACCATGGCAGGGCAGATCGAAATCCTTGGGAAACTGTCAGTGGTAATGGCGGGATTGCCGATACTATTGGCTGTAATCGAACAGATTCAAGGATTGATCAGATAGGAGGAAAAGGTTGGGAACTGAGGAAATCTGGAGTCGGTTTCGTCTGGGAGAGTTGGAGCAGGGGATTGAACAGCTGTTTCCGAAAGATACCGTCTCCTTGAAGGAAGTGTTCTCTATGCTGCTGGCGGGAGATCCTCTGGGAGCTCTTATGGGAATCCTGAACAAATGTCTGGTGGGAATTCCCTCCTGGATGCAGAGCTCAAAAGAACTGCTTGTCTGGCTGCTGGTGTTAGGGCTGGTGTCCGCTCTTCTCACTTACTTCGTACAGATCTATGATTGCCGTCAGGTGGCAGACCTGAGTTTTTTCTTTTGCTATCTGCTATTTGTGACGATCCTGGTTCGGACCTATTATGTGTCCGCAGGAATCGTGCAGGAAGCCATCGAGAATATTCTTCTGTTTATCAAGCTTCTGATTCCCACCTATGTGCTTGCAGTGGGAGTATCGGCGGGTACTGCATCAGCCGGCGTGGTCAGTCAGCTGATGCTTCTGGTAGTGCTGTTGATTGAAAAGCTTTTGGCGGCCTGTCTGCTGCCTGCAGTCAATTGCTTTCTTCTGCTGTCAGTGATCAATACGGTGTGGAAGGAGGAAGCATTCTCCTATCTGTTGGAACTTCTGAAGAAGAGCATTTCGTTTTTGCTGAAGCTGTGCGTCTGGGCGGTCACCGGGATCAGTTTCTTTCAGGCATTGATCACACCCCTCCTGGGGGCGGCCCGTACCAGTGTGTTGACCAAGGTGTTAAGCAATGTGCCCATCATCGGCAAAGTCTCCGGAGGCGTTGCGGAGCTGGCGCTCGGCTCCGCCCTGCTGATCAAAAACAGTGTGGGCGCAGTGCTGCTGCTTCTCATGCTGTACCTGTGTGCGGCACCGATTGTGAAGATCGGTGCGGTTGCAGGTACACTGAAAGTGGCTGCTGCCCTGATACAGATCGTCAGCGATAAGCGTTTGGGAAAAAGTGTTGACCAAACTGCCGACGCAGGCTTTCTCTTACTTCGGGTGCTGGCTGTCGCCATGCTGTTGTTTTTGATTGCGCTGGCAGTGCTGACTGCAACGATCAAACCTGTTGTCTAAAGGAGGATGAAGATGGAACTGATTCAGTCAATTGTTAAGATCGCGGTGTTTTTGATCCTTGCACAGACCATTGTGCATCTGTCCCCCAGGGAAAGCTATGAGAAGTATCTCAAATTGTTGGTGAGACTGATGCTGATCGCAAGTCTCCTGACTCCCTTGACCTCCATGCTGACAGGGGAAACTGTGGGGCAGGTGACCCGGAGGATTCTGGAGGAGAGCAGAGCTTATGAACGATCCATTCAAAAGTCTTCCCCCTTAAGTGACTGGGATAGTCATTTTACGGAGATGTATCCGGAGGTGGGCCATTGACGAAATTAGATTGGAAAAAGCTGCTGACGAAGGAAAATCTGGTGGTGGTCATTCTGGTGGGGGTGCTGTTGTTTGTGGTGTCTGTTCCGGTGAATAAGAAGCAGGAATCCGGCGTATCCCCAAAAACGGAGTCAGAGAATGATGTGACTTGGGAGGATTATGCACAGGCCTGTGAGAGAGAACTGACGGACCTGCTCTCCAAGGTAAAGGGGGTTGGCTCGGTAAAGGTGATGATCACCCTGAAGGGTTCGGAGGAAAAGGTTTATTACGGGAATGGGAATTTTGGAGATCCTTACGTGACAAAAACGCTGGAGCCGGAGGTGGCGGGCGTGGTTGTGGTCGCGAAGGGCGGCGGACAGGGCAGGATCGACCGTACTGTCACAGAGATCGTGCAGGCTCTTTTCGGTCTGGAAGCACACAAAGTGAAGGTGGTCTCCATGCGGGAATAAGGGGCAAAACTTAATCATATCTCTTTTCCCCAAAACATATGATGGAGTAGGAAAGGAAGAGAGGTGCAAACGTGAAAAATTTATTAAAGAAAAACCAGCTTATGATAACAGCTCTTGCCATTATGATCGCAATAGCGGGATACCTGCAGTTCTCCGAAAGTGATCCGGGGGATCAGTTTCAGGCAGATCAGGAAGCGCTCAGCCAGGAGACCGGAGCCATCGGAACCACCGGTACTGTGTTGGATGGGGTGACGGTAGACGGCAACCTTGATCTAAAGTCGGAAGAGCTTACCTGGCTTGAATCGGAGATTGACAGTCTGGATTCGGATAAAGAAAGTCTGTTTGTGGAAGACTATCTGGACACCGACATCTATCTGAGTGATGCGATGAATGCTGCAGGCGGTGAAGAGATTGCACCCGAAGAAGGCGAGATTCCAGGGGAAGCGATCTTTACTTCTGCCACAGACTCTCTGGCAATTCTTTCGGAAGCAAAGCTTTTGAAAGAGCAGACCAGAGCAAAAAACAAAGAGACACTCTTGGAGATCATCAACAGTGAGGGGCTGTCGGAAGCACAGAAGCAATCCGCAGTGGACAGTATGGTCAAAATGACGAACATAGCCGAGAAGGAAGCTGCTGCGGAGATCCTTCTGGAGGCAAAGGGCTTTACGGATGTTGTAGTCAGCATCAACGGGAACGGAGTGGATGTAGTTGTAAACGAACTGGTTCTGGATGATGTCAAGCGGGCCAGGATCGAGGATATTGTCTCTCGGAAGACCGAGATCGCACCGGAGAATATTATCATCAGTACGGTTGCCAATAATTGACAGAGAATAGACGAGATAGTATAGTGAATTTGTGATGTCTGTCCGTCCTGAGAGAGGGCGGACAGATGTTGCTGTGAAAGAAAATATGGTTTCGCGAAGGACAAGAAGGGACAGGGACAGAATGAAGAGAGTTTTTTTGGTAGTGTTGGACAGCTTTGGAATCGGACAGATGCCGGATGCAGAGGAATATGGCGACATTGGAGTAAATACCCTGAGGGCAGTGTCTTCCAGTCCGTTTTTTCATGTGCCGAACCTGGAAAAACTGGGCCTGTTTCAGATCGAGGGTGTTTCAGGAGGAGAAAAGGATCATGCCCCTTTGGCATCTGTGGCCAGAATGACGGAACGATCCAAGGGAAAGGACACCACCATCGGGCACTGGGAGATCGCCGGTATTTACTCGTCGGCTCCTCTGCCCACTTATCCGAATGGTTTTCCGGAGGAGCTTCTGGAGGAGTTTGCGGAAAGATGCGGGCGGGGTATTCTGTGTAACAAGCCTTATTCGGGGACGGCGGTGATCGCCGATTACGGCAGAGAACATATGGAGACAGGTAAATTGATCGTCTACACCTCCGCAGACAGTGTGTTCCAGATCGCAGCCCACGAAGAGATCGTTCCGGTGGAAGAATTGTATCGGTACTGCCGGATCGCCAGAGAACTGCTCGTAGGAGAGCACGGTGTGGGACGGGTCATCGCAAGACCCTTTGTGGGCCCTGTGGACGGGAAGTTTGTGAGAACCGGAAGAAGGCACGATTTTTCGATCGAACCGCCGTCGGTGACGATGTTAGACCAACTGAAGAACGCCGGTATGGATGTGATCGCGGTGGGTAAGATCCGGGATATCTTTGCCGGGAGAGGCATCACAGAGTCGGTTTACACCGCCGGAAACGAAGAGGGGATCGAGCAGCTGCTGTGCTGTCAGAAGAAGGACTTTCACGGGCTGTGCTTTGTCAATCTGGTGGACTATGACATGCTGTATGGGCACAGAAGAGACGTGGACGGTTATGCAAAAGCCCTCAGCTGTTTTGATCAAAGACTTCCGGAGATCCTGGACGGTTTGGGGGAGGAGGATGTGTTGATGATCACTGCGGATCACGGGTGCGATCCATCCTATCTCGCGACCACGGACCACACCAGAGAATACACTCCTTTTCTCATGTATGGCAAAAAAATCAAACCGATTAACCACAAAACTCGAAAAACCTTTGCAGATATAGGTGCAACTGTGTTAGAATATCTGGGAGTGTGTCCTGAGTTTGAGGGAAGCAGTATGCTGTCTCCACAGGACGAAGGGAATGAAAGAAAGGGAAAATGAAAAGATGAGTCAATACACAGAAGAAATCAATCGCAGAAGGACATTTGCAATTATCTCTCACCCCGATGCCGGTAAGACTACTCTGACAGAGAAATTCTTATTGTACGGCGGTGCGATCAATCTTGCCGGAAGTGTAAAGGGAAAGGCTACAGCCAGACATGCCGTTTCCGACTGGATGGAGATCGAGAAGGAGAGAGGTATTTCTGTAACCTCATCTGTTCTGCAGTTCGAATACGACGGCTATTGCATCAATATTCTGGATACCCCCGGACACCAGGATTTCTCCGAGGATACCTACAGAACGCTGATGGCAGCGGATTCTGCGGTGATGGTCATTGATGCTTCCAAAGGCGTGGAGGCGCAGACACGAAAGCTTTTCAAGGTCTGCGGTATGCGGGGAATCCCGATCTTTACCTTTATCAACAAGCTGGACAGAGATGCCAATGACACCTTTGAACTGTTGGATGAGATCGAGAAGGAATTGGGCATTGCGACCTGTCCCGTGAACTGGCCTATCGGTTCCGGTAAGGAGTTCAAAGGAGTCTATGACCGGGAGAAGCGTTGCGTGATCTCTTATTCCGATACGGAGAAGGGCACAAAGGAGGGCGTTGCTACCGAGGTGAATGTGGAGGATGAAGCAACACTGCGGAGTCTGATCGGGGATGCGGCGGCAGACAAGCTTCTGGAAGAGGTGGAGCTTTTGGACGGTGCCAGTGCGGAGTTTGATCTGGAGGCAGTCCGGGCCGGAAAGCTGACCCCTGTGTGCTTTGGTTCCGCACTGACGAATTTCGGCGTAGAGATCTTTCTGCAGCATTTCCTGAAGATGACCACTGCCCCCTTGCCCAGAAAGGCGGATATCGGTGTGATCGAACCTGCGGAAAACGAGTTTTCCGCCTTTGTGTTTAAGATTCAGGCCAATATGAACAAGGCGCACCGCGATCGAATTGCCTTTATGCGTATCTGCTCCGGCCGGTTTGATGCCAACATGGAGGTTCGTCACGTGCAGGGCAATAAGGTGATGCGTTTGTCTCAGCCCCAGCAGATCATGGCGGATGAGAGAAAGATCCTGAGTGAAGCCTATGCCGGCGATATCATCGGCGTGTTTGATGCCGGCATTTTCTCTATCGGAGATACGCTGTGCATGCCAAAGGAAAAGTTCCGGTACGAGGGAATTCCTACGTTTGCACCGGAGCATTTTGCCAGAGTGCGGCAGCTGGACACCATGAAGAGAAAACAGTTTGTAAAGGGAATCGAGCAGATCGCACAGGAGGGTGCCATCCAGATCTTCCAGGAGTTCAACACGGGACTGGAAGAGATCATCGTGGGAGTAGTGGGAGTACTTCAGTTTGAAGTGCTGAAATACCGCCTCGAGAATGAATATAACGTGGAGATCCGTCTGGAGAACCTGCCCTATGAGCATATTCGCTGGATCGAGAACAAGGAAGAAATAGATATTGCAAAGCTGACCGGTACCTCCGATATGAAGAAGGTCAAGGATATGAAGGGCAACCCCCTGCTCTTGTTTGTCAACTCCTGGAGTATCGGTATGACGCTGGACCGCAACAAGGGACTGGTGCTTTCAGAGTTTTCCAGGAATTAACATTGAGGAGTCCGCATGAAAAAGAAACTGTTATACGCCGTCTGTATGATGCTTGTCAGTGCGGTATTTGTCTGCGGCTGTTCCCCGGAGGATCTGTCGAAGCGGTTTGGAGAGAAGGCTAAGGCAGCAAAATATGGTTATGAAGCGTTTTTCCGGGCAAATGTCATCGAGAAGGATGCGGATCAGGCCGGCAGCGGAGGGGGAGACTATCCCTGTCCGGAAGGCGAAGGGTTTCTGCAGGAGACTTACGAATACTATTTCTCCAAGCTGAGCGAAGGGGAGCAGAGGCTCTACTGTGAAATCAAAGAGATTCTCGGCAGAATGGGAGAGAATGTTCTGCTCACCGGGTTGACCGCAGAGGAGCAGGACTGCGATGAGCTGGTGAACAAGATCTTCCGCTGTGTGCTGAACGACCATCCGGAATTGTTCTATGTAGAGGGCTTCCTTGTCACAAAATACACCCGTGGAAAGAAGATCACTGCGGTGGAGTTCTCCGGTGACTATGCGGGAACCTATGAGAACAATCTGGAACGGGTCGGGCAGATAGAAGCACAGGCGTCCCGTGTAAAACAGCAGTTTGAAGAAAAAAAGGACCGGTATGAGGTGGTCAAAGGAGTCTATGACTGGGTGATCCGCTCTACGGAGTATGTCTCCGGCGCTCCCGACAATCAGAACATCTACTCGGTTCTGGTGAATCATGCATCCGTTTGCCAGGGGTATGCCAAGACCATGCAGTATTTGCTGAATCAGCTGCAGGTGCCCTGTACGATCGTCATTGGTACGGCGAGAGGAAGCACTGTCGCCCAGGATGCACCGCATGCATGGAATCTGGTGAACATCGATGATCAGTTTTACTATCTGGATGCCACCTGGGGGGATGCCTCCTATGCCGGACAGGTCAACGATTCGGACTGCCCGGATGTAAGGTATGAATTCCTGAATATGACAACGGCGGAAATGCTGATCCATCACACGCCTGAGGAGATCGTCCCGCTTCCCAACTGCAGTGCGAAAAAAGCGAGCTACTATTTCAGGGAGGGGGCCTATTTCTTTTCCTGTGATGAGGAGCAGGCGAAAGCACTTGCGAAGAACTGTTTTTCGTCAGGTGAGAGGGAACTTTCCCTGAAGTGTGAGAATCAGAAGATCTATGAGGAATTGAAGGAAAAGCTGGTGGACGGAAAGCTTTTGCTCGAAACTTTGGGACCGGGCAGACACTCCATGGCATATCTGGAAGATCCGGATTATCTGACGATGACATTTTGGGTGACAAGTGATGAATAATTGTGGTATAATATGCATACGACCGAATTGAAAAAGTAATACGTGAATGAAGTGAGGTAACCATATGAATAATCAGACTGTGAACAAAGAATCGGAAAAGAAGGAAAACAATAAAGGAATCGTTACACTGATGCAGAATGACAAGATGGGAACCGTTCTGGTGACCGAGGATGTGATCGCGTCCATTGCCTCGATTGCAGCGGCAGAGGTAGAAGGAGTCAGCGCTGTGATCACCAATGTGCCCAAGGAACTGATGAGCAGGGTAGGGGCGCAGAAGATGACCAAGGCGGTCAAGGTGAAGGTCAGCGACAATCAGGTTGTCATCTATATTGCGATCACCATGGATTACGGCTACAACATTCCCGCGACCTGCCGCAATGTGCAGAGCAGAGTGAAGAGCGCAATCGAGAATATGACAGGGCTTACCTGCACGGATGTCAATATCCGTATTATGAACATCAAGGTGAAATAAGAAAGGTACCGAAAGAGCTTATCCGCAGAGTTTTTTGTCCGATGAGCATGAGTAGAATGGAGTCAATAATGGGAAGACACGAACTGAGAGAACAGATTTTTTTGTTTTTGTTTTGCGCAGAATTTCATGATGTGAAGGAGATGCCCAGACAAGCCAGATTGTTTCTGGAGAATACCGATACGGTGATCACCCAGGCAGAATCTGAGGTGATCGAGACGAAGGCTTCCCTGGTGTTAGCCAAATTGCCGGAGATTGACCGACTGATCAATGAGAATACAGAGGGCTGGGACACCACCCGTATGGGGAAAGTGGAGCTGACTACCTTACGTCTGGCAGTGTATGAGCTTCGCTTCGATGAGGAGATTCCTGCCGGTGTCGCAATCAATGAGGCCGTGGAGATCGCCAAGAAATACGGCACGGAGAATTCAGGTGGATTTGTCAATGCGATTCTCGGCAAAATAGCAAAGCTGGAAGTATAAATGGTTTCGCTTATGAGGAACAATCGTAATGTTTTTACCGTAGGACAATTAAATGCCTATATCAAAGATATGTTCATGCAAGATCTTTTGTTGCGGAATATCCTCGTCAGGGGAGAAATCAGCAACTGTAAGTATCATGCCTCCGGACATATCTATTTTACGTTAAAGGACCCGAAGGGTGTTGTCAACTGCGTCATGTTTGCAGGAAATCGGTCGGGTCTTTCTTTTCGTTTGACAGAAGGACAGCAGGTTATCGTTGCAGGCGAGGTCAGCGTGTTTGAACGGGACGGAAAATATCAGATCTATGCCAGACAGATCATCCGGGAGGGTGCCGGAGAATTGTATGAGAGGTATGAGCAGCTGAAACGGGAGCTGGAGGCCGCGGGGTATTTCGATGAGGCACATAAACAGGAAATTCCCCGGTACATCAAGACGCTGGGGATCGTCACTGCGGACACGGGAGCTGCGGTCAGAGATATCATTCAGATCGCCAGGAGACGCAACCCTTATGTCCAGATCATTCTTTACCCTTCACTGGTTCAGGGAGCCGGGGCAGCACCCAGCATTGTTCAGGGAATACAGGCCCTGGAGCGGATCGGTGTGGATGTCATGATCGTTGGCCGGGGCGGCGGGTCCATCGAGGATCTCTGGGCTTTCAATGAGTTGTCTGTGGCTCAGGCGGTCTATCAGTGTACCGTCCCCATCATCTCTGCAGTAGGACATGAGACGGACACGACCATTATCGACTACGTTTCGGATCTGAGAGCCCCCACCCCTTCTGCCGCGGCAGAGCTGGCAGTCACGGATGTGCGGGAGATCATCGGTTCTCTGGAGCTGTACAGACGCGATCTGCAGCGCAGGATGGAGATTCATATTCGGGACTGGCGCAGCAGGTGCAGACAGCAGGAGTCCAGAGTGATCCATCTAAGCCCTGCCGGAAGGATTCGTGAGAAGAGGATGTACTGCGTCAGACTGGAAGAACGCTTGCAGGAGCGCATGCAGCGAGTTCTGCAGAGCAGGCAAACCAGACTGGCCCTGTCGATCGAACGGATGAAGGGACTGTCACCGCTGGAGAAACTAAGCAGCGGGTATGCGTATCTCACAGATGCTTCGGGCAAAAATATCCGTTCCGTGGAGCAGGTGTCCGTAGATATGAAGCTTCGGGTGCAGTTGGCGGACGGTAATTTTGATGTTCTGGTGACCCGAAAGGAGAAAGCATAGGAGATGAGAGGAAAGACTATGAGTGAAGAACAGAAGGCTTATACATTGGAAGAAAATTTTGAACGCCTGGAGCAGGTCATCAGTATTCTGGAGAAAGAGGATGTGCCATTGGAGGAGGCCTTTCGTGCGTATCAAAAGGGGATGGGCATCGTAAAGCTCTGCAACGATGAGATCGATCGGGTTGAGAAGCAGGTGCTGAAGCTGACAGAGGATGGATGTCTGGAGGAATTTACAAGTGGAGAAGACTGAGTTTAAGGTTCTTTTGGCCGAGAAGACAAAAACAACGGAAGAAAGTTTGGAACAGTTCCTTCCCGCAGAGGACGGATTTGCAAAAATCGTCCTTGAGGCGATGAATTACAGTGTGCGTGCGGGCGGCAAGAGACTGCGCCCGATCATGATGTGGGAATCCTTTCTGCTCTGTGGCGGAGCGGAGGAGGATCGGAAGCTGGTGGAGCCCTTTATGGCGGCGCTGGAAATGATCCACACCTACTCTTTGGTACATGATGATCTGCCGGCGATGGATAATGACCGTCTGAGACGGGGAAAGCCCACTACATGGGCGGTCTATGGCGAGACCTTCGGGATTCTGGCCGGTGATGCACTGCTTAATTTTGCCTTCGAGACCGCCGGTCTGTCCTTTGACAGGATCCCGGATGAGGATCCGCTGAAGCTTGTGCGGGCGGCGAAGGCACTGCAGGTACTGGCCGGCAAGGCAGGGATCTTCGGGATGATCGGCGGTCAGACGGCAGACATTCTGGCGGAAAAGAATGAAACCTCCATTTCTGAGGAACAATTGCTGTATATCCATGAAAAGAAGACGGCGGCACTGATTCAGGCGGCGATGATGATCGGTGGAATTCTGGCAGGGGCAACAGCCCGACAGGTGGAGCTTCTGGAGGAATGTGCACTTCATATCGGAATCGCCTTTCAGATTCAGGATGATATTCTGGACGTGATCGGTGACACAGAGGAGTTGGGAAAGCCTGTG
>JAHBAA010000066.1 GCA_018385425.1 Acetatifactor sp.
ATGATCTATATCTTTGATGAGCCCAGCACCGGAATGCATCCACGGGATGTACACCGAATGACCAGATTGTTGAAGAGCCTGCGGGACAAGGGTAACACGGTTCTGGTGGTGGAGCATGACAAGGATATCATCCGGATCGCAGATCAGGTGATCGATATCGGTCCCCTGGCAGGCAAGAACGGAGGACAAGTGCTGTTTCAGGGAAGCTATGAAGACTTGCTGAAAAGTGATACGCTGACAGGCTGCGCTCTTCGCACGCAGATCAAGCCCAAGGAATCTGTTCGGAAACCAAAAGGCTTTCTCCCTGTCCGGGGAGCGAGTCTGCACAATCTGAAAAATGTGGACATCGATATCCCCTTGGGGATTCTGACGGTAGTCACCGGAGTGGCCGGAAGCGGGAAATCCTCTTTGATCCGGGATGTGTTCGCCAAGCAGTATGAAGAGCAGGTTGTCTTGATCGACCAGAGTGCGATTACGGCAACAGGACGTTCCACGGTCTGCACCTTCTTAGGGTTTTTCGACGAGATCCGAAAGGAGTTCGCCAAGGCAAACCGTACATCGGACAGTCTGTTTACCTTCAACGGAAAGGGCGCCTGTCCGGCCTGCAAGGGAAGAGGAGCGATCACCACGGAACTGGTATTTATGGACCCCGTTACCACAGTCTGTGAGTGCTGCAGCGGAACCAGATACAGCGAGGAGGCACTTGCATATCACTATAAAGGAAAGAGCATTGTGGAGGTGCTGAACTTAAGCGTGGAGGAGGCCTGTGAGTTCTTTCAGGGGAACAAAAAGATCATGGAGAAGCTGAACGCCCTGATGGAGGTTGGTCTTCCTTATCTTTCCCTGGGGCAGCCCTTGTCTACCTTCTCCGGTGGAGAACGCCAGAGGCTAAAGCTGGCCCAGAATATTAAGAAAAAGGGCAATATCTATATTCTGGATGAGCCCACCACCGGACTGCACGCTTCCGATATCACGAAGGTGATCGGAATTCTGGAAAACATCGTGGACCGGGGCAATACCGTCATCGTCATCGAACATAACACCGATGTGATGCTGCTGGCGGATTATATTATCGATGTGGGCCCGGACGGCGGCACCAAGGGGGGACAGATCGTCTTTACCGGCACTCCAAGGGAAATGCTGGAGCATGGGGATACGATCACCGCCAAATACTTGCGCAGAGTGTGAATCGAGGATGCTCTTTTTGTCACGCGTGACAAAAGGAACGTCCCCGGATTAAGATGAGTGCGCAGAAATGATAATATTTTCAGCCGGTTATATTCATTTTGTTTGAATATAGCCGGTTTTTTTGATATTATTACTTTGGATGGCTGAAGTACGAATTGGAGGAAAGTATGAATACGATATGTCGTGATATTTTCAGAGCAATTCATGAGAATAAATGGATGACAATTGAGTACAAAAATAAGCAGGAAGAGATAACAAAGTACTGGATTGGAATTATCAACGTAGACCCAACAAAGAAGATGCTCACTGTGGAAGGGCTTCACCTGGGTCAACTCTCGACTGCAAGATTGTGTATTTATATTGACTCTATCCTGTCCTCCAAATTGATAGAAGGCTCGTTTTATGATGTTCCGGATTCCTTGAGAGAAAACATTCAGTTGAATCAGCAAAGGTATGAATCCCTGTTTCACAATGTGTCCAATTTGAAAATCCTCAACTATTATGCGGATTGCAATAAAATGGATTCGATACCCTATAAGACGGACTACAGCCTGATCAGTCACCTCGACGGAGATTGTATCGGCAGAGGAGATTATGATCTATCCTCAGAACAGTTTCAGGAGATCGTGACGAATTTTCAGTATGTCAGTACAAATCGTACATTTCAGAGACGTTATCAGCAACTGGCACTGAATGTTCTCAGTGTGCCTATGCAGCAGGGGCTATATGTTCTTGCATATCGTGAAATGCGGCTGGATGTGATCAAGAGATGCTTAAGACCTTCCGATGAGGTTACGATCTGCACGGAATTTACGATTGGCGGTACCAGTCAGAGTATCCGTAAGTTTTTGGACGCTGATGATTATGAGCTGTTGAATGATTTTGAAGAGAACGTGGAGGCAATCAAGGATAGGATTACAGAGAGCAACACCCATATCAAAGGTGTAGATGATATGCCCTATCTGATTGCAATCGGCAGGGATGTGATCGTTGATCTCCATGAGGAGTATAGAGCCATTGATGATATGTTCCAAAAGGATGAAGCCACTGCGCCCGTTCGGGCTTTTTTTGGAAATCTGGTGCAGGAGCCGGCAAGCAGAAGAGTCTACCCGATCGCACTGCTCAACAAACAGATCAATTTGGATCAGCTTCTGGCAATTCACAATGCGATGAAGTATCCTCTGGCCTATATCCAGGGGCCACCCGGAACAGGCAAGACCAACACCATTGTGAACACGTTGGTCACTGCTTTCTTCAACGACCAGACGGTGCTTTTTGTGTCCTACAACAATCATCCGATTGACGGTGTGTGTGAAAAACTGCAGCATATCTCCAACGGGAGACAGGGGGAGATTCCCTTTCCGATCATTCGACTGGGAAACGATGAAAAGGTTGAGGCTGCTCTGGACTATATGAAACGACTATACGAGAGCACGATGAGAATCAACATTTATGAAGGTGCTCTCGAAAAAAGAAAGACGGACAGAGTTGCAAGAACAAGAAGACTGACCAATCTTTTGCAGGAATATGAGGATCGTTTGAAACTGTTTGAGACAAAGGAAGCGATCTTAAGTCTGATGGAATCCAACAGGCACCTGACATTTCAAACACAGCTGCAGGGAGTTCAGCTGGCTAAGGTTGAAGAACGTATTCGCCAGACAAAGGAATTTACGGACGAAGAGGCTTTGGAACTGGTATTGGAGGACGAAGAGGCTTTCCGAAGTTTTCTGTACTATTCTTCCGCCAAGTGTATCAAGCGTCTGGCAGAACCGAAAAATGCTGATCTGCTGGATATCATTTATACCGAAGACCCGGAGAAAAAGGTGAAGGCATTCAATCAGTATTTGCGCAAGGACGAGAACCTGAAAAAATTCCAAAGAATATTCCCCATCATAGCGACGACTTCTGTCTCTGCGCATAAGGTTGGGAGTCCCGGAGTTCACTTTGACATGGTGGTGATGGACGAGGCCAGCCAAGGGAATGTTGCGATATCATTAGTGCCTATTCTCAGGGGAAAAAACCTGATGCTGGTCGGAGACCCACAACAGTTAAATCCTGTGATCCTGTTGAATCCGATCGATAATCAAAAACTCCGCAAAATGTACCAGGTCACAGAGGAATACGATTATCTCAAAAACTCGATCTATAAAGTTTTTTTGTCCTGTGATTCCGTCAGCCGAGAGATCCTGTTAAGCCACCACTATCGGTGTCATCAGCAGATCATACAGTTTAACAATAAAAAATATTATAATGGCCGCCTGAAGATCTGCAGTCAGAGCAAATCAGAGAAACCGTTGATATTTCAAGACATCCCGGGGAATCGAACCTATTATAAAAATACTGCACCTTTGGAGGCGGAGGAAATAGTCCGGTACGCACTATTACATAAAGACAAGAGCATCGGTGTGATAACCCCTTTTGCCAATCAAAGAGAATTGATTGCCCAGAAGCTGAAAGAAAACGGACTCGATCATGTCACCTGCGGAACCGTTCATGCCTTTCAGGGGGATGAAAAGGATGTGATCCTGTTTTCTCTTGCCCTGACAGATCGGACCAGTCAGCGAACCTACGGATGGCTCCAGAACAATAAAGAACTGATCAATGTGGCTGTGTCAAGGGCGAAGGAGCAGCTGATCGTGCTTTCAAGCAACAAAGAATTGGAGCGACTGCATAGCAATTCGGCTGAGGATGACCTATATGAACTGGTGCAGTATGTGAAGCATAACGGAGAGACCCAAGTGACTCCCAGGGTACATTCCTCACGGGCTTTGGGAATCAAACCGTACAGCACAGAGACAGAGCAGGCCTTTTTACAGAATCTGAATCACGCTCTGGACAATGTACTGAATACGAACCACAGGTGTATCGTTCAGAAGGAAGTGAGTATCTCCCACGTATTCCGGGATAACCGAAGCTATAGCGATCTGTTTTACACAGGGCGATTTGATTTTGTGGTATATGAGAGACAACCACGGACACAGATCGATATTCCGATTCTTGCCATCGAGCTGGACGGGAGAGAACACCAGGAGCGGAGTGTTGTGATAGAACGGGACAGGAAAAAGAATCAGATCTGCAGGGAGCATGGATTTGAGCTGATTCGTATTGAGAACACCTATGCCAGAAGATATCAGTTTATGAAGGAGATCCTGATCAAGTATTTTGCCGGCGTGAAATAGAGTTTTCCCGGCGGCTCTGGTGCTCTTGATCCTGATGCTGAAACGAAAGAGAATTCAGTCATAAAAATAAAAAGAAAAGAAGGTGATTGTATGTGGGTGTTGTTTGCTTTTGGCTCGGCACTGTTTGCAGGGGTGACATCCATCCTGGCAAAATGTGGGATCCGTCATACGGACTCCAATGTGGCTACAGCCATCAGAACCATTGTCGTGCTGTTTTTTTCCTGGGTTATGGTCTTTTTAACCGGTGCACAGGGCGGATTGGCGGCGGTGGAAGCCAAAACGTGGGTGTTCCTGATTTTGTCAGGCCTTGCCACAGGCGCTTCCTGGCTCTGCTATTTTCGTGCACTGCAGTTGGGAGATATCAACAAGGTCGTGCCGATCGATAAGTCCTCCACTGTTTTGACTATACTGCTCGCTTTTGTCTTTCTGCAGGAAGACATCAGTCCACTGAAGGTTGGCTGTATGGCGCTGATCGGTGGGGGAACCATGCTGATGATTACCAGAAGAGAAGTATCCCATCAGGAAAAGAAGGGAAGGGCATGGCTGCTTTATGCCTGTCTGTCTGCATTATTTGCCAGCCTGACAGCCATTCTTGGAAAGGTGGGCATACAAGGCATTGACTCGAATCTGGGAACTGCCATCCGCACGGGGGTTGTTCTGGTGATGGCCTGGGTCGTTGTGTTTGTCACAGGCAGGGAAAAAGAGATACGGGGAATTCCACGCAAGGAACTTTTCTATATCTGCCTGTCAGGGCTTGCCACCGGTGCCTCCTGGCTCTGCTATTACAGGGCATTGCAGGACGGACTTGCCAGTGTTGTGGTACCGATTGACAAGCTGAGTATTTTGGTGACCATTGCGTTTTCCTGGCTGGTGTTCCATGAAAAGCTGTCAAAGAAAGCTATGGCAGGGCTTTTGCTGATCGTTGCAGGTACCTTGTTGATGCTTCTGTAGAAAACTGGAGATTGACCCACTGGAGCTCTCACAAAGAAATATTATGGAGATCCGGTGAGCCGTATGTAGAACAGTATCAAGCTGCATTGACAGAAGACTCGAGAAGTGTAGATTCGTGCTAAAATAATGAAACAGAAATCGTAAATTCGGTATTCCTATTTCCGGGCTTTGTTGTGGAGCAGTTTATTGAAGCCACAGATGAAAATACATTAGAAGCACAGGGCGATGTGGATCCGAAAACGCGCAAGGCACAGACGATGCCGATTTCTTTTTGCATCAAGGCAAGAAAGCTATGATGTTGGGTGGATATAGAACGAAGGATCGTCCCAGATGCCCCCAAAGATAGAACAAGAGTAAAATGAAAGGTAAAATGATGAACAAAATACTTACTGCAACAAGAGAAGACAAGGAGGAAATATTGTCTCTTTACAAAACGATGCTTTATGGTCCGGCCGATTGGAATGAGTATTATCCGAATGAAGACACCATTGAATTTGACTTGTCGAGAAATGCGCTGTATGTAATGAAAAATGAAGAAGACCAGATAATTGCTGCAATTTCCATCGATGAAGACAAGGACGTTGATATGCTTTCCTGTTGGAGCAGGGAGCTTGTACCCAGTGCCGAAGTTGCAAGGCTGTGTGTACGAAAAGATATGCAGAATCAAGGTATTGCCAAGGAAATGATGCAGTATGTATTTGAGATTTTAAAAGAGGAAGGGAAAAAGGGCGTTCATATTTTGGTAAAAACAGGTCACGAAGCAGCATTATCTTCCTATGGAGCCATAGGTTTTCGGGTTGTGGGGAAATGTATTCTTTTTGATAAGGATTTTGTCTGTATGGAGATCGGTTTTTAGGGAACCACCGGGACGGTGTTTTTGGCTCAGGACTCATGTGCCATGGGGGACAGATATTGGGGCCAAAAACACCGTCCCCCTGTGAATAGAAAAAAGGTTGAGGTGCTTGGAATGAATGAGAGAAGATACATTGACATTATTTTTGACAGAAGAAGGGTGAAGATCGACATTCGGACAATCCTCTATGTCATTATGGTAGGCAGATGTGTCGAGATACATGTATCAGGGGGAGAGGTATACAAGACAAGAACTCCCCTGACAACGATTGAGGAGGAGCTGGGGGAGAGTTTTGTCAAGGTGCATCGCGGATGTGTGGTATCGGCAATGGCGATACACGACATTACAGACAATATCAATTTGAGCAACGGGGAATCTCTGACCTATACCGTGCGCAAGAAAAAACAGATTGTAGAGGAATTTCGTGAAAAGCAGAAAAATATGATTGACAGCTTTGATGGGAAGGGCAATTTGATAACAGAGGAAGATTACCGCGAATATTATCGAAGCTTTGAACATCTCCCTTTTGCCTTTACAGATATCGAGATGATATTTGATGAGGAACGACATGCTGTGGACTGGATCTTCAGATATGGTAATCCTGCTTTGGCAAAGCTGGAAAAACTGCCGCTGCAGAAGCTGATAGGGAATAGCTTTGGCAGCTTGTTCTCCAATATGGACGCAAGGTGGCTTAGGAGCTATGAGCGTTCTGCGCTGTATGGCGAGACGTTGGAGATGATCGATTACAGCCCCGAGATAGATGCCTGCTTAAAAGTAATATGTTTTCCGACCTTCCCGGGGCATTGCGGATGCATTTTATTTGATCTTTCTGAGATTGAATTTACGGAGAACAGCGCTGATGCGAAGAAAGTGATGAAGCTCTATTTTGACAAGTTAATTGAAAAAGAGAATACGCGACTGTAGAAGCAGGAGAAAATAGAGAGAATCCGGATACGATTATGTGGCCGGATTCTTTTTTGTCGATTCGATCACATTTATGTCGATTCAAACCATGTCTATTGAAAAATTATTTCGATTTCTATAAAATGTTTTAAATATGTGTACAGTTTGACATTCTAGAAAATAGATATTTTGGCGCATAAGAGGATATTTTCAGGAGGAAGAACAGATGAAAAAAGTGCTCAGAGGATGGAAGCGATATCTTTGTTTTTATTTGACAATGGTAATGCTGACAACCAGTCTTGGAGGGTGTTTATTTAGCAAAGAGCAACAGCCCGAACAGGTAACCGGGAGTCAGGTAGAGTCCGAATCCGGGAACTCGGTTGAAAAACCTACCGGTGGGAACACGGAGGAATCCGGTCAGGAGGCTACTGAAGAGTCTGATCAGGAGAGCAAGCCTTCAGAGGAGGAGAGCAAGCCTTCAGAGGAGGAGAGCAAGTCTTCAGAGGAACAGAGCAAGCCTTCAGAGGAACAGAACAAGCCTTCCCGGGAGGAAAACAAGCCTTCTCAGGAGGAGAGCAAGCCTTCTCAGGAGCAAAGTAAGCCTTCCGAGGAGTCAGGTGCGCCCTCACAGGAGCCGAGTAAGCCTTCAGAGGTGCCGAGCAAACCTGCGGATACCACTGCGCCGACTGCAGAGATCCAGATCGGAACCAACAAATGGAACAAGTTCTGGAATACCGTAACCTTTGGCATATTCTGTAAGGACACAAAGCAGGTAACCATCACAGCCGCCGATAATGTAACGGCAAAACCTACCATCAAGTATTATTTGTCTGACAAGGAGCTGACGGAGGCAGAGGCAAAGGCTGACGGTATTATCTGGACAGCATACGAAAGCGCATTTGACATTTCGCCCAACAGCAAGCAGATCGTCTATGCTAAGGTGACGGATGAAGCCGGCAATCTGGTGATCGTCAATTCGGAAGGAATCGTAGTCTATACAGATACGGTTGCAAGCGTTACCGATATCACCTATGTGAAGAACGTGTCCGGTGATGTAACAGTTGACGTAACGCTGAACGGAAATACTGTAGCAGAAATTAAAAACGGAACAGATATTCTGACAAGCGGAACTGACTACACGGTGGATGCGGAAGGAACGATCTGTCTGAAGGAAGCATACCTGAAGACCCTTGCGGTGGGTGCGTATACACTTACCGTAAGTTACAATCCCATGGGAGAGGTTTATCAGTCCGAGTCCGGCAATGACGAACCGGCTGTAACCGTTATGACACTGACCGTCAGAGAACCGAAGCTTGTAAGCATCACGCAGCCTGACGCAATCACAGGGGTGGAAAACGGAACGGACAAGACCGCTGCAGCGCTGGGCCTTCCGGAAACCGTGACGATTGTAACAGAGGATACGTCCGTCACAACCGCAGCTGTGACCTGGGATCTGACAGAGCTAGCAGAGGGAAGCTATGACCCTTCCGTGCAGAAGGGACAGACCTTTACCGTAAAGGGAACCGTGGCACTGCCGGAAGGCATTAGCAATGCAGGTAACGTAGGCCTTGAGGTGACAATTCAAGTTACTGTCAGCGCAATACGTTCTGTTGGTGTGCCTGAGGCAAACCTTGCAGAGGGAAACTATGTATCCAATCAGCTGGTGGAACTGAGCTGTTCTACAGCAGGTGCGGATATTTATTACACAACAGACAATACTACACCAAGCAGCACCAACGGAACAAAATACACCGGACCTATTTCAGTCGTGGGAACAGAGGGAGTGGAATCAGCTACCACAATCAAAGCCATTGCAGTAAAGAACGGTATGGGTGACAGCAGCGTTGCCACATTTACCTATACGATCAGTATTCCTGATACCACCGCGCCGACTGCAGAGATCCAGATCGAAACAAACAAATGGAACAAGTTCTGGAATACGGTAACCTTTGGAAAATTCTTTAAGGACACAAAACAGGTAACCATCACAGCAACCGATAATGTAACGGAAGCACCTGTAATCAAATACTACTTATCAGACAAAGAACTGACGGAGATAGAGGCAAAGGCTGACAGCATTACTTGGACCGCATACGAAAACGCATTTAGCATTGCACCCAACAGCAAGCAGATCGTTTATGCCAAGGTGACGGATGAAGCCGGCAATCTGGTGATTGTCAATTCGGAAGGAATCGTAGTCTATACAGATACGGTTGCAAGCGTTACCGATATCACCTATGTGAAGAACGTGTCCGGTAATGTAACAGTTGACGTAACGCTGAACGGAAACACCGTAGCAGCAATCAAAAACGGAACAGACATTCTGACAAGCGGAACCGACTACACGGTGGATGCAGAAGGAACGATCTGTCTGAAGGAAGCATACTTAAGGACCCTTGGGGTCGGTGCGTATACACTGACTGTGAGCTACCATCCGATGGGAGAGGTTTATCAGTCTGAGTCAGGTAATGACGAACCGGCTGTAACCGTTCTGACACTGACCGTCAGAGAACCGAAGCTTGTAAGCATCAAGCAGCCTGGCGCAATCACAGGGGTGGAAAACGGAACGGACAAGACCGCTGCAGCGCTGGGTCTACCGGGAACAGTTACGATTGTAACAGAGGATACGTCCGTCACAACCGCATCTGTGACCTGGGATCTTACAGAGCTAGCAGAGGGAAGCTATGACCCTTCCGTGCAGAAGGAGCAGACCTTTACCGTAAAGGGAACCGTGGCGTTGCCGGAAGGCATCAGCAATGCGGACAGTATCAACCGGGAAGTGACCATTCAGGTAACCGTCAGCGCAGTCGTAGTGGATGATACGGAAAGCTATACAGTTTCGCTTTACCATGCAGATACATGCCTGAAGACTGCAACAAAACAGGCGGGAACCAATCTTGCGGATATCAGTGCACCCTATGTGGATGGCTCGATTTTCCTGGGATGGTATTATGACAAAGGGCAAACCCAAAAGGTTGACCCGGAAGACGTATTGGTTAAAGATGTTGCTCTTTATGGAAAGTATGGAGAGTCCGTGCCGCTGCCCGAGTCCGGCAGTCCTAATTATCTGGGAGAAACCGATGTTGCTCCTGATTTTGAAATCTTTGTGAATGCGAACTCTACGACTGCAAGTGCAAGCGATGTGAGAGAGGCATTGAAATTGAGTAACCTCACTGCACCCTCCAGAACGGATGAGAGTGATGCGTTTGAGAAGGATGAACTGATTGTAACAGCGCTGGGCGGCGGAAAATTCAGCGTAAAGGCAAAGGACGGATACCAGGAGGGTGCTACTTATGAACTTGCAATTGCAGGAAGCGCAAAGGTACCTGGCTTAGTATTCGAAGGTCAGACAACGGATGTTGTCTACTACAATTTCACTGTGAAAAAAGAAGAGGTGATGAATCTTTCTCTGGATGGAGATGTGATTTACCTTTCCGTCTCAGAATTGTCAAAAGAGGATGCAGAAAAAATTCTGGCTTATTCCGGATTGTATCAGGCTGTATTAGATCCTGAGACAAATGAGACCAGCTATCAGCCTACCAATACCTTTGGTACCTTCACCTATTCCGAAAGGGAGTTTGTAGCAGGGGATATTATCGCTGTCTACGAGGGAACCAGACCGGATTTGAGAGGTTTGGATTCTTCATTGAATGAAGGAATTGCTTATATTGAGATTACAAAAGCAGAAGGCTCCAACTATGAGTATAAGTCTGCAGATTCATCAGATGTATTGTTCACTCCGGATATCATTCCCATTGACATTGATGAGAGTGACGGGGTGACAGGCTGGACTGAAGCCGGGACAAGCTTTACCATTGTTAGTTCCCTGCTGGATTTCACAACAGGCTATGAGAAAGTAAATCTTGATTTTGAAACGGTCGTGGAGCCCGGGGATTTTGTCGCCTTCTATACCGGTGATTTCGGAGCTGAGAATGCAGCGGTCAAGGGATACGGAAAGATTATTTCTGTAACGGAGACAGGCACTTTTACAGAGATTCACTATTCTGTCGCAACCGAAAGTGAAGTGCTTGCATCTATGGATATTTTTAACCAATCAGATCTGTCAGATGAGCAGCATGACTCCATCGATGATCAGATGCTAGTAGCTTCCATTACAGATCAGGTGCTGGAGAGCGGATTTGCTCAGGAAGCAGGAATGTATCTTGCATCCATGGCTGTGGAAACGGATGAAGTGAAGGAATTGTTGGGCGACACCAATCTGGAGTTTAAGGATTGTATCATTACATATTCCGACGGAACACCAGTACCCACAGATGAAATGATGCTGATGGCCAATGTGCTTACCGGAGGCGGAAATGGCACACCTGAGATCAGTGTGAATATCTCCAAGGGTCTTTCCCATTTCAGCAGTGGAAAAGGCTTCCAGGTAGAGCTTGCGTTAAAATACGGCTTTGATCTGAAAAAAAGCGGCAGCAACAGCAAGATTCATATTGAGATGACCGCTATTTTCCAGACAGAGGTAATGATCAAGTTTTCGGCAAGCGGCGGAGCAGTCTGGGAAACAGCATGGATTTTCCCTTACATCGCAGATTATGAGATGTCCGGAAATATTGACCAGGGTCTCTACACAAATATTGCCATTACTGCAACAGCACAGCTGGAAGAAAATGAATTTGAAGGACCGGACCAAATGCTTCAGCCGGAGGATACCACATCCGGCAACAGCAATGCGCAGCAGATCATTGATTTGAGTGAGTCTATCAGAAATATGATGGAGGAGTGCAAACAACAGTCTTCCGAGAATGAGGACTCCGGCTTTGACGGATTGACCGATAAGTATCAGAGATTTATTGAGCAGGCTTCTGATAATTGGGTAGAACTGGTATGTGTACCGCTGTTTTCTTCCGAAGGAACACTGGATCCGTTCTATATTACTGCATATAGCGTAAGCATTGACTTTGTGATCTCTGCTACCATGAGTGTGTCTATCGGAATGAGCTTCCAGTATGAGAAGTGCCAGCGTCACAGCTTTACGTTGTTACTGTTCCATACCAGGGACAGCTCCTCCAAAACGGTTGACATAAGCCCGGAACGTTATCAGTTTGATTTCTATGTGATGGGTACGCTGGGCGTTCGCGCGGGTATCAGAGCCAAGGTTATGTTCGGTGTGTTCAGTGTCAAGCTGGCGGGTATCGGAATCAAACTGGAGGCCGGTGCGTATGCAAGGCTATGGGGTTATTTCTACTATTGCCTGTCCTGGGAAAAGGGAAAGGGTAAGGAAAGCTCATCTATGGGAGCTCTGTATATTGAAATCGGAGTATATCTCAAGATCAATCTTGCCTTAGAGGTATTGAACGGTACCTTCTCCTATTGTCCTACGCTGTATGAGGGTGAATGGCCTATCTGGTCAGCGGGAACACAGAAGCACGTCATGAGCTATCAGTATGACGATACAGGATATTTCCATGGTTCTATACCCGGGGCAGGGGATGATCACTATATCCCCTTGTCCTATGATATGCTCCGTGAGAAGACCATCGTGGTACCTGCCGAAGTATTCCGTATGTACTATATGGATTTGAAGAACGGTGCAACAAATCACGCGCTTTATGACAGTGTCAAGAGGTGCAGCAGTGACAAGACATCCTCGGCTTATGACGATGAGGAGAACTTCTTTGTGGAGATATCTGAGCCATTCAGCTATGATCCTACTACCAATACCATCAGTGTGAACCCTGAGGAGGGAAGATACAGCTATGAAGGTACAGTGACATTTACCTGGAAACAGCAGGATATTACCTTTAATACCAAGCCGATTACCAGAACCTTTGATGTAAGCTGGATAGATCCGGATCATGGATACTTGCTTGCCTTTGATACCAAGGGCGGAACCTTGATCAGAACCAAGGTGTATGATGCGGGTAAGGAAGTGGAGGCAGTGGAAGACCCTACCAAGATAGGATACGCCTTTGCCGGATGGTACAGTGATGAAGAATACACCAAGAGTGCGTCTGTTCCAACCATTATGCCTGAAGGAAATGTGACATTATATGCGAAGTGGGTACCTGTGCCGAATCAGTACTATGTCCGGCATGCGTATGAAAGCCTTTATGATGGCTATGTCTTTGAAAAGGAGGTAATTCAGAAGGATATCTATACCGATGACCCTGCCAAAACAATGCGTGTTTACACGGATGATGTTTTAGATCAGGAAAGAATCATTGCAGAT
>JAHBAA010000067.1 GCA_018385425.1 Acetatifactor sp.
CACAATACTGCGGCACAGAGGTCTCCAGAAACCCGATCTCGTCGATGGAGAACCACCGGCTGTTTCCTCTGGCCACCCTGTCCAGTACTTCCCCGCCCAGCCGTAAAAAACCGGAGGATATTGTCTCCATGAAAGAACGGTCTCCGCAGACGGTCCACCTACCGATGACTTCCTCTCTTCCCGTCAGCGTATCCCGAAGCACCACCTCCCGCCCCGGGTGCAGTGTGCTCTTCAATCCGGCGTATTCTTCCACCGGTATCCGGGACAACAACCCGTCAAACAGGGTGGTCTTTCCTGTCCCCCTGCTTCCGGTCAGAAAGAGATGTCTCTTTCCGCTGCTCAGGAATGCACGGTAAACTACCTCCGCCTTCAAATAATCTTGGTTCTTCTTACAGTCCGGTGTCCGCATAGCATCCTCCTGTTTTCTTCTGCCTTAAGTTTAACAGATTCCTCTTTATGGGACAAGCGGGATATGCTATACTGTACCTAAGAATCTGTATTAAGGGGGCTGTTATGCTGACCATTCGAAATTATGTCAAGGCGAAAAGCTTAGAGGAGGCTTACGAGCTGAATCAGATGAAGACCAATCGCATCCTGGGGGGTATGATGTGGCTCAGGATGATGCATCTGAATGTGGGGACTGCCATCGATCTGTGCGATCTGGGGCTGAACACCATAGAAGAGACCGACGACGAGATCATCCTGGGCGCCATGGTGACCCTGCGCCAGCTGGAGCTGTCAGCGTGTCTGAACACCTATACCCATGGGGCTGTGGCAGATGCTGTCCGGGATATCGTGGGAGTTCAGTTCCGCAATACTGCCACCCTGGGCGGAAGTATTTTCGGGCGCTACGGGTTCTCCGATGTGCTCACCGTCTTTCTGGCTCTCGACACAGAGGTTGAGCTCTTCAAGGCAGGGCGAGTCCCTCTGGCAGAGTTTGCCGCCATGAAGAAGGATCGGGATCTGCTGGTGCGGCTGATCGTGAAAAAGAAACCGCTTCAGGCAGCCTATCTGTCCATGCGAGGCTCCAGAACCGATTTTCCGATTCTCACCTGCGGGGTCTCCAGGATTGACGGCGTGTATCGCGCCAGCATCGGTGCCAGACCGGGGCCCGCTGTGGTAGTAGAAGATGAAACAGGGCTTCTGGCCGGAGAGATCACAGAGGAAAGCGCGGCTGCCTTTGGGGAATACGTGGCAGAAACGATTCGCACCGGAACCAACCTGCGGGGAAGCGCCGCCTACCGCAAACATCTGACCAAGGTTCTCACTGCCCGCGGAGTGTTGGAAGCGGCAGCGCAGTAATACGACGTTTTGAGAAGAAAGGTTATCAGTTATGGAAATCAAGATCAAGTTAAACGGCAGACAGGTGGCTGCATCTGTGGAGCCGGATATGCTGTTAATAGACTTTTTGCGCAAGCAGGGCTGCGTAAGCGTAAAATGCGGCTGCGAGACAACGAACTGCGGCCTCTGCACCGTACTGATGGATGAGGTGCCTGTCCTCTCCTGCGCTGTGCTGGCAGCCAGAGCAGACGGCCACAGCATCTTCACTCTGGAGGGACTCCGGGAGGAGGCTTCCGAATTCGTAGGCTTTATCGCGGACCAGGGTGCCGACCAATGCGGCTTCTGCAATCCCGGCTTTGTTATGAACACCATCGCACTGCTGCGTGAGAATCCGGACCCTACCGATGACGAGATCAGGGCCTATCTGGCAGGGAATCTGTGCCGGTGTTCCGGTTATGACGGACAATTGCGGGGAATCCGCACATTTTTAGAGAGCAGGAGGGGAAAAGCATGACCGAGAATCATCAGCCGAACAGAACCTACAAGACCGTAGGCAAGACCTTCCGCAAGAAAGACTCCATGCAGCTTCTGTTGGGGGAACCCACCTACGTGGACGACATTACAGACCGTAAGGACTGTCTGACAGTGAAAATTCTGCGAAGCCCCTACCCCAATGCCATTGTGGAAGAGATCAAAACCGATGTTGCAAAAAAGGTTCCGGGAGTGGCAGCTATCTACACCTGGGAGGATGTGCCGAAGAACCGCTTCGCTATTGCGGGACAAACTTATCCTGAGCCCTCTCCCTACGACAGACTGATCTTAGACCGCCATGTGCGCTTTACAGGGGATGCTGTGGCAATCATTGCCGCCGAAGATGAGAAAGCCGCCGTTAAGGCCATGAAATTGATCAAAGTGAGCTACCGGGTGTTGGAGCCCGTCTTAGATATGCACACTGCCAAGGACAACCCGATCCTGGTACATCCCGAGGAGGACTGGTTCCCTCCCCTGCCGGTAGGCGGCGACAACAAGCGCAATCTGGTGGCCAGCGAACAATCCGGCCACGGAGATGTGGACGGGGTAATGGCGGATTGTGAGATTCGTATCGAGCACACTTACCATACCAAAGCCTTCAATCAGGCTATGATGGAGACCTTCCGCACCTACACCGAGCTGGATCGCTACGGCAGACTCCACGTGATCTCCTCCACCCAGATCGTCTTCCACGTAAGACGTATCCTGTCCACAGCCCTGGGCATTCCCAAGAGTAAGATCCGCGTGGAAAAGCCCCGCATCGGCGGCGGTTTCGGTGCAAAGCAGACCGCAGTCTGCGAGGTATATCCCGCTTTCGTCACCTTAAAGACCGGTCGCCCCGCCAAGCTGATCTATACCAGAGAGGAAAGCCAGATCGCCGGCTCCCCGCGTCACGAGATGGAGGTCACTGTCCGTCTTGGTGCAAATAAGGATGGGAAGATCCGCGTATTGGATCTCTATACTCTGTCCAATTCCGGTGCCTACGGAGAACACGGTCCTACCACCGTAGGGCTGTCCGGCCATAAGTCCATTCCCCTGTACACCGGAAGCTTAGAGGCGTACCGGTTCTGCTATGATGTGGTCTACACCAATGTACAGGCCGCCGGTGCTTACCGAGGCTACGGTGCCACCCAGGGAATCTTTGCATTGGAGTCTGCGGTCAATGAGCTGGCCGAGAAACTGCACATAGACCCCACCGTTCTTCGGGAACGCAACATGGTTCGGGAGGGCATGGTGATGGATGCCTACTACGGAGAAACAGCCAATGCTTGCGCACTGGACCGCTGTATGGCCCGCTGTAAGGAGTTGTTTCACTGGGAGGAAAAATACCCTGTTCGGGAGCTGGGAGGCGGCAAGATCCGTTGCGCCGGGGTAGCCATGGCAATGCAGGGCTCCTGTATCTCCAACCTGGATGTGGGAAGTGCCACCGTGAAGCTTTCCGACGACGGTACCTACAATCTGATCATCGGCGCCGCGGATATGGGTACCGGCTGCGATACGATTTTGGCCCAGATGGTGGCAGAGTGCATGGATTGTGAACTGGAGGATGTGGCAGTCTTCGGCGCGGATACCGACGTATCTCCCTATGACTCCGGTTCCTACGCTTCCTCCACCACCTACATCACCGGCAAGGCCGTGGAAAAGGCCTGCACCGATCTGAAGCAGCAGATCATCGAAGTCGCTGCCGGGATGTTAAACTGTCCTGCCGCGGAGCTTTCCTTCTCCGGCAAAGGCGTGACCAGAATGCAGACCGGGGAATTCGTTCCCCTGACGGATATCTCCTACAAGATCCAGCTGAACAGCAACCGGTCTGCCATTGCAACCGCCAGCAGCTGTTCCCCTGTCTCCCCGCCTCCCTACATGGTAGGTATGGTAGAAATCGAACTGGACAAGCTTACCGGTCAGGTCACCGTACTGGATTATGTGGCGGTGGTAGACTGCGGTATCCCTATCAATCCTGCTCTGGCCAGAATTCAGACGGAAGGCGGTCTGGTACAGGGAATCGGCCATACGCTCTTTGAGAATGTGACCTATGACTCCCACGGCAAACCCATAGAGAATTCCTTCATGCAGTACAAGCTGCCCACCCGTCTGGATATGGGGCATCTGCAGGTGGAATTTGAGAACAGCTACGAGCCAACCGGTCCCTTCGGTGCCAAGTCCATCGGAGAGATCGTCATCAACACCCCCGCCCCCGCGCTGGCACACGCCATCTACCGTGCCACCGGCGTATGGCACCGGGAACTGCCCATCACTCCGGAGCAGATCGCTATGGGCAAAGAATAGAAATAGGCACCGCGAGGCACAAAGAAAAGGATGCTTTTCGATACAGAAAAGCATCCTTTTTTTCAGGCCATAGGGGACACACCTGAGTACCGGAAAACACCGTCCCCACCGGTCTACCATCCCATGATTTCCCTTATTTTAGCTGTAAGCTTGATGGCTGCCTTTGTATGAGTCGTCTCCGTCGGATGCCAGTCTGCCGCAAAACCGTCGTTGTACGACTGCACATCAAACTTGAACGGAAACACATTGGAATCCCCGGTCTTCGTCTGATACCTTTCCACTGCATCTGCAGCGGCAGCATACAAGTCGTCTCCCATAATACCCAGGGTGCAAAGAATCGCCGCATCCGGATTATATTCTCTGACCTTCTTCAGAAATTCTACGTATTCTGCGATATATTCCTCTGTTCGATCCGGTTTCCCCAAAACATAGCTGTTGTCATTGGTTCCGAGATTGATAACGATCAGATCCGGCTGTCTTTTGGTAAAATCCCAGGTGATACTCTGGGGTGTATTTTCCCCCATATACGTTCCATAGGAAAAACCCAGCTTGTCATAATGCTGAGGCAGCGTCTGACTCGAATTTTTCTCTCCATTCCCTGAATATCCGGAGACAATACCATATCCGCTGAAGGATACCATACTATAGTCCGCGCCAAGCTTCTCGGCAGTCTTGAATGCATAGGTCTTTGTTACATCCTCTGTCTTTGTAGAAAAATGATGCTCCTTCACTTCATCATCTACGCCATAACCACAGGTAATAGAATCTCCGACAAACTCAATCAGTTTCTCATTGGGTTCGGTTGGCTGAATCTCACTCTCCGCAACCACAGCGATCTTCGTAATTCCACAAGTAGAGTTAGCAGATTCCGAAAGCTTGATGACACGAATCGTACAGCTTTGGGCTGTATCACTTTCAAAAGCGGTGACAGTTTTTTCTACCTTATCCAGCATCTCATCTGCTGCTCTCTCACCGTTCACATAGACAGCGATCCTGGCCTGTCCATCCCTGCTGCCTGCACAGCTGCTGTCAGCCTTCAGCGTGATGCTGACTTTCTTTCCTGTCACGGAAAACTCCGCTCCGCTTCCGGAATGTGCCATCCAAAGCGTATCCTCCAACATCCATGTACGCCCGATCGCTCTGACATAGTCTTCCGTCGGAAGGAATTCTTTCTCGCTGACGATAATGCTTTCCGTCGATTGCTCTGTGCTTTGTTCGGCAGCATCGGACGTTCCGGCGTTTTCCGGTGCTTCCGTCATTTCCGATATCTCAATTGTCTGAGGCGGAGTTGTGGTTACCGGTTGGCCCGGTGTATCCATGCTCCCCTCTTTGTTTCCACAGCCCACAAGCATCCAGATGCCTGCAGTCAGCAATATCATTCCGAATAACTTCTTCCGGTGTTTCATTGACGCTTTGTCCCTCCTGTTATCAAGGATAGTTTCTATGCAAATCATACCAAAACAGGACAGAATTGTTAAAACACATCTTTTCTGTCCCGTTCCTAATGCACTACTTCCTATCTCCTCGAACCTCATCGATCAAGGTCCGTTCGCACTCCGCCACGGCCTGGATGTCCTCGTCCGACATGCCGAGACTCAGCATATTGATGACGACCCTTCTGGTCTTCCCTTCATCACCTTCTCTAAGTCCAATTTCTTTGCCTGCCTCCATGCCGGCTTCTCTCTCCTCTGCGATCCAGTCTGCCAATCCCTTACACATATCTATCCTGCCATCCTTTCTGAATTCGTCCTTAATTTCTACCATTTCCTCTGCTTTCCCATACTGCACCATCACATCAAAGGCATCCTCCATACTCCGAATCATAGCACGGTTCTTTCCAAAAATCAAGTACGGTATATCGTTAATTGCATAATAAAAAGCACGGCGGCGATTCACAGTGTGAAGGCCGCCTTGCCGTTTTGTACGTATGAATTCGGAGGAAGAAAATCTTCCGACCGTGTCAGACCACCTGGGACGCACCTGAGAGCCGGAAAACACCGTCTCAGGTGGTCTGCCGGTACATTCTGCAGGCATATTCCGCCTCTTCCATTGTGATCTCGTCCTGCCCGTAGAAGGCACGGATGATGATGTCATAGTACTTGTCCCATTCCTCTCCCGGGGTTCCAGGGAAACGTTCCTTCAGTTCTTCCAGGTACATCTGATCTGTCTCCGGCTGCTTTGACAGGTGCTTACGGGAACGAAGCTGTCCATAGAGGAATCTGTTGGCCGTCACTGCTGCCGCATTATATTTCCCCCGTCTCATGTAAAGCTTCAGTTTTCTCTCCCTGCGCAGGAATCTTCGCCTTCGGATCGTCCGCACAAGTCGGCGGCAACCCCAGAGGATCAGCAGTATGAGGGCAAAGACAAAGACAACCTTGAGCAGCACAAAAAGTACCGTCCATGCCTTGCGGAGAAAGCTGCCGAGGGGATCCCGAAGTGTAGCTCCATTGTCTCCCATCGCAGGACTGTCCCCGGTGCCTTCCTGCGGTGTATTAGCATTTCCTTCTCCACCTGTTCCCTCAGACCCGGTCTGTTCGTCGGATCCCCGGAACCAGATCTGCCAGAGAGGGGCATTCTGCTCCTCTACTGTCGGATCTTCCGTCGGAGCTTGCGAACCGCTCTCGGATGCTTCCTCCTGTTGGGACGCATTGGTATTCTCTTCTTCTCCCGCATCGGAGGGCTCCGAAGCAGTCTCTGAGGAAGGAATCTCCTCAGATTGTT
>JAHBAA010000123.1 GCA_018385425.1 Acetatifactor sp.
AATGCAAGATACCCAAAGAGCAGACCAATCAGTGCTGCACCGATCGCTATGATCACTCCCTCCAGCAGCACCGTATACAGCAAACGGTTCTCACTCATACCCAGCACGCGAAGCTGAGCGAGTTCCTGCCTGCGAAGATACATATTGCTGAAAGTGATGTTCAGCATATTCAAAAGATTCATCACCACGATGAATACGACTCCTCCGGTAAATGCAAGGATCACGTACCGAAAGATCCCTATTTCATCCAGCACATTCAAATAGCGTATCCGAAGTCCATCAACCGAAACAGGCTTGCTCGCATATACAATGTCCAAAAGATTTCCAATGCTCTTTCCTTTCATGGAAAAGACTGTTCCGCAGGGATAGTCCTCCGAAAGACCGGTATCTAAAGTGAACCGCTCCAGCGGAAGAATCAGCCGAATAAAATTATCCACCCGGTCATTCTGATCGACCTCGACTGCGATATTGGGATCTCTCTCAATGATTCCTTCAATCACATAGGTTCTCGTGAGACCTTCCGCCAGACATTCCTGATAGCAGTCATACTGAGCTCGTATCTTCTCAAGCAGATTTTCTTCACCGGCAAATTCCTGCAGTCGTTCCTGCAGCTTCTCAGCGTAGCGCTGATAGTCCAGCACCTCAATGGTATCTCCCACCTGATAATCGGTCATCTTCATAATGGTTTGCCTGCCGTTTAATGTATCTTCATTTTCCACCACCACACTGGTGCCGCCTACCAAAATGACTCCGTTTTCGCTAAGCTGTAGGGTTCCCTCTGTCAGGTATTTTTTCAGTCTGCCATAGTCTTCCTCGTCATACCCGAATAAATCGATCTGGGATATCACGGTCGTAGCCATCTGCATCATCGCCCCTTCCTCCTCCAAATGCGGGAGATTGTAATAAAACCAGGTGGCCCCAGGGCATGCCAGACGAAAATCCATTTCTACATGCTTTTCCAAAATTCTGGGATCGGTTGCATGAAGCCTTGCCGCATGTACCGGTTTTGCTTTCTTCACATTCTTCTGCCCCTCGATCAATGCAACCTGTTCCTCTCGAAATACATAATGATTCAGCTGGTCCTCTGCCGTCGTATCGGCAGCAGCGAAGGATACAACGCCAAACTGATAGGTCCCCCAGTTTCCCTTTGCACCTACCGCATACTCTTCCAGCATGGTCTCAAAGGCTACCATCAGACAAACCGCAGCAATTCCCATGCCAATGGAAAAAACGGAGATCCAATAACGCTTCGGATTACGCTTTAGACTCTTTGCAGCATAATCTCCTTCCACACCGAACAAAATGCCCCAGACACTCTTCCCGTGAACCTTGATCTTCTCCTCCCGGATCTTATATTTTCCCCGAACGGCATCTACAGGAGTCATATGCTTGATCACCTTACAGCAATCCTCCATGGCAAACACCATATCGCCCAGAAATGCAATCAGGATCAGTGCTAGTGCGATTCCGTAGAAACCGGCATCCCATTTCATACGGCTGGCCAATACAGAATAAATGCCAAAACCGGTTGCAATTCCGAACAGCAGCCCCACACCCTCCAGTGCAAAACCGATGGTGTAGACATAACTTTTCAGTTGTGGTTTCGTCGCTCCGATACAACGTAGCATCCCGAAGTCCTTGATCTGTTCCATCAGGAGAAGCTGAATCGCATTTCGAACCACCCCCACTCCCAATATGGTAAACAGATAGGCAACGAACCAGGCACTGAGGCGGATTATGTAGATGATCTCCCGCAGGTCTTTCTCGGGGTAAAACGCTGCATTCTGTGCCCGGAAGCCTGCCAGATAGGTTTCCACAGAATTTAAAAACACAAAAAGAAGAGCAGCGCTCATGGTGATGCCAAGCACACACAGCACAGCCCTTCTTTTATTTTTGTAGATATATTTGATTGCCATCTGTCTGTAATCCTGCATGGTACCTCTCCTTTCTCTGATAACTATACATTACCATACATTTCTTACAGATCAATGACTTATCATCTTACAATATTGTAAGATAGGGCCGCAGGGAACATGGCTCCGAAGTTCCCTCCACCCAATATCACAAGCTTACGTAAAAGTGGATCCCTTATTGAAGTGAAATCGTTACGGTCAACTCACCCTCATCACTTGCCGTGACACCGATCAACATCGGCTGTTCATATGTATTGGTGAACCGAAAATCCAGAGAAGGGGAGGACACCGTCGCATCCATTCCCTTCGGGACATAAGAAACGCCCAGGGAGTGCGCATGTCTTTCATCCACACGGCAGTCAGTTCCCAATACAGCCGCATAAATCGTAGAGGATACCTGACAGATTCCACCGCCGATTCCCTTCGACACCTTACCACCGGAAAAGACAGTAGCGACAACATACCCATTCTCCTTGGTTCTGGGAGTAAGGCTCCCCAGAAAGGAAAAAGTCTCCTGTGGCTGCAGCACTCTGCCGTCGACCTGTTCTGCTGCCAACCGCACATTGGTAGCTCTCGCAATCGCTGCATCAAAGTGAGTCGTGTAGGAAGAAATCACTGTGCCTGCCTCCGATCGTTCCGGTTCCACCAGGACATCAATTGCATTCCGTTCCTCTGCTTTGCCATATTCCATATAATGGCGAAAATAAGCAAAGGTATCTGAGCCAAATGCCTTCTTCAGATCGGCATAATTGTTCTTATAAGTCGTCACATTGAAGGTAGCACTGGCATTTCTTCTTTCTCTGATTCCATAAGTAACATAATGCTCCAACAGTTTATCCCTGTTTCTCCCGAAAGCATCGGCAACATCACTGTACTGATTATAGTAATACTCCGCATCAAACACCTGACTGACATAAGTCAAATCGACCTTACTGCTTTTCTTCCCTGCAGCTTCCGCCTGAAGCGGAGAAAAAGTGATTGCCAGCAAACTACTGATCACAAATGCACATACAAGTTTCACGAATCTCTGTCTCTTCATTTTTTTCTTCCTTTCAGTGCTAAGAAATATTCGTTGCCGTTCCAATCGAAACATAATTCTCCAGAATTGCCAGCAAGTCTGTATTGGGTGAAGCCTCATACTTCCGGACTCCTACAACCCGATAAGATATTTTCCCATCCTCCAGTACCGTCTCGTCATAATGATCCTGATAGAATACATCCCTGGAAACAATTCGTTCCCGCAACACTCCGCCGCACTCCTCCGGTTTACAGCTTGGGAAATTCACATTCCAGATGGTCTGTTCCGGAAGCGGTTTCTGAATCAATTCCTGCATGATCCGGAAGAGATATCTGTCAGTCACCTCATGATGTTCTTCCGTCCCCTCGGAAAAAGCAATCGCCTGTATCCCCTGGAAGGAGGCCTCAAAGGCTGCTCCAACCGTGGCCGAA
>JAHBAA010000147.1 GCA_018385425.1 Acetatifactor sp.
GAACATGAGCAGGGAGCCATTTTCGAAGAAAATGAGCGGAGTGCGAATGTTCTTGAGGATTGCGGGAGTGCGCAGCACGCAGCAATCCGGTACGCACCAATTATAGAAAGCTTGCTTGCGGGAGTGCGCAGCACGCAGCAATCTGGTACGCACCAACTATAGAAAGCTTGCTTGCGGGAGTGCGCAGCACGCAGCAATCCGGTACAAAAACTGAAACCTTAATAAAATTTATGATGAAAAGCATACCGATATGTGGTATGCTTTTCATATGAGTGAGAATATGAGACGTTTTAAGAATTTAGTGATGACGCTGGGACTTGTGACTGTTCTCTCCGTGGGGAGTGTATTGAGTGTTTTTGCGACTACCATCGGAGAGGTACAACAGAATTTGAACCAGCACCAGAACGATCTGAACAAATGGCAGAACCAGATCGCGGGACTGGAGGATGAACAGGATATTCTGGAGGAGCAGATCTCCGACCTGAATGCCGAGATCATCAACACCATTGCAAGCATTGACGTGAAGGAGGAGGAAATTGCTGCAAAAGAGACCGCTATCGAAGAGAAGCGCGTTCAGATCGGTGAGACTCAGGTGGAGTACGAGGCTGCCGTGGTCAGGGAGAATGACCAGAGAGACAGCATGACCGACTATGCCCGCATGATGTATGAGAACAAGGAGACGGACTACATCAATGCCATGCTTGCCGGCAAGGGACTGTCGGATATCCTGAATCAAATGGATTTTGTGGAGAAGATCTACGAATACAGTCTGTTTCGCCTGAACTGTTTTATAGAGACGAAGAATAATGTCCATGATCTGTGGGATTATCTGGAGGAGCAAAAGACCGGTCTGGAGCAGGACAAGGTCCAGCTGGAGGATGACAAGGCGGTGCTGGATGCGCTGAAGGCGGATCTGGATGTCAAGCTGGAGAAGCTGAAGAAGGAATCCGCCAATTATGATGCGCAGATCAAGGCAGCCAAGAAGTCCGCGGATGCGGTGAAGAAACAGATCCAGGCGGATAAGGCTCTGATCAAGAAGCTGGAGGAAGAGCAGAAGAGACAGCAGATGGGGAACAATATTACCATCTCCGAAACCAATTATTCGGCGATGATCGATGCGGCAAACGGAAGTGATCTGGGCAAGAAAATTGCCAAGTATGCCTGCCAGTTCATCGGCAACCCTTATGTAGCGGGTGGAACCAGCCTGACCAAGGGAGCGGACTGCTCCGGCTTCACCTATCGCTGCTACCAGGATTTCGGGATGACCATTCCCAGGACCAGCTTCCTGCAGCGAAGTGCAGGCACCGGCGTAGAGTATGCCAATGCCCAGCCCGGGGATCTGATCTGTTATGACGGACACGTTGGAATGTATATCGGGAACGGCATGATCGTTCACGCCAGCAATAAGAAGACCGGAATCAAGGTAAGCAAGGCACAGTACCGTACGATCCTGGCAGTTCGAAGAATTGTCAAATAGAAGAATGTTATCTGTCGGAGGATGGACAAGTGAAAATAATCATCGCAGGGGAAGGCAAGATGGGGGCAACTCTGACCCGTCAGCTTTCTGCCGAGGGAAACGATCTGACGCTGATCGATTCCAACCCAAAGGTGTTGGAATCCAGTGAGGAGAGATATGATATCATGGTGGTGCAGGGCAACTGCGTAGCCATGGATGTTCTTTTGAAGGCCGGCGTAAAGGAGGCAGATCTGCTGATCGCCGTAGCCGGGGCGGATGAGGTGAATCTGTTGTGCTGTATGACCGCTCACGGAATCAACCCGAAGCTTCATACTATCGCCAGGATCCGTAATCCCGAGTATGCCAACCAGATCTACGATCTTCGTTCCACCTACTGCCTGTCCATGGCTGTGAACCCGGAGAAACAGGCAGGCAAAGAAATCGCCCGACTTTTGAAATACCCCGGCTTCTTAAAGAGAGATACCTTTGCCAAGGGCCGTGTGGAGATCGTGGAACTTCGGGTGGATGAGAAGAGCAAGCTCTGTGACGCGGCATTGGCGGAGATTCATTCCATCGTAAAGTGCAAGATTCTGGTGTGTGCTGTACTGCGGGACGGAACAAGCGTCATTCCGGACGGTAATTTTGTCCTTCGCAGCGGAGACCGGATCTTCGTGACAGCCTCTCCGGATGAGCTGGCACTGCTGTTGAAAAATCTGGGTATCATCACCCACAAAGTAAAAAACGTGCTGCTCTGCGGCGGTGGACGTGTCAGCATCTATCTGGCAAAGGAACTGATGGGCAGCGGTATGAATGTGAAGATCATCGAGCAGGATCCGGACCGATGCCTGCAGTATGCCAAGATGCTTCCGGGGATCGATATTTTTACCGGGGATGTGAGCAGTCAGTATACGCTGGAGAGTCAGGGGCTCAATGACTGTGATGCGGTGGTGACACTGACCGGTCTGGATGAACTGAACATGGTGGTATCTCTGTATGCCGCCAGAGCGGGAGTGCCCCAGGTCATCACCAAGCTGGGAAGACTGGACAATGCTACCATCCTGGGAAATGTGGCCTTGGGCAGCGTGGTGAGCCCCAAGGAGCTGTGCTGTAATATCATTCTTCGTTATGTCCGCGCCATGCAGAATCAGGAGGGGGCGGCACTCTCCATTCACGCCATTGCAGACGGTCAGGCGGAGGCTATCGAGTTTCAGGTGGAGGAAAGCGCCCTGCACTGCAGAGAACCGCTGAAAAATGTGCGTCTGAGGAATGGTGTCCGTATGGCCTGTATCACCAAGGGCTCCAGGCTGGAGATCCCCAACGGTAATTCCTTCTTTGACAAGGGGGACAGAGTCATCGTTGTGACCGACAGAGGAAAACAGGTTTACCAGTTTAACGATATTTTCCAGTAAGAGTTGTCTCGGTTATTTTTGATTTCGCTTTTTTTCTTAGTATGACTGGAGGATGAGGGGAAAAGGATTCCCCGCGGTGAGGTTTCCATGAATTATCGTATGGTGGGAAAATTCATCGGCAAGATCCTGATGGTGGAAGCAGTGTTTATGATTCCCTCCCTGTTCCTGGCCCTGTGGGATGGGGAACCGGAGGTAGTACGTGCCTTTGCTTTTTCCATGGCGATCACGCTGGTGCTTTCCCTGTTTTTGAGCTATTGGGGACGCAGCTCCCAAAACAAATTTTATGCCAAGGAAGGTTTGGCCTGTGTGGGACTCAGCTGGATCGTGATGAGTCTTGTGGGGTGTCTTCCCTTCTGGTTTTCCGGGGCGATCCCGAACTTCGTGGACGCATTCTTTGAGATCGTATCCGGCTTTACCACCACCGGAGCATCCATCATGCCCTATGTAGAGGGAGTCTCCCGGGGCATTCTCTACTGGAGAAGCTTCAGCCACTGGCTGGGTGGCATGGGTGTATTGGTGTTTTTGCTGGCGATCAGTTCTGTGGGCGGAACCGACAACGGTTTCACCATGCATCTGCTGCGTGCGGAGAGCCCGGGGCCCAATGTGGGAAAGCTTGTGCCGAAGATGAAGCAGACGGCAAGCATTTTGTACAGGCTGTATATTGTGCTGACTATCGTGAATGTGATCTTTCTGCTGCTTGGCGGAATGTCCTTATTTGAAGCGATCTGTACTGCATTCGGTACCGCAGGCACGGGAGGCTTCGGTATCCGCAATGACAGTATTGCCGGCTACAGCCCATATATCCAGAATGTCTGTACAGTCTTTATGCTGCTGTTCGGCGTGAACTTCAGTTGCTACTACCTGCTGATCATCCGTCAGTTCAAGAGTGTGCTCAAGGATGAGGAACTCAGACTGTATCTTGGCATCGTGGCCGGAAGTATCCTGCTGATCACACTGAATCTGAAGGGCTTCTACAGTACTCTGGGGGAGACTGTGCGGCATGCGGCATTCCAGGTGGCAACCATTGTGACTACTACCGGATTTGCCACCGTGGATTTTGATCTGTGGCCCGGTTTTTCCAAGGCGATCCTGTTGATGCTGATGATCATCGGAGCCAGCGCGGGCAGTACCGGCGGTGGTTTCAAGTGCGGCAGAGTGCTGCTGGTGATCAAGAGCCTGCGCAGAAGTGTACATCAGGTGGTTCGCCCCAAGCATGTGGAAGTTGTTCGAGTGAACGGAGAACCTGTGGATGAGAAGGTGCTCCAAAGCACCAACGCCTATCTGGCAGCCTATTGTCTGATCATTGCCTGCAGCTTTCTGCTGGTATCCGTCGACGGGCATTCCATCACCACCAATCTCTCTGCAGTGTTGGCCTGCTTCAACAATATCGGACCGGGCTTTGAACTGGTGGGACCGACCTGCAACTATGCGGCTTACAGCACCTTCTCCAAGCTGGTGCTGATACTGGATATGCTTGCGGGAAGACTGGAAATATTCCCTGTTTTGATTTTATTCTCCAGAACTACCTGGAGACGAAGATAATAGGATCGGATTTATGCTGCGGGGACAGGTTCTTTCGTCCGTTGGGACCAAGGAGCCTGTCCCTGTGGTTTCCGGATTTTGAAAGCCTGATGGCGGATGGGAGGAAATATGGATCTGGATGCAGCTTACGGAAAGGCCGGTATGGTCATTTCCGAGGTGAAAAAAAGTGTGACAGGTAAGGATGAACAGATACAGAAGGTGTTTGCGGCGATTCTGGCCGGGGGACATATTCTGATCGAGGATGTGCCCGGTGTGGGCAAGACCACCCTGGCCATGGCGTTTTCCAAGGCAATGGCGCTGGAAAACAGGCGTGTGCAGTTTACCCCGGATGTGATGCCGGCGGATATCATCGGTTTTCAGATGTATCATAAGGAGACAGGCGAATTTGTCTATCACCCCGGCGCGGTCATCTGCAACCTGTTTCTGGCGGATGAGATCAACCGTACCTCGCCCAAGACTCAGTCGGCGCTTCTGGAGGTCATGGAGGAGGGCATCGTCACGGTGGACAGTACCAGATATCTGGTGCCGGATCCCTTCATCGTGGTAGCTACCCAGAATCCCAAGGGAAGTGCGGGTACCCAGCTGCTGCCGGAGTCTCAGCTGGACCGCTTTATGATCTGTATGAGTATGGGATATCCCCAGCTGAAGGACGAGGTAGCCATCGCAAAGGGGAAGAGCACCAGCCTGTCCGTGAAAGAATTGAATGCCGTGATCCGGGCGGAGGAACTGGCGGAAATGCGGAAGCTGGTGGAACAGATCTATCTGCACGATCATCTCTACACTTATATCGTCAAGCTGATGGCGGCCACCAGAAATAACGGTTACGTGGAGCTGGGAGTCAGTCCCAGAGGCACCATCGCCTGTGTGCGCATGGTGAAGGGCTGGGCCTTTCTGCAGGGACGAAACTATTGTGTACCTCAGGACGTGGAGGAAGTGTTTGCGGACGTGGTGAAGCACAGACTGGTGTTAAACTCCAAGGCCAGAGCCACCAAAGTGACTGCGGCCGCCGTGATCGGTGATATTTTGCAGGAAGTGAAGAAACCTACGACCTATCGGTAGACGAATCATTAACGCGGAAAAGGCGGGAGGAGATCCATGGGCAGCTTTTTGATCGGACTGTTGGTGCTTGCTGCTACGATCTATCTGGGGCTGATCTATCTCAGCAAATCCATACTGATGCTGGCCATAGCGGAAGCACTGATCATGCTGCTTTCCTTCTGCTATCTGTGGTATCAGACCAGACGTATCAGCGGAAAACTGAATATTCCCATCTCTGTGCTGGAGCAGGGCAGCACCCTGCGGGGGCAGGTGATCTTAAGCTGCACCACCAGGCTGCCCATCGGCAGGATCTCCATGAAGCTGCGCTGCAGGAGACGGGGCAGCAGCACCGGAAAGTCCTTTCGGCTGGATCTGAAGAAGGAGAACTTTGAACTGCCCCTGAAGGGGGTAGGCTGCTTTGAGGTGGAGCTGATCAGCATGCGGGTCTATGATCTCTTCGGACTGTTTTTTATGGTGAAATGTCCCAAGGGCGGAGAGTTGGTGCTGGTGCTTCCCTCCCTGCATACCATTCCTGTTCGGCTGGGAGAGGGCGTGCTGCATTTCTATGGGGATGCGGACGTGTACGATGAACTCCGTCCGGGGTATGACCCTGCGGAGAATTTTGGCGTGAGAGAGTTTCGGGACGGGGACAAACTGCAGAGCGTACACTGGAAGCTGTCTGCCAGGCTGGATCAGCTGATGATTCGGGAAAACAGCCTGCCCAGGGCGTGTCCCATCGTTCTGTTTTTGAAGGATGCCATCCCGGAGGAGTATGCGGCCCTGTCCTTTTCCCTGATGGACGCAGGCTGCCCCCACTATGTCTGTTGGCAGAGTGTCAGCCATTCCGAACTGCTTCGGGCCAGAGTGGACGATGAGGAGAGCTTCTACGGTGCGCTGACGGAATACATGCGGGATGGAGATCTGTCCTGTTCCCTTGATCTGGAGGAGGAATATGCCGGAAAGTATCGGGGAGAGCAGTATTTGCGGACCTTTGTGTTAGATCGTTACACACGTTTTGCGGAGGATGAAGAAATTGTTGTCTGAGAGAAGACAGAGCGCACTTGGCGTGATTAGTACATACGGATCCGGTCTTCTGGCGGCAGCGGGTACCCTGATCTCAGCAAACGGAATGCTGAAGGATTGCTTTACAGAGCTGGAACTTCCGATGAAGGCCATTCTGGGCATGCTCCTGTGGTCGGCTCTGGTGGTGGCTGCCATCGGACTGCAGATGCATTATCTGGCCTTTCGGGGACAGGGCATTGTGGTTCCCGGCGTTACCACGGCACTGGTGTGGGTTGGCTGGAGGATCTTTTTTGACGCGGAACGGTTGTCCGGAGGGCTGTTGTATCTGGCGAACCGGTACCTGCAGAGCGTCAACAGCTATTACGGACGGCAGTTGGAACTGCCTCCCGGAGAGGAACAGGGGTGTATCCCGGCACTGGCTTTCGGGTGTATGCTGCTGATCAGCCTGAGTCTGGCTTTATGCCTGGAGCTGCGCAGAACCTATTTTCTGGCTCTGCCGCCTGCTCTGGTTCTGACACTGGAGATGCTGGTGGGAAAAACCCCCGGGATCCCGTCTATGGGACTGTTTTTTCTGCTGATGATTCTGTTCTATTTCGGGGGAGTGCGGGGACTTGCGTTTCGACTTCGGCTTGTGACGTTGGGAATCACAATTCTGATCCTGCTGTTTTCCGGCTGGATCGCCGGAAAGAAGGGGGAGGACCTCATCTCTAAGAGCGAGAAGATTCGGCAGTTTCAGATAGAAGCGGAAAAATTTCTCGAGGAGTATCCTGTGGGTCAGGGCTTGCTTCAGGCACCGCACCTGGACAATCGAAAGCCGGAATTTGAGGACAAAACAGTGCTGACTGTGACCTGTGAGAGCGCTGTGGAGGGAAAACTGTATCTGCGGGACACCTTCGCAGACAACTACTGGAGAGGCTATTGGACCTGCAACTCAAAGCCTCTGGAGAAGGCGGCAAAGGCCGTGGATGTGGATCTGAACGGGGTCTGGGAAGAACTGGCAGACCTGCTCTACCAGCGAACCCTGCAGACCGGACAGTCCACGGCAGAATATTCAGTGGTCTGTGAGCAGTTTGGAAC
>JAHBAA010000003.1 GCA_018385425.1 Acetatifactor sp.
TTGGAAGGAACCGTCCTATTTCCTCCGAAGGATTCTCTTCCTGCACCAGACGGCGAACCGAAGCAGAGTCGGCCGTATGGGCAGAAAGAACCGCCACAGTCCGCAAAGCAGCCGATAGCGCAGGTCTGTTACCGAGAGTCTTCGCCCTCTCTTGACCACTGCGGTCATCACGCCGCACATCTGACTGCGTTCTACCGGGCCTTCCGGCTGAGACTGGTTATCTCCCACCAGATAATAGCCCTCGGCGGTGACCCTGACAATGCGGTGCAGCACCAGCAGATCTCCCTCGCCGGGGTTTGCAGTACTGCAGCGTCTGAAGAGCACCACCTCTCCCTTCTTCGGCCTGCGGTCACCGAGGGGTTCCAGGATCACGGCATCCCCATGGTTTGGATTGACAAGGGGATACATACTGTAGCCGGAAGGGACGATCTGAATCGTATTGCCTGCCAGCAAAAGTGCCTCCGGATTCTTCTTTTCTTCCATTCCGTTTTTCCTCCCTTCGTCGGATTCCTCTGTTGCGGTCTTTGTCTTATTTTGCTATAATCAATTCATAGAACAGTCAACCTTCCTCATCAGTCAAAGGAGGTCCTTCCCATGAAACGAAACCCCTGCTATACCCTGCAGCGAATCAACAACACACCCTATCTGCTTCCCTTCGGTCAGGCCATCGCGGAGCACAAGCGCAGCGTGGCCATCAATGAGACCGGTGAAGTGCTGTGGCATCTTCTGGAACAGGACTATTCCTTTGAAGAGCTGGTAGCGCAGGCAGCCTCCTACTACGAGTTGTCCTGGGAGCAGACTGCCGGGCTCTCCGCGGATATCAGAACCTTTGTGGACCATCTGTTCCGGGAAGGGATCCTGTTGGAGGGTTCCATCGGATTCGCCCGGAAAGAGACCTCCCTGTTTCTGCGCATCGCAGATATGACACTGCAGATCGACGGTCCCGTGGACAAGCTTCAGGGACTGTTCCCCGACTTTGAGATCCCGGATCCCCATGATCTGGCGGATATGCGTGTGGTTTTGACGATGAAGAGACAAGCTCCCACGGGCGGTACGGTACTGCTCCACACTCCTCATCTGAGGATCACAGAGTGTGCCGCTTCCTTCGAAATGGAATTTCCTTCCAATCAGTGCGTCAAACAGTTAAGTCTCGCCAAAAACGGAAAGCTTGCCGTCTATCGGTACGTTCACGCCGAGAAAGCGGTGGGGCGGGAAGAGTTTTTCCATGCCCTGCGGCAAAGCTTCCTCTATCTGGCATGGCAGCGGAATATGCTTGTTCTGCATTCCGCCTCCATCCTCTATCAGGGAAAGGCCTATCTCTTCTCCGGTCATTCCGGTATGGGGAAGTCCACCCATGTGAACCTGTGGCATACTCTCCATCACACACCGATTCTGAACGGAGACCTGAATCTCATCCAAAACACCCGGAAAGGACCTGTGGTAAAGGGAATTCCCTGGTGCGGCACCAGCGGCATCACCGACAGCGGCACCTACCCCTTGGGCGGCATCATCTTGCTGTCCCGGGATGTGACAGATCATGTGGAGGAGTTATCCCCCGAGGAAAGGATCCTGTCCGTCAGCAAGCGCCTGATCTCCCCTGCCTGGACAGAAGCATTGTTCCAAAAGAATCTCTGCCTCACGAAGGAAATCGTCTCCGAAACAATGGTCTGCAGACTGTTCTGCACCAAAGAGCCCACGGCTGCCCATGTGATGAAGCGATATCTCGATGAAAAACTGCAATAGATACTGCACAGGCTTGTGCCCCACAAGGGTCACAAGCCTGTTCTCTTCTATCGGACCCGTCAGAAGGTTCTGAGCATCTCCTCCACTTCCTCCGGACCAAGCACAACGCACTGCCTGTCTCTGATGGCATAGACTCTCGTACAGGCCGCCAGCACGGTAGGTCGATGGGTGGTCACAATACAGGTTCTGGGATAGGTATCCTGCATGATGTTGTGGAGGACTCTTCGCTCTGTCGCCACATCCAAGGCGGAGGTGGCCTCATCCAACAGCAGGATGGGAGATCTGCGGATCAGTGCTCTGGCAATGGACAGTCTCTGGGATTGTCCCTCAGACAGGCCGCCGCCCCGTTCCTTCAGCTCCGTCATCAGTCCCTTGGGCAATTTCTCCACAAACTCCCAGGCACAGGCCAGCTTCAGGCATTCGATGATCTCCTCATCGGTGGCATCCGGCTTCACATTGCGCATGTTCTCCGCAATGGTTCCCGAAAACATGGTATTGCCCTGGGGCACATAGGAGAACAGACTTCTGGTGGCAGGGGACATCTCAAAGGTCTCCGACCCGTCTCCCGCCAGAATCACTGCGTTTCCGGAAGCTGTCTTCATCAGGGAGAGCAGGAGCCTTAGCATGGTCGTCTTTCCCTCTCCGGAGGGTCCTACCAAAGCCACGATCTCATGGGGGTATGCCTGAATATGGGCGTGTTCAAAGACCGGATCGCCGCCCTTGTAGGCATAACTGATATCCTCCATGCGAAGCCCGATGCCGGACTCCCTGTGTCTTTCAAAGAAACACTTCACATCCTCTGCCCTGCTGTAATCCTCCCTGGGCATCTCTACAATATCCATCAGCCTGCCGGCGGAGGTAGTAATGCCGATGGCGGTAGGCACCAGAGAGACCAGATTGCTCAGGGTATTGGTCAGAGACCCGGACAGATTCAAAAACATGGTCATGGTACCGTAATCGATGGCACCGCTCCACACCCGATAGATTCCCCAGCCGTAGGAGGCATAGGAGACAAGCAGCCCCACCGTGGTCATCAGGATCCCTGTCCAGATGGACATTCTCTGAAACTCCAGCCGCATGGAGATATACTCCTTCTGCAGACGCTTTAGATTCTTCACATACAGGTCGATCAGACTGAAGGCCTTAATGGTCTGAATATTGGAAAAAGCTTCCTGGTTGAATCCGGACATTTTGGCATTCATGGCGGCGCTTCTCTGATTGTTGTTCACCATTCTGCGCATCAGCGTCTTGGACAGGATCAGACTCACCGGCATGCCCAAAAAGGCGAAGAAGGCAAAGGTGGCGTCGTGGTACAGCACCACCGCAAAGGCACTGATAAATCGGAAGGAATAGATGATCAGGTTGGGCACATAATTCAGCACCCCGGAGGAAATGGCGGAGGCATCCGTCCCCCATCTGGTCAGAAGATCCCCGGTGTGATAATTGGTCAGACTCTCCCAGTCTGTCACCAGGATCTTCTCAAAGATATCGGCGCGAATCTCCGCGTCCACCTTCATGCTGATCCAATTGGAAGCATATCCGGCGATCTGATTCACCACCGCATTGCCCACATTCAGCCCGATCATAATGGCGAAGGTCTGCACGACCAACCCCGTCTTATGACCGGTGATGATGTTGACCAGGTCTCTGGAAACCAGACTTCCTCCCAGTGACACGACCACCCCGACCATGCCCAAAAGAGTATAGAAGATCATGGCCTTCCAGTATCTTCTGGCATATTGATAGATCCACAGGGTCTGTTTCTTCATCTCCTTCAGGCGCCCCGCCTTGACGCGGGACCAGAGGAAACGGATCTTCTCCATACTCATTTTCTGTCGATTCCTCTCTGACAACACGGTCGTTGTCGTTCTTTCCGGCAGAAGGTCTCGATGCTTTCCACCTTCGGCTGATGTTCAAATTGTATCAGACTTTCAGCCCCTGCGCAATGCGCAGCGTCCCGTTTCATACAAAAAACCGTCCGTTTCCCGCTGTACGCAAAAAACGGACGGTTAGATTCAACACTGACAGAGCCAACGAAAGCACTCAGAAACGGCTTAGTTGCCGTCGCCACCGTTACCCTGAACATTGACTTCCTTGGTACAGGAAATGGTAGCACCGGTGCACTGAAGGGTGTTGCCATCCTCACCTACGACTCTCAGCATGGAGTTGAAGTTGTCACCACTCATGTAAGAATCTGCAAGAAGCTGTCTCTCCAATACAACCGTATTGCCGCTGACGCTGGAGCTGAAGCCCTCAAATACAGCGGAAGAGATGGTCTGGTTGAAGGAGATCACCATCGTCGTCTTGGAAGAAATGTGCTGCAGGTTGGTAGAATGATTCGCCTGGATTCTGAAGGTAGAAGCACCGTTACCGGCATCTGCCTGATCCTTGGATACGGAAATGGTCCAGCAATCGCCGTCACCGCTTGCCAGATAGATACCCTCCGCAAGCTCATCGTTGGCAAGAATCATCGGTTTCACGTAGTTCTTTTTCATATCGTAATCCTCCTCATAATTTACAAGATAGTTCACAATCATCACTCATTATATCAAAAGCACAGAAATATGCAAGTTTCCTATCAAAATTGATAGATTCCTATCTGATGGGAAGCCGGATTTCAAACACGGTTCCTTTCCCCAAGCTGCTTTCACAGCCAATCTCTCCCCCATGTTTCTCCACAATACCCTTGGCAATGGCCAGTCCCAATCCACTGCTGCCGTCCTCCGGTGAACGTGATTTGCTCACACGGTAGGACCTCTCAAAGATTCTGGGCAGATCCTCGCTCCCGATACCGATCCCCTCATCCCTGACACGGATGAGATAGGCACTCTCCTCACAGGCACCCTCCAGGGTGATCTTCGTCCCCCGGGAAGAGTATTTTAATGCATTGGTAAACAGATTATCCAGCACCCGCGCCATCTGCTCGGGATCGATGGCGACAACTGCCTTTCCCGCAGACGGCAGCACCAGTTCCAGTTTCCGCTCTCCATACTTTCCGTCGGTCTCACATTCGCAGAAAAATTCCTCCAGAAATGCCCCCATATCCACCGGCTGCAGCTTCAAAGGAATCTGCGGATTCTCCACCCGGGTCAGGAGCTGCATATCATTGATCAGGGTCTGCATGGAGCGCAGCCGCCGCTCCATCAGATCCAACAGCTCCTCCCGATGCTCTGTCGGCATCTCCGGATCGGATTTCAGCAGTCCCACAGAGCTGACCAAAGCGGTCAACGGAGAGCGCAGATCATGGGAAAGATTGGAAAACAGCTCCATGCGGGTCTGCTCCATCTGTTCCAGTCTTTCATTTGCCTGAAGCAGCCTGGCGTTGGTCTCCACCAGTTCTTCCTCCAGCTGTTGTCTGGAAAGCACAGGTTTTTCATATTGTTTCTTCATAGATCCCCCCGGAAACGATATCCCTTTCCCCACACAGTCTCGATCATGTGCTCCAATCCAACATAGCCCTCCAGCTTCTTTCGCAGTCTGCTGGCAGTCACCATAATATTCTTGCGGTCCTCCTCCAGATAGGTGCCGTAGATCTTCAGCCCGATCTCCTCAAAGGTCAGCTCTCTGCCGGGATTTCGCACAAACATGACAAGCAATTCATACTCCCGATTGGAGAGAAAGATCTCCTCCTCTCCGTGAAACACCTTGCGTTCCGTCAGATTTACCCGCAGAGGAGGAAACTCGATACAGGCATCCTGCTGCAGAGTGGGCAGACTTCTTCGAATGCGGATCCGGATCCGCAGCGCCAATTCCTCCAGACTGCAGGGCTTTGTGATATAGTCCTCCGCCCCAAGACTTAATCCTTGGATCCGGTCGGTCTCCGCTCCCCGCCCTGTCAGAAACAGGATGGGGGCCTCTGTCTTTTTCTTCAGTTCCTCAATGGCCTCAAATCCATCCATGCCGGGCATCATCACATCCAGCACAATGCAGTGCACCTCTGCCTCATCCAGAAGCTTTAACGCCTCCGCCGCATTCCTTGCCAGATACACCCGATACCCTTTTCTCCGCAGATATTCTCCGTGAATGTTCAGCACCTCTCTGTCATCATCCACCAGCAACAGGCCATACGCTTTCTCACCCATACAAGCCTTCCTTTCTATCTTCTCCCAAACAATCCCAGTTGTCTCGCCAGCTTACTTCTTCTGGAAGCCTCCCGCATGATCTCCCCTGCAGAGCCCCGGTTTAACCTGCGGTTATTGTACAGGAAACGGATCAGCGTCAATCCCCAGGTCACGGGCCAGCACAGGAACACCTTCCCCGCCTTGGGAAAATTCAAATGCATCTGGTGATGAAACTCTCTGATATAGCCGGTCAGTCCGCCGCCCTGCATCACCACCATCCGGCTGCCGTTGCCTGCGCCGAACTCTTCCGCATCCAGGATCTCCCGCAGAAAGGCAGGCTCCTCCCCTGTCTGGCGGATCTCCCAGGCGAAATTCTCCCTCGGAAGTCCCAGATAGGTCACGCAGATGATGGTCAACACTTCCGTAAACCGAACCAGATCGCCGCTTTCCACCAGTTTGCGAAAGGTATCCTTCTCCTCCCTCGTCCAGGTCCTGTTCCAGAGCACGACCCAATCTGCCAGCAGCTTCAGCCCAAACCCTGCATAGAGGAAGTGCTGCAGCATATGTAGGAGCAGCTGATACCCATGGTAGGGCAGATCCAGTATGGGGAGGGACACGCCCCATGCATCATTTTGCACCACATGTTCCCCGCAGGTCCTCAGTGCACGCTCCATGGAGCGGTTCACCTCCGGAAGATCTGTGGGCTCCGCAAACATTCTGTGAAGCTCTACCTCGATTCCGTCCGCCCCCACAAAGGCCAGATGGTGATTGGCGTGCTGCTCCGCAGACAACACAAAGCCCAGGGACTCCATCCAGTGGATCAGCTGCTTCTGTGCGATGTCATCCAGCAGGAGAAGGTCCACATCTCCCGCCTTACGAAGCTCCGGGCAAGGGTAATACACCGCGGTGGCTGCCCCCTTCAGCACTACTGATCGGACGCCCTTCTTCGCCAGCTCCTCCACCAGGAATTTGCTCAGAAACAGCAGCCGATAACTTTTCTGTGCCTGCTCTATACTTTCGGACTGTACACTCTCCAGGATCCACGTGGGTGTCTCCTCCCTCGCGGTAAGGGGTTCATACAGCAGCGGAAACACCGCATGCTTTTTCGCCATCTGACGAACCGCCCCCAGCTGACCTGCAGTACAGCTTTCCTGCAGGCGCTCTCCGGTCAATGCCTCCCTGGTAAGCCCAAGAAAAAGGGTCTCCTCCTTCGTCAGCTCACAGTTTTGTCCCGAGGAGTCGGCGGAAAACAGGTTCTTTGCCATCTCCAGAATACTGGCTGCCCGCCTGCTCTTACAGAACAGCAGCACATTGCAGCCGTTGGGCACCAGAACACAGACTGCCATCAGCAGAAGAAACTGAGCCGCTGTCCCGGAGGTGTAAAACTGTCCCTTCAGCCACAGCACTGCCGCCGCCTCCAAACCGGTAACCGCAACGAAGAGAATAGTGTCCCACACAATGGGAAGCACCTTCTGTTTCATATAGAGGCGAAAGAGCACATGAATCCGGTACACCATGCGAACCAGATAGGAGGCAGTGGTCCCGATGAGAACTCCCATGACGCCAAGCGGACCCGCCAGGCTGATGGAGATCACCAGATTCACCAAAGCCACTGCGATGGAAAGGTTTCTCTCTTTCCGGAACAGACCGGTGACTCCCATCATCATCTCCAGAGGAAGCCCCAGGGTATACAGAAAGAAGTTGAGCGCGGTACATAAGATAATGCCCTGGGGAAGTCCAAAGGACTGTCCCAGCCAGACATCTGCCACAAAGGGCGTCATCAGCGCCAGGAGACTGACCGACGCAAAGGAAGCGATCAGAAAGAAGATGAAGCTGATCTGCCGGAATACCTTGTAGTCCTTTCCCATATCCTTGTCCAGAAACATATGCCCGATAGTGGGCTGGATCGCCAGGGACAGTGCGGTGACGATGTTGATCAGAGACTGACTGATCATGGTGTAATTGGAATACAGTCCCACCATTGCCACGCTGACAAAGGCGGAGATGATCAGACTGTCTGTGGAGATCAGGATCTTCTCAGACACCTTGGACACAAAAATATTTTTCAGATCCTTCACCACCGTCTTTACCATCTCTACGGGAGGCCGCAGATCGGACATCGTCTTCAAAAAGGGGTATCTTCGATTCACATACCGGATCAGCCACAGATTGGTGCAGGCATCTGCTCCGATGCCGCATGCCATTGCCGCCAGATAATTGCCGAAACGGGACACGATGAAGATGATCAGCAGATAGTTCATCGCATTGGCGAACAGGGCGGCAATGCTGGCAATGTATTCCTTCTGATCCGCGATCAGCACCGATCGTTTATAGGACAGCAGATAGGAAAGCACCGTGCGCAGCATCCACAGGAAAAACAGGACGCGAATATAGCCGACGGAATACCTCTGCACCTTCAGAAATACATGTACGAAAGGCAAAACAGCCAGTCCGAAGAGACTGATCACTCCGGCGAACACGCAGTAGGCCCACCGGAAGAGATTCATCAGCTCCGCGATCCGCCTCTCATTCTGCTCCGCCATCGCCCGATACAGATGAAACACGATGGCGGTAGAGATGCCCAGTTCGGACACGGAAAGAAGGGCGATAATGTTGGAAATCACACTGTTCATTCCAACCAGCTCCTCGCCCATCCTGTAATTCACAACCCTCTGGCTGCAAAAACCGATCGCTATTAAAATAATCTGTGCCAGCACACTGAAAAAGCTGTTCCTTAACGCATATTTTAACCGCATATCTCTTCTATCAACTCACTCCACTGTCTCACGATATCAGGCAGCATAAATGCCCTCAGATTTTTCTTTGCTGCATCACCCATCTTCTGGCGCAGTGCTTCATCCTCCATCAAAAGCTCCAGCTTTTCGGCCATCTGCGCAGTGTCAAAGGGTTCCACCAGATATCCGTTCACCCCGTCGGTGATAATATCTCTGGGACCGGTGCGGATATCAAAGCTCACGGCAGGTACCCCGTAGGTTCTGGCTTCCAGCAGACACATGGGAAGCCCCTCCTCCCGGGAGGTCAGCACAAAGACGGATGCCCGCACCAGATACTTCTCCACATGCTCCACCAGTCCCTCCAGCACAAGCTGCCCCTCCAGATGGTTTTCACGGCAGCAGGCCTCTATGGCTTCTCGCTCCGGGCCCTCTCCCAGAATCAGCCACTTCCAGTCCGGATGCCTTGGCAGGATCTCGGATGCCACCCGGCAGAGATAGTCAAATCCTTTTCGGTGTACCAGCTGGGCCGAAGTGACGATCCACTTCTCCCGGTGAGTGGTGGCCACATACTCCATCTCCTTGATCGGATTATAGATGGAGCGGACACCGGATGTCCTGTGAAGCTCCCGGCAGAAGGTATCCCGATCCCCCGGGGTCAAAGTGACGATCACATCCGCCCTCTTTGTATATCTCTGGAGGATCATTCTGCGGTACCATCTGGCCATCTCATAATGGTAGTTAAAATTCTCCCAGGAGAGCACCTTCGTGCGAAGCTTTCGTGCCGCGGGTACGGCGATCACATCCAGAACCGTATCGATATCGATAATCAGGTCGATCTGCTGCTGCCGCAGAAACCTTCGCAGCCGCCGAATGTACAGCGGACCGCCGACCCCGGGAGGGACTCTGCGGTCGCTCAGCCGGTGCCTGGTAATTCTGCCGTTCATCCCGAAGAAGGGCAGGGGCTTTTCCTCCCACAGACTGACAAAATGGATCTCAAACTGTTCCTTCAGTGCAAGATGATTTGCGATCAATATGGATACTCTCTCGGTTCCGCCGCTTCTGGTTACGTCACCGGAGAAAAAAGCGATTCGTATCAAACTGTCACCTCCCGAAAGTGACCCAGCAGTACCCCGGTCTCTTCTGCTCCCACATTTGCAAACCGGATGGCCCTGCCATCTCTGTCACGCACCATCTGCAGCGAGACTTCCCCGATGGGTCTGTATAGTCTGGCCGTGAATTCCACCTGTCTGTCTTCATTTTTCTCCGACAGATCCTCCGCCACAAGATCCCGGTGCATTGTGCCGCCCTCTTCCCTCCAGTTCAGATAGAGGGAGGTCTTCTCGTAGAGTCCGCCGAAGCCCACGTTTTCCAACACGCCTGACAACAGGCAGACATCCTTCTCCTTCTTTACGCTGCAGACAGCTGCCCCCCGCAGGACAAAGCGATAACCCAGATGTCTTCCGATATAGGTATATCCGTCCACACCCTGCCAGGGTCCCTCGTCGGTCCAGGTCTCCCGTCTCCAATGCTCCAGGATCGCAGGATCATACTCCGCATTCAGATAGGTGACCCCCATTCTCTTCAACCGCTCCGCTGCCGACTTCAGACCGGGCACCTCTCCCGACTCCGGATACAGCGCCTCTCCTCCATTGGGTACTCTGGTGCAGAGCTTCTCCTGAAATTCCAGCTCTTCCTCCGGGAGCCATTGTCCCGTCCATCCCGCCTGCTTCTTCGAAGCATGTCCATAGGTACCCAGATCCGTCTCTGAGCCAAAGATTCCGTCATCAAACAGTCCGGTGCCGAGTTTCTTCGCCTGGAGGCTCTCCTCCCCGGCATCATGCAGCATCCGCCACTGTACGGGCTTTCGAACCGAGTGGAAAAATCCATCCCCACAGGTGCGGGAGAGAATCTCCGTCAGCTGTCTGATCTTGCCTGCACTCAAGAACTTCGACGTATGCATCTCTCCCCAATTGCCCACAAGTACGCCCTGATAGACGAAGATCACGTCCGTAAAATCACGCAGGATCTCTGCCACCTGCTGCATATGCCTCTGCACCTGGCCAAAGAGAAAGGGTTCCCGCTCCGGGGCTTTTCCCTCATGGTCGTAGACCACCCGAAGAACGACCTGCAGTCCCACGCGGCGATACCGGGAAAGGATCTCCCGGATGTGATCACAGCCTTCCTCTGTCAGATCCCGGTCCCGAAATGCACCGATATCGATCACTGCCAGCTCCAGCGTATATCCCTTTTCTAGACCGGATTGGTCAAACTGATCGATCGGGCTGTTGCCGGCATCAAAATAGACGATGCGATACCACCCTCGCGCCGGGTTGCGGCATGCATCGGTACTCTCCTGAAAAAGTGCCGGTATGAAGTTGTCCGCCCTTGCAGGATCACTGCAAAACATCTTCTTCAGAAAACTCATTGATCGCTCCCACATCCACCTTGTACAGTCTGATTCTCACCCATACCGCTAAGATTGAAAATGTCATGCGGAACATGTACACAAAAGGCTTCAGTCCCGAATGCATACTCTTTCCCTCCGTGCGGGGATGCATCACAGCCGGCACCTCCTCCACGGAAAAGCCCAACAACGTCATCTGCATGATCATATTGGCATCCGGATACATATCATCAAAGTGATTATATCCTGCATAGAAACAGAAGGCTCTTCTGGACAACCCCTGCAGCCCTGTGGTTGGGTCCATATACTTCTTGCCGGTTCCCAGTCTGATAAAAAACCGGAAGATGGAATAGGCCATTTTTTTCACGAGAGAAGTGGGATACTTGGGGGCACCCTCCACAAAGCGGGACCCCAGTACAATATCCGGACAGTTTCCGGACGCATCCTTTCGCTTCAACAGCTCATAGATGGCCTTCACATTGCAGACATCGTGCTGTCCGTCCGCATCCATCTGGATCAGGTACTGATAACCATTCTTTCTTGCATATTTGTATCCAAGCTGCAGACCGCTTCCATACCCTAGGTTGAACACGTGGGTGATCACTCTTGCCCCGTGGGCAGCAGCAACCTCTGCCGTGCGGTCCCTGGACGCATCGTTCATCACCAGCACGTCCGCCAGATCAAAAATACCGGCATCCTTCATCCGGTCCAACAGCCCGCCAATATTCTTTTCCTCGTTATAGGCAGGAATGATCAATAACAATTCCTTCCTTTTCTCTTGCTTCATATCGTATCCTCCGGCCCATCGCTGTTTGTGACCCAAAGTCTGTCTTACGTCTATCTTACTCCATATTTCTCTTCAGGAACATGGAAAGTGCTTCCTGCCCCGAGGAATCCTCCGCCATTTTCAAGGCTGCCGCCTGGCCGTACCTTCTGCAAAGCTCCTCATCGGAAAGCATCCGGCGGATGGCCGCACTGACAGCCTCCGCAGACAGCGGACAGATCTCCCCGTCTGCTCCCGAGACAACCTGTTCTCTGTTGCCGTTGCAGTCCGAAACCAGGATCGCTTTTCCCAGGATCTGTGCCTCCTGGATGGCAATGCTCTTGCCTTCGAAGCCGGAGGCATGGACATACAGATCCGCCTGCTGTAAGTAGGGATAAGGGTTATCCACCGCACCCAGTAGGTAAAAACGCTCCTCCAGCTGACTTGCTGCGATCAGACGCTCCAGCTTATCCCGCTGGTCTCCCTCTCCCAGCACGTACCATCTGGCTTCCACTCCCTGTTCCGCAAGCAGCTTCATGGCCCGGATGGAAACCTCTAAGCACTTCTGGGCAGTCAGCCGTCCGATAGTCAGGATCCTTTTCCCGGAATAGTCATCCGAAAAGCCCCCTGCACACCGGGCTTTTCGAAGGATTCCCTCTCTGTTCAACAGGTTGTGAAATACGAAGGTCTTCTCCCGATGCTGCGGATACACCCGGAGAAAACTGTCCCGCACCTCATCCGACACCGCGTAAATGGAGTCAAACCGATCGTAGCAGCCCCGGTCCAGCTTGGGGGTGTAGCCCGCCTTGCCGTAATCCACATGAAAGAAGGCGGCTTTTTTCTTCGCCTGCACCCGGTCTGCCACATAATAGGTGGCTCCGCCTTCGATGTATGCCACTGCGCAGTCGTAGACCCCTGTGGTCTCGTCTGCCCCCTGGGAAAGCAGACGCCAGAGCAGTTTGTCCGGCAGAATGCGCCCCTTGCGGATCATTCCCAGCAGATTTGCCGTAAGAGAAGGCAATTGACGGAACAGATTTCCCCGTGAGAGAGCCGCCCGGACAATGCGCTTCTTCAGAAGCCTGCGCCCTTCTTCGCTGAGAATGGACACCGGTGCATATTCCCGGTTGAGAAGCCGCACCCCTTTCGGCAGTTCCTCTGCCATCTCCCCGATACCGGTGATGACCAGCAGGTCAATCTCATACCCTTTTTCCGCCAGTCGGCGCATGAACTCCAACAGTGCGGTCTCCGCCCCGGCACGACTCAGGGTATTGATACAAAAGAAGAATTTCTTCATCTATTTCTCATCCTCATGCAATTTGTCTGTCAATTCCTCCACCTGCTTCATCAGACGAAGGTTTTCATCGTACAGCAGCGTAACATTGATGGACAGCTCCTGGGTCTTTCGCATCAGCTCGGAGATACGAAGACTGATAAAATATGCTCCCACGATCACACAGAGCACCGCCATCATGATCAGTATCATACCGATGGCACTGATATAGCTGTTCAACAGAACGGGGCGAACCAGCATTCCCGCGATCACGCACAAAAGTGCCATCACGCCCCAGATCAGCGCAAAGCTCTCCGTCATCTTCCGCCTGGCCAGGGAGGAAACTACGTTGACCAACAAGACAGCCCCGATCGCACACAGAAATAATCTCAAAATGAATCCGGAATCCCAAATCATCCTTTATCCCCTTTCTGCCGATTCCTTTGCGGCATATCTGTCAAACACCAGATTGGAAGGCTTCTCACCCTCTCCCGCCTTCATGATTCTCTCCCGGCAGAAGATGTGTCCCTCCAGATGACGCTCAATATATCGAATTCGAAAGAAGGCCACCGTCCAGCCCAGCAAAGAGCCGATCACCAGACCTAAGCCGTACCAGATGATGGGAAGTGTGGTTGCCCAGATGCTGCCCAAAAGCGTCCCCAGGCAGAACACCACCGCCGTCAACAGCGAACCTGTGGTATCGCTGAAGTAGTACAGGAAGATGATCTGAGCATACATCACAAACAACACGAAATAGCCTGCTGCCAGACAGGGATAGATCTTCATCGTCATGCCGCCGAAGCCCAGATTGGGCAGGAAGGTGATACAGAGCATAAAGATCACGACCGTCACCACAAACTGGATGCGGACCAGATTCATCAGTTCACTGTTCAACTGGCGGAACATTCTGCTCTTGGCATTGTCGATATCCATTCCCCGTCCGCCGATGACGGCCTCGGAATAGGCCTTGTACCTGTCGTGGAAATACATCTCCACTCTGGTGATGAAGATGACCGACGCAGAGATATTCGTAAACATCGCCAGACAGGTAGCCATGTCATAGGGCTGCATGCAGACGAAGCTTTTGGCAACGATCATTCTTCCGTCTGTAGTCCAGAAAACAAAGTTGTGGATATAGAGGCCCAGAATATACAGGAAATTGGTTCCTACCAGCTTCCAATATTTCTTAAAGTACTGCAGGACCTGCTTATATTTGCCGCTGTTTTTGCGGAAATAGCTGGTCACCAGCGACAGCTCCAGACAGGCGATCAGGAAGAATCCGATCACCAGCGACAGCAGCATGGAATAGGTAACCTCCATCCGGAACAGGTACACGAAGACGAAGGACAAGAGCACCGCAAGTACCATACCGAAGGTAAAGTAGAGGGAGATCTTCTTGTAGTCCTTACAGATGGACAGGTACAGCATGGAATAGAAGACCAGTACCAGGCTGATATAGCCGCAAAAGCCTGTAAACACATAGTACATGGGAACCTTCCCCACGAAAAATTCCCGGAGGCAGAAGGGAACGCCAAGCAGCAGACTGAAGCTGATGTTCATCAACAGCCCCACATAATAACAGGGCAGAATATCCTCGTAGGTCTCATTGTAGATCACATCCGACATATACTTGGACAATACCGGGTTAAAGGGCGAGGCGGTCAGAAGTCCGAAAATAAAAATGTAAAGGATCGTGCAGGAGAACAGCTCTCTGCGATAAAACCCAACGCCTGAAAATCCCAGGGTGAGCTCCTCCACCACCAGGGCGGCGATCACCAACAGCATCGGTGCAATGGTGATAACCGTACTGTAGCCGAAGCCAACCAGATCTGTGGCGATCGTATTTTTTGAAAAGATTCTGTTTAATTTGACACCGATACCTGCCATGTTGTCTTCTCCTACTTCTTACAGTGTAAAGGGTTCTGCGGACCAGGGCTTGTCATATTTTTCACCAACCTCCCGATACAGGTCTGCATAGGTCTCCTGCATCTGCTCAATGGTGTACTGATTGACAGCTCTCTTGTAACCGTTTTCCCCCATCTCTTCTCTCTGTGCCGCATTCCTGGCCATATCGATCATGGCTCTGGCGATCTCCTGCACATTCATGATATGGGTCAGTATCCCCGCATTTCCGTAGAAATCATCGGGGCCGTAGATCAGCTCCCGGCAATTACCCACATCCGTTGCGATCACCGGCTTTCGTGCCGCAAAGCTCTCCAGAATGGTCAGCGGCTGTCCTTCGCTGATGCTGGTGAGAATGGTGAAATCCATTTTCCCCAGGTACTCTCTCACGTTGACTCTGCCGGTGAAGATCACATCCCGGATCTCCATGGTCTCCACCAGATCAAAGCACTCCTGCGCATACTCCGGATCCTCCTCGGTAGGTCCCATGATCCACAATCTGAGGGAAGGCATTTTCTCCTTTGCAAACCCGAAGGCACGGATCATGGTCTTCACATCCTTGATGGGTGTGACACGCAAAACCGCACCGATATCCACATAACGGGAGTCCTCCTCCTGCTTTCCGGGAAGGTTCTCAAAATTTTGCACCCGGATACCGTTCGGCGTGACATGTATTTTTTCTCTGGGGCAGCCCAGATCCACCTGCAGCTCCTTAGCACGCTTAAACAGGCAGGTGACAATATCCGCCCGCTCGTAGGCAAGTCTGGACATCTTCCGAAACTGTTCGATCCAGATATTCTTGTAGATTCCTGCCACCCACTTGGCCTTGATCAGTTCCTCCTCACGCTCTCTGGTGTAGATACCGTGCTCGGAGATCATCAGACCGCAATGATACAGAAACCTGGCTTTGCTGCCCAGTACACCCGCATAGCCGGTAGCCACACAGTGATAGATGTCCGCCTGGGGAACTTCCGTCTGGAGTACCAGAAACAGCGGTCTGTAGATAGAGCGCATGGTCCAGAGGAAATCCGAGAACACCGTCTGGGGATACTGGAGGTCGTAGGTCTCCCGCACGATCTTCAGGAAATCCTCCCCCATCAGCAGGTCATCGATGGAGATATCCTTTCGCCCGAACAGCGTAAACAGTGTATCCCAGTCCACCTCTGATCCCATCACCAGACTCCTCAGGGCTCTGAATTCTGTCACATTCAATCGATCGTTGTGGAAAAACCTCCGTTTTCCCCAGTCCACATCATCCAGGTATGCCTCGTAGACCTGCGTGACATTTCCGGGAAGCTCATAGGCAAATTTCCCGCTGGACTGTCTGTCCACGATCAGCGCCAGAATGACGAATTCAATATTTGGAAATGCATTGATCATGCTGTGGATCCAACTGGATACACCGCCCACCACATATGGGTAACAGCCCTCTGCCACAATACAAACTTTCATCGCTTAACAGCCTTTCTATACCTGTCGGCACCATCAATATTTCAACATCCCGGGAAGCGTGTCCGGTTCCAGCACAATGCGGACCTTTTCGGCTCTCAGGCGCAGAAGATACGCGCCATCCTCCAATCGGTACGCCTCTCCGCCCTGCACTGTACTTACCTTTTCTCCGTGGGTGCGGAGCAAAAACCAGGCCTCCTCATCCAGCTGTCTGATGGTCAGCCAAATGGCGCTGCCATCCTTGTAATCATCATAATCCAGATTTAAGAATCTGCGCACCCTCAGGTCGCTCTCCGAGAGTGTGGTTCGCTCAAAACCGTCAAAATCACCGATCAAAGTCTCCATATTTCTGGAAAATCTGTCGTAGATATTCTCCCAGTAGTCCGCCTCACTCTCCGGCCGGATCACCGGATTCACGTCCATTCCGATATTGGAATAGCCAAGGGCAGTCTGCAGACTTCTGGCCTGCAGAAGCGCAGAGAAGGAGGTTTCAAAGCCATCGGAGGTAATTCCCTGGGCAGTCACCTTCTCTTCCACATAGGACAACAGGTCCTCCTCCTTTTTCATAGGAGAAACAATGGTCCGAACCTGAGCACACAACGGTTTTCCCAGGGCGATCCGCGCCAGATCGATCCGGTCTGCGTACACTGCCTGAAAGACAGGGACATTGCCCTGTTCCTGAAAGAACCGATAATCTCTGGTCACCTTCTCCAGCACACTGATGGCAGGATCTGTGACAAGAGACAGTCCTGCCTCCATATTTTCCTCATAGAATTCCTGCAGGTAGAAGTCCAGCAGATCACCGTCCGGCTCACAGTCATCCTCATAATTGACCTGAGGAGTCATAAATGCAGTCATCTTCAAGCCCTTCTTCCGGATCGAAGTGATAAACCCGGGGGTCATAATATCCCGATAGACCGCCTGCTGATCTCTGCTGTAGATCTCCATCAGCTGTTCTTCGTTCTCATTGGCAAAGCCCGGATAATTGATCAGGGAAAGGTTCTGCGCATTGACCACCGGATACAGTTCATATTCACCGGTCTCCGCCAGAATGGAATCCAGGATTCCCAGCGCGGAGTAATTCTCCAGATACTCTCCCTTAACCACGAAAGAAAACCATTCCTCCAGGCGGTTACGACACAAAAGCCGCCGCAGCAATAGATTTTTGACCTGAGAGATCACCCCGAACAGTCCCACCATAT
>JAHBAA010000004.1 GCA_018385425.1 Acetatifactor sp.
ACCGATCCGAACATCACATCATTGGTGATGCCGATCTGCTCATAGTTGATTGCATCTGTCATGCTTCCTCCTGTTTCCGGGAGGCCGCACCATATACAAAACCTCCCTGCCTGTAATGATAAAAAGTAAGCAGCGAAGTTTTCGATTACACCAGCGGTGTAAAGAATCACAGAAGTGATAAAAAAGATTTGAAATTTAGACTTTCTGCTTGAGATGATTGTAGCACATCCCGGGGGAAATCACAATAGGAAATAATAAAAGTCCCTCTTTGGAATTGTGTCCCTTCGACCAAGCCCTGCATGTCTGATTGCAGACACACTCTCGTTTGGGATTTCGCGTAGCGGTACATAAGGTCCTACAGTACAGGACCTAAGTACCGACGCTCAATACAGTCTGCAACAGACACACAGGACTAGTCGGGAACACAATTTCGAAAAGGGACTAATAAAAGAGCCGGAAGGGACACATCTGAGGACCAAAAACACCGTCCCCACCGGCCCGCCCCACCGGCCCGCCTCGTTCATTTTTTGTTTACAATTATTTCAACAAATATTCAATTGTGTATCATTCTTTAGACATTTTCTTCGCATAGAATAAAAGCATAGAAACGAGATACTTAACTCGCCGGTTACAGTTAATTGTTTTTACTAAATAACTTTTTCATAATAAGTGCCAAGGGATGTAACATCCCTTGGCATCCTCCCTTTTTAGGGTTTCTTTCTGATTCTATCGGCCTTCCCAGGAGAATACCTTCTCCTCGCCGGCCTTCATCTGAATCTTCTGTTTCTCACCTGCATAGCACAGCTGCGTATTTATATCACTGCCGGCAGTCAATACGGCTGTTATGAGTTTTCCGTCTCTCCACTCCATGGACAGCTTCATATTTCCCACCAGACACAATCCCTTCACTCTGCCGTTCTTCCAGGCATTGGGAAGAGCAGGATGCAGCACGATACGCTCCCGATTGCTCTGGGCCAGCATACCGCACATGGCAGCTGCTGCGCCGAAGTTGCCGTCGATCTGGAAAGGCGGGTGCATGTCAAACATGTTGGGATAGGTAGACTGTCCCAGCATCTTCTCAATGTTGGCGTAGGCAGTCTCTCCGTCCCAGAGTGCCGCATAATGGTTCATGATCCAGGCTCTGCTCCAGCCGGTATGTCCGCCGCCGTGGGCAAGGCGGTACTCCAGCGTCTTTCTGGCTGCAGCGGCCAGCTCCGGGGTTCCGTCCATGGTGATCTCTCCTGCGGGATACAGACCGTAGAGATGGGAGATATGGCGGTGTCCCGGTTCTGCCTCTTCAAAATCCTCGGGCCACTCCATGATACGACCGCTGTCGCTGATCTTCGTGGGATGCAGTCTGGACATACATTCCGAGATCTGTTCCATCAGTTCCGATACCTTCTCCACACCTTCCACATGACAATCCTCTGCTTCGGCACCCAGTTCCCTGTATGCCTCCAGACATCCGGTGAACAGATGGCGCAGGATCTGGTTATCCATGGTAGGTCCCTCACAGCAGGAGCCGCTCTCCCCATTCGGCAGCCGATAGGTGTTTTCCGGGGAGACAGAGGGACTGGTCACCAGATAACCGTCTCGCTCGATCAGAAAATCCACGAAGAACAAAGCGCTCTCCGCCAGGATGGGGAAGGCTTTCTTCAGAAATGCCCGATCCAGCGTATATTCATAGTGCATCCACAGATGGGTGCACAGCCAGGCTGCCCCCATGGTCCAGTAGGTTCCCGGATACCAGATGTCCTGGGGCGCACTGTCTCCGTGAATGTCTGTGTTGTGATGTGCCACGAATCCGCGGCAGCCGTACATTTCTTTGGCAACCCTTCTGCCATTTACCTGCACCTTCTCGATCAGGTCAAGGAGGGGCTCATGGCAGTCGCCCAGACCACAGCTCTCCACATGCCAGTAGTTCATCTGCGCATTGATATTGATCGTATATTTGCAATCCCAGGGGGGATTGAAGTCCTTGTTCCAGATTCCCTGCAGGGTAGCGGGCAGTCCTCCCGGTCTGCTGCAGGAGATCGTGAGATATCGTCCAAAGTCAAAGAGGAGCTTGCCAAGCCCAACGTCGCAGCTGCCTGCCTTGGCATTTTGCAGCCTCACATCGGTGGGCAGTTGGTCGCAGCCTTCGATGCCGTCCAGTTCAAACACAAAGCGATCGTACAGACTCCGGTAGTCGGACACATGTGCCCGGACCATGCTCCGGTAACTTTCCTTCTCTGCAGCCCGGAACCGATCCAGTATTTTCTCCTCCAGAAATGCCTGGCAGCCCTGCTGCATCAGTCTTTCCCGCCTGAAATATTCAGAGCCCGAGGGATGGGTCTTCTCTTCCTCTCCGTGCTCTGCCAGATACTGATCCAGAGAAGCGTCCAATTCAGCACCGGTATAGTGGTAGGTGGTGTCTGCGGTAAAGAGCAGGGTCACCTCAGACGCTCCCGCAACCTCCAGACACTCTCCGATGACACGGCAGTCCCCGTCACAGGAGTGCACTGTCAGAGCCATGGCAAACTCATAGCCTCCTCTGCCCAGGTTGCCGTACAGAGAGATCCCTTGCTTCCCCAACTGCTTCACGCCGTCGAAATTGGTCCCCCGGCGCATTCTCACGGAGAAGTTTACCTTCTCCGGGCCCTTTGCCGCAAAATGAATCACGATCGCATCCCCGGGATGAGAGGCAAAAACCTCTCTGGTGTAAACAGTCTCACCCACGGTAAAGGCAGTCCTCGCCACCGCGTCCTCCAGCGACAGGCTTCTCTCGTACCCGGTCACCTCCCCCGAGATCCCCTCAAAACAAAAAGACAGATCTCCCAGGGTCTGGTAGGGGTGCATCCCATCCGGGCAGCCGGACATTGCCCGGTCCATCAGCTTTTCCGCCTCGGATATGCGGCCCTGGTGGAGATATTCCCGAATCAAGGGCAGATTTTCCCTGAAATTTGGGTTGATGCGATCCACCTCGCCTCCGTACCACATACTCTCTTCATTAACCTGTAAATGCTCGGAAGTGATCTCCCCGAACACCATCGCCCCCAGTCTGCCATTGCCGATGGGCAATGCTTCCTCCCAGATCTTTGCGGGCTGTTGATACCACAATCTGCTCATCCAAGCTCTCCTCTGAATCGTTTTTCTACATTGTATCATAGATCAGCCGGAATGCCAGTACTTTTTGTGCCCGGCAGACCTGTCCGTTCATTTTTTCGAAACCCACCCGGACAAATCGGCAGCCTTCCCCCAAAAGAAAAAATCGAGCAGGCAAGACACCTGCTCGATCTGAAAAATCAATTTGTGATTAAGCCTGTCCAACAGATCCGAACAGCTCCATCTTTTCCTTAACGGTAGCCTTGATTGCCTCAAAGCCGGGTGCAAGAAGCTTACGGGGATCGAAGCCCTTGCCCTGAAGATCCTTGCCATCCTCAATGTACTTACGGGTAGCAGCTGCAAATGCAAGCTGGCACTCGGTGTTTACGTTGATCTTGGACACGCCCAGGTCAATTGCCTTCTTGATCATGTCGGCAGGGATACCTGTGCCGCCGTGAAGAACCAGAGGAAGAACACCGGTCTTCTGCTGAACTGCGTCCAGAGTCTCAAAGCTTAAGCCTGCCCAGTTCTCAGGATACTTGCCGTGGATGTTGCCGATGCCTGCTGCCAGGAAATCTACGCCCAGGTCAGCGATCATCTTGCACTCGTTGGGATCAGCGCACTCGCCCATACCTACAACGCCGTCTTCCTCACCGCCGATGGAACCAACCTCAGCCTCGATGGAGATTCCCTTTGCGTGAGCAGCTGCAACCAGCTCGGTGGTCTTTGCTACGTTCTCCTCGATGGGATAGTGAGAACCGTCGAACATTACGGAGGAGAAACCGGCCTCCATGCACTTGTAGCAGTGCTCGTAGCTGCCGTGATCCAGATGCAGTGCTACGGGAACGGTGATATTCTGATCCTTGATCAGACCGTTCACCATACCGACGACCACGTCGTAGCCGCCCATGTACTTTCCGGCACCCTCAGATACACCGAGGATCACGGGAGAGTTGAGCTCCTGAGCGGTAAGAAGGATCGCCTTGGTCCACTCAAGGTTGTTGATGTTGAACTGGCCCACTGCATAGTGGCCTGCTTTTGCTTTCTTCAGCATTTCTGTTGCAGAAACTAACATGATAATTACCTCCAAAAAATTATAATTTTTCCTTTGGCAAGCACAGCTCACTTGGCAAAAGCGTCCGCAGCCAGGCTCGTCCTTATCGTTAAATATATCACATTCTCACTCTGATATCAATCCCCTTGCAAATATTATTGATGGTCACCTTCACATGCCTTCCGCCGTCCTCACCGTCTAAGGTCCATGCCACGCTCTCCTCGGGTGCTTCAAAGGTGACCTCCTCCGTCCGGAAGAAGTACATAGTGGCAGGATCGATGGTTTTGCCCAGAAGCGCAAAGATGATGGCATTCAGTTCGATGGGGTTTTTGGGCTTGCGGATCAGCGTGACCTCGAACACGCCGTCGTCCATCTTGACGTTTTTGCCGGTGATATCCTTAAAGCCTCCCACCGACCGGGAGTTGGTCACCATACCGAAAATGAAATCGTCCACAATGGTACAGCCCTTGTAGGAGACCTTCATGGGATAGCTCCGGACGGAGGGGAGCCGCTTCATGCCCTCCAGAATGTATGCCATATGTCCCAGAATGTTCTTCATCTCCTGATCCGTCTCATAGGATACGTCCGTAAAAATACCGAAGGCCGCGATGTATACAAAGATATCGTCATTGAAGGATCCGACGTCACAGGGGAAATCTTTTCCCTCTATCGCCACCTGGGCGGCTCGAAGCATACTCTTGGGCAGCCCCAGACTTCCGGCAAAATCGTTGGTGCTGCCGGCAGGGATATACCCGATGGGGGTCCTTCTGCCGCTCTGCATCATACCGGTGACCACCTCATCCAGAGTGCCGTCACCGCCGCTGCAGACGATCAGTTCATAGTCCTGATCCCGGTTTTTCACCAGTTCCCCGGCATCCCCAGTTTTCAGTGTCGGATAAACGGTAACCTCATACCCTGCCCGCACAAAGGTCTCCAAAATGTCATTCAGCTTGTACTTGATCTGCGCCTTCCCGGACCGCGGATTATATATGAATAATAATTTCTTTGCCATAGCTTCCCCCCCACGAGAAAAAGGCAGAATCCTTCTGAAACGATCCTGCCCTGTCAGCTGCCGATACCGGGCGGTAACCCGGGATTACATTATTTGCCGCTCAAAAACTGTGCGATGCCGTCCACGGCCTTCTCTTCGTCACAGCCGTCTGCAGCGATCTCCAGCTCCTCACCGTTGTTCAGACCAAGGCTCATCATTCCCATGATGCTCTTGGCATTCACCTTCTTATTCTCCACAAGAATGTGAATGGTGCTGTCGTACTTGCTGGCCTCCTGAACCAACAGTGCCACCGGTCTTACATCCAGACCGTTCTCCAGATTTACCCGGACCTTTTTTGTCTTCATTTTTTCTCCTCCTCAACGCTGCGCAGGCGACTGCGCCTGCAAATACTGCTTATCCGAAATATTATGTATTTCGTACTTTGTCAGCCAGTTCCGACAATTTGCGAAGTCTGTGATTCACCCCCGACTTACCGATGGGTGTGGAAAAAAACTCTCCCAGATCCTTCAATGGCAGATCGGGATACTCCAGCCGGATCAGTGCCATCTCCCGCAGGTTCTCCGGAAGATTCTGCAGTCCGTAGTTCTCCTGCAAAAACCGGATGTCCTCCACCTGTCTGGATGCAGCATTCACCGTCTTCACAATATTCGCCGCCTCACAGTTGACTCTTCTGTTGATGGAATTGCCGATCTCCCGAAGGATCCTCCGGTTCTCGAAATCCATCAGTGCAATGGGTGCCTCGCACACGTTCAGCAGATCAGAGATCGCCGACCCCTCCTTCAGATACACCACAAAATATTTTTTGCGCTGTATCATTCTGGACTCAATGCCGAAGGAGGACATCACCTCCTGCAGCTGGGCTGCCTTGCGCGCATCATCACAGTCGAATTCCAGGTGATATCCCTTTGACGGATCACTCATGGATCCCACACTCAGGTAGGCTCCCCGCAGGAATGCCCTTCTGCAGCAGTTCTGCCGTAAGAGCAAACCGCCCACCGGCTCTTCCAGCGGGCCGATCTTCTGGAACAGTCCTCCGGACTGCTCCTCGGACAGTGCAACACCATTCTCTATATTATATGCTTTTTTTAGCAATGTAAAGCCTTTTCTTACAACACTCTCGTTTTCGGTCTGAAAACCGATCGTCATCGTGCCGTCGGAGGCGATGCCGTACTGCCCGCAAAAGTGCAGCAGTGCAGCCAATTCTGCGATCTGACAGTGCCTTGCAGCGCTGTAATGCTTTGCCATCTCCTCCTTCACCGTTCCGGAAAATGACATGACGAAACCCTCACTCTTTCCTAGGTTAATGGGCGATGTCTCTGTGGAAGATCTTCATTCCGTAGCTGCCCTGATCCTTGAAGCGTCTGTAGATCTCATTGGCAACGGTGACACTTCTGTGATGTCCCCCGGTGCAGCCGATGGCCACTACCAGACGATTTCTGCCTTCCTTCACATAATTGGGGATCAGGAAGGTCAGCAGATCCTGCAGCTTGTCCAAAAACGGCCCCGCCGCTTCCCCCTGCATCACATACTTCTGCACATCCTCATCGTTGCCGGTCTTGCGCTTCAGCTCCTCCACATAATAGGGGTTGGGAAGAAAGCGCACATCAAAGACCAGATCCGCATCCTGGGGAATTCCGTTCTTAAACCCGAAGGACATCACCGTCACCATCAGGTTATTGTATTCCTCGTTCAGCACAAAGATATGATCCAGTTCTTCCTTCAGCTCTCTGGTCAGCAGATTGGAGGTGTCGATGACGAAGTCTGCCTTGCCGCGGATCTCGTTCAGCACGGTCCTCTCCCGGCTGATGCCATCCTCCACTCGCCCGTCCGGTGAGAGGGGGTGGACACGCCTGGTCTCCTTGTATCGCTTCATCAACACCTCGTCCGATGCGTCCATGAAGAGAATCTCAAAGCAGTATCCCTCCCGGCGCAGCCGTTCCAGAGTCTCCGTCACCCCCTCAAAGGACTGATCGGAGCGCACATCCAGTCCCAGCGCGATCCGATCCAGCACCTGCCCGGGCACAGAGATCAATTCCACAAATTTATCAATCAATGAGACCGGAAGATTATCCACGCAGTAAAAGCCTGCATCCTCCAGCATCTTCAGGGCGATGCTCTTGCCGCCGCCGCTCATTCCGGTCACAATCACAAATCTCATCTGTCTCTCAAAACCTTTCTCTCTCATCACACGTCAAAGGTGCTTGCCTCTCGCGTCTTTGACCTTCTCCCAAGAATTATTCATCACTGCCCAAAAACAATACCTCCGGCTCCAGCTCCACGCCGAACTGCCGCAGGACCTCTTTCCGGGCATACTCGATCAGTTCCCGCACATCACGGGCGGTGGCATGGTTCTCATTCACAATGAACCCGCAGTGCTTCTCGGAGATCCGGGCTCCGCCGATCCGATACCCCCGCAGTCCGGCATCCATCACCAGCTTTCCTGCAAAATACCCCTCCGGCCGCTTGAAGGTGCTGCCCGCGCTGGGATATTCCAGAGGCTGCTTCTCTCTGCGCAGCGTGGCAAGAGTCTGCATCGTCCCGGCGATCTGATCCCGGTCTCCCGGTGCAAGCTCCATGGTCACCTCCAGCACGATCAGCTTCCTCCGCTTGAAGATACTGTCCCGGTAGCCAAACTCCAGCGCTTCCCCGGAGAGAGAGACGAGCTCTCCCGCCTCGTCCATGGCGGTCACCTGCTTTATCACATCCGCCATCTGACCGCCGTAGGCGCCCGCATTCATCACAACGGCTCCCCCTAAGCTGCCGGGAATACCGGCGGCAAATTCGAACCCGGTCAGACCTTCCTCCAGACAGCGTCTGGCGATGGCAGCCAGACCGGCTCCCGCCCGGGCAATGACCCGATTTCCATCCACACGGATCTGATCAAAGCCTTTTCCCAGATGAACCACGACACCGTCAAAGCCCCGGTCGCTGACTAACAGATTGCTTCCTTTTCCCAGTACAAAGAAGGGGATCTGTTCCTTCGTAAGAAATCGCAGGGTGTCCCGAACCTGCTCCACACTTTCGGGGGTACAAAACACATCACACGGGCCTCCGATCCGGAAGCTCGTGTGTAGGTTCATTGGTTCCCGCAAACGGATATTTTCTTCTGACAGTATTGCCTTCAATTGCTGAAGCTGTGCATCCTGCATGTCGCTACCAACTTTCTAAAAATGTTTCCCCCCGGGCTGTGTCGGTGACACAGTCCGGACGGGTATACTGCTTATCCCAGGATCAGGCCTGCAGCGCCGTAAATTCCTGCGTCATTTCCAAGCTTTGCCAGTGCAAACTTTGCCCCTCTGCACTGCTCAAAGGCATACTTTTGGAAGACGGGCTCCACGTAGGAGATCAGGATCTCTCCGGCCTTGGACACGCCGCCGCCGATGACGAAGATCTCAGGGTTTACCACCCCTGCCACTGCAGCCAGTCCCTTGCCAAGGTACTCGCCGAATCTCTCTGCAATCTGGATGGCAACCGGATCGCCTGCCTTTACAGCATCGAAAACGGTCTTGGCGGAAATCTCGCCGGTGCGCAGAACGCTCGCCGCATCATCCTCTGCCAGGCGTCTCTTCGCCAGACGGACGATACCGGTCGCAGAAGCGTACTGCTCCAGGCAGCCCTTGTTATGGCAGCCGCACTCCTCGGTTTCATTGTCCTCGATATGAATGTGTCCGATCTCTCCGCCGGCACCGGTGGCACCGCAGAGGATCTTACCGCCTACGATGATACCGCCGCCCACGCCGGTACCCAGAGTCACTGCTACCATATTGTTGCAGCCCTTGCCGCCACCCTGCCACAGTTCGCCGAAGGCAGCCACGTTGGCGTCATTGTTTGCCTTGACGGGGACATTGATATACTTCTGCATGACCTGGGGGATATTGAACACCTTCCAGCCGATGTTCACGGCACCGCCTACCAGCGTACCGTTGTCATCCACCGCACCGGGGGCACCTACGCCGATTCCTCTGAGCTCCTCCACCGGAATGTTCTTCTCTTCCATCTTTGCCAGCAGGCTCTTTGCCACATCCGGGATGACATTCTCGCCGCAGTTCGACTTGTCGGTGGGAATCTCCCACTTGTCCAGTACCACGCCCTCCTCCGAGAACAGACCGATCTTCACTGTGGTTCCTCCCACATCTACTCCAAATGCGTACTTACTCATACTGAATTCCTCCATGAAAGTGTATTATGAAAACTCTTTTTCTATTCCGTCTTATGCTTATTCATCCTCATCCTCGTCATGCTTTCCCGCCATAGAGTTCTGGATACGGGCGTAAAGCTCCTGTGCCGCATTGTAGCCCATCTTCTTCTGACGGTGGTTGGCAGCGGCAGACTCGCAGATGATTGCCAGATTACGGCCGGGGCGGATGGGAATATTGTGGCAGACTACCTTGTTGCCCAGATATTCGGTGTAGGTCTCCTCCAATCCCAGACGGTCGTATTCCTTGTCCTTGTCCCACTCCTCCAGTCGGATGACCAGATCGATGGACTGGGTATCCTTGACGGAGGACGCACCGTACATTGCCTTGATATCCACGATACCGATACCACGCAGCTCGATCAGATGCTTGGTCACATCCGGAGCGGAGCCGATCAGCGTATCGTCGGAAACCTTGCGCAGCTCCACCACATCATCGGTCACGAGACGGTGTCCGCGCTTCACCAGCTCCAGTGCCGCCTCAGACTTACCGATACCGCTCTCGCCGGTGATCAGCACGCCCTCGCCGTACACATCCACCAGCACGCCGTGTACGGAGATAAACGGTGCAAGCTTCACATTCAGCCACCGGATCGTCTCCGCCATAAAGGAGGAGGTAGTCTTCTTGGTAGAGAGAACAGGGATTCTGTGGGCCACAGCCTGCTCTCTGAAGATGGGGTCCGGCTCCAGCTCTCTGCAGAACACGAATGCCGGGATATCGTAGCTCATCAGTTCGTCGCAGATCTCCCGCTTGCGGTTCTCGTCCTGCTGCTCGAAGTAGCTGTATTCCACAAAACCCACCACCTGAAGTCTGGTCGCCTCAAAGTGCTGGAAATATCCTGCCATCTGCAGTGCCGGTCTGTTGATATCCGGCTGGTGGATCTTGATTCCCTTGACAGAGATCTCGGGGGTCAGGTTTTCCAGCTTCATCTTCTCCACCAGTTTCGTCAAAGTCACGTATTGCATAGGTTCCTCTTTTCTGTGCGGATCACTTTTCCTTCTACAGGGCTTTTCCTCCTCCGCACTGACGGCAGCCCGTACTTAAGGTAAGTGTAGCACACAAAAAACGATCTGTGAAGAAGGTTTTTCAGTTGCTGAGTTGGTTGCTGTACCGTTACCTTTAGGGGAGGTCTGTCCGTTTGCAGACACGCTTTCGCTTGGAGTTCCGCCACCTCCCCCTATCTCTTGGAGAAGAAGGCGACGATTCCCTCCGCCACGTGGCGGGGGATCTCCGGCAGTTCGCACAGCTCCTCCACGGAAGCGTTGCGGATGTCCTCCAGGGATTGAAAGCGGCGCATCAGTGCCTTCCTTCTGGCGGCACCGATGCCGGGAATGTC
>JAHBAA010000011.1 GCA_018385425.1 Acetatifactor sp.
CCTGTGTGTCTGTTGCAGACTGTCGGCGAGCCGTCGGTACTTAGGCTGCGTTCCTTGCAGCCTTATGTACCGTTACGTGCGAAGCCCAAGCGGAAGCGTGTCTGCAGGCAGACATACAGGGCTTAGGCGCAGGAGCACAACTGAAGAGAGGGAAATTATTTTTAGGCGTTACCTGTTGACAACCGGTAACGCCTGTGTTATAGTTCAAGTGTATTAAGAGACATAATACACTTATGGTGCATAATATAGTTAAAACAGAGAGGGAAAGGAGTGGGTCCATGATACTATTGGATTACAGGGACAAGAGACCCATCTATGAACAGGTCGTGGATAAACTGGAACATCTGATCGTAGGCGGGGCGCTGGAGCCGGAGACGAAGATGCCGTCGGTGCGAAGTCTTGCCATGGAACTGGCAGTGAATCCCAACACCATTCAGAGAGCCTATGCCCAGCTGGAACAGGAGGGCTACCTGTACACAGTGACCGGGCGGGGAAATTTCGTGGCTCCGGAATCTGAATGGCGGGAAGGCAAGAAGAGAGAGGTGCTGACTGCGTGGAAGAAGGCGACCCTTCAGGCATTGGATGCGGGAGTCACCGCTGAGGAACTGAGCGAATTGCTGCGACAGATGATCAAGGAAAGCAATGAGGAGAAGAGTGGCGTATGATTGAAGCAAAAAATATCAGAAAATGCTTTGACTCTGTAAAGGCAATCGACAGGGTCACGGCGAAGATCGAGGAGGGCCATGTGTTTGGCCTGATCGGCACCAACGGTGCCGGCAAGTCCACCTTCCTTCGGATGGTGGCCGGAGTACTGAAGCCGGATGAGGGCGAGATCCTGGTGGACGGACAGAATGTATATGACAATCCGGAGGCAAAGGGGAAAATCTTCTACATCTCCGATGATCAGTATTTTTACAAGAGCGGAACCCCTGCCGATATGGTAAAGCTGTACAAGAGCGTATACCCCGCCTTTGATGAACCCAGGTTCCGGGAACTGATGGGAAAATTTGGTCTGGAGATGAGACGGAAGATCAATACCTTCTCCAAGGGTATGAAGAAGCAGATGTCCGTGCTCTGCGGTATCTGTGCCGGTACCAAGTACTTAATCTGTGATGAGACCTTTGACGGTCTGGATCCTGTAATGCGTCAGGCAGTGAAGATGCTGTTTGTGAAGGAGATCGAGGAGCGGGGGCTGACGCCCATCATCGCCTCCCACAACCTGCGTGAGCTGGAGGATATCTGTGAGTATGTGGGACTGCTTCATCGGGGCGGTATCCTTCTGGAGAAGGATATTGACGATATGAAGCTGAACATCCACAAGCTGCAGTGTGTGGTGAAGGAAGAAGAGATGCTTTTAAGAATCAAGACAGGACTGCAGGTGGTGACCTGTGACAACAGAGGCTCTCTGTATACGATCACCGTCCGGGGCAAGAGAGAGGACGTGGAGAACTTCATGGAGCAGGTGAATCCTGTGTTCTATGAACTGCTGCCGCTGTCCCTGGAGGAGATCTTTATCAGTGAAACGGAGGTGAACGGCTATGACATCCAATCATTGCTTTTCTAGAATCGGCAGACAGAATATGAGGCATTCCACCTGGCTGTGGGCGTTGTCTATGATCGGAAATCTCTTGGCACTGCCGGTGGTAATGCTTCTGGCGACCGGAGAGAATTTAGAGAGGGTCAACGAGCTGAATTACCTGGCGAGCTGCCTGAGTAATCTTTATTTTACAAACAGAGTGATTGTGCTGGCATTTGCCGCGATCGTCGCAGCGGTAGGTGCGCTCGTGGTGGGTATCACGAACTTCCGCTACCTGCTGCACAAAAATATGGTGGATACCTATCACAGTATCCCGGTGAAGAGACAGACCTTATTCTTTGTCAATTGGCTGAACGGATTTCTGATCTGGTTCGTCCCCTTCGCATCGAATCTGGTGCTGACGATGATCATTTCTGCCGCAAAGGCCGGTTCTCTGATGAAACGGATCCGGGTGCTGGAGAAGGTACAGGGATATATGGGAATCTATCATGATCCGTCGGAGCTGAGCCGGTATACGATCGGTGGTCTGCTGGGCGGAATGCTGACGGACGCACTGCTTGTCCTGGTGGTTTTCCTCCTGATCTATCATCTGACCATTGTTGCCATGATGCTGTGCGGAAATGTACTCAACGTGCTGGTCACCGAGGTGATCCTGGGCGGCGGTGTGATGGCACTTTACGGAGTGATTCTTGCATTGTGCGAAGCTTTTTGGGATACCTTTCTCACCAGTGTGGTGACCCTTCACCGAGGACTGCAATACGCCTCACCCTTTGTCTCATCGGTGATGATGATGGTCTCCCGGATAAATTATTATGACGATACTGCAGGCTTCTGGGGAGAGTGGTGGACCTATCTGATCGTCAACGGCGTGATTGCGCTGGCGCTTCTTTGTCTGGCAGCCTTCCTGTATCAGAGGCGTCCCTCCGAGCTGGCGGAGCAGGGACTGCGCTGCAAGTGGGCGAAATACCCGCTGCAGATTCTGATCAGCGTGTTTGCCGGAATTGCCGGCTGGTGGATCTTCTATTTCTTTTCCGCCACCACCAGAGATGCCTACAACACCATCTGGGGATGCTTCGGTATTGTGATCGGCGCAGTGATCATTTTCGGCGCCATGGATGTTGTCAATAACATGGACTTTAAGGCATTTTTCCGGAACAAGCTTGTGATGGCAATTACGGTAGCGTTCACCATTCTGCTCTGTCTCTCGGTTCGTCTGGACTGGTATGGCTATGACAAGTATCTGCCGAGGCAGGAGCAGATCGCGGAGATCGGTGTATACCACACAAACTATCGTTCGGATTCCAGACAGTATTACAGGGAGAATTTGTCCGAAGAGACCCATCCCGTGAATCAGATGCATATCACCGACACGGAGCTGGCCTATCAGCTGCTTGCAGGCTGTGTGGGGACCGAACAGCAGGTGACAGGCGAAAGCAGTCTCTATCTGGAGGATATGGTTTCTCCCGAGGAACTGCAGGCGAGAAACCGCAGAGAAGCGATCTATGTGAGAGTCACCCTGCAGAGTGGAAAGACCTACTATCGGTACTATCGGATCTCTAAGGTGTACGAGGAGGTTCTCCGTCAGGTGTTGGAATCCCCGGAGTATGTGCAGGTCTGCTATGCACTTGACGATGACTTTCTCCTGAATGCCAACTATCTGCAATTGGAAAGCTCCGTATACAATGATCTGTCGGAGAGAATAGCCGGTGAGAATGAGAGCTTTGCCGGTTTTGCAAGATTGTTTACGGAGGCTTATCAGCGGGATATCGAGCTGCATCCGGAGGTGCTGACCACCCAGGGAGGAAATCAGCTGTGCACACTGGACGGCCGCGGCGATTATTATTTCTGTATCGATATCAATGAAAATATGACGGCCACCCTCGCTGCCCTTCGTTCCTTTGGCTTTGAAAAGATCATCTCTCCCGTTTCGCCGGAGGAGGTGGATCGGATCCTGCTTCCCGTGATCTGGGCAGTGGATGCGGATGAGGAAGCGGAGGAATGGGATAAGAAACAGGCTGCTGCGGAATACGGTCCGAACAGTGATAATCCCAAGGTACAGCGAAAGATCGAGGATGGAAGCTGGGTCTACAGCAATCGGTACGGGTACTGCGCAGTGGTGAAGGATCCTGTGGCGATCCGGTCGATCTTAAGTGCACCGGGTCTGCGTTACCGCACAGGCTACAGTCTGTTCGGCGGCGATTCCCTTGAAAGAATCATGTATCTGGACTGTCCGGGCTATGATCTGATCGATGCATGGCTGGATTATGAGCAGCTGCCGGACAGTGTTCGCAACAATGTCTATTTTCAGTAAGAGTTGTAAATGTTGTAAAGTGTATTTTGGAAGGAGTCTCCTCCCCGGCGGGGAGGAGGTCTTCGCAGGAGGTAGTACAGA
>JAHBAA010000019.1 GCA_018385425.1 Acetatifactor sp.
AAAAACACCATCCCCAGATCGATCGCCAGCCACACAAGCAGTCCAATACTTTCCTGTTCGCGGAAGGTGGCCATCAGACTCCGATAGGTCTTCATCAGACAGAAGATAGAGGAGACAAGCGTTACACCGGATAAGATGCACCAGATCACCGGGTGCTTTTCGCTTTTCTGTACGGCCTCCTCCTTCAGCAGTTCGGAGATGGTGACCCGCTTCAGATAGCGCAGGGATACCAGGGTGGACAGGAGAAACAATCCGATGCTGACCCCGATGGTCAGGAGGATCCCCTGCACAGAATAGGCGGAAACTGTGAAGGCGAGTTCCAGGATAGAAGAGAACAAAGCGGCAAGGAGTTGAAAGATCACCAGCCCCATGCCTATACCGACGATCAATGCAAGACCGGTCATCAGTCCCGTCTCACAGGCAAAGAGCGTCTGTATGTTCCGGCGGGTCATGCCCAGTGTCAGATACATTCCGAATTCACGTTTGCGAAGCTTCAGCATAAAACCTGTGACATAGCTGAGCACCAATGCTGTGACAATCGTCGCCAACACAGTGACCATGGTAAACATACTCCGAATATCCGAAGACAGCTCAGAAAGCACCCGAATCCGGTCACTGTAGCTTAAGTTGTTGACCGCAAACAGCAGCGCAATGCTGAACGCCACGGTGACAAAGTAGATCAGATAATTGCGGATCTGACGCTGCACATTCCGAAGAGCCAATCTAACGAACATCCGCTTCACCCCCCAGCACCGCCATGATATTCAGGATCTCATGATACATTGCCTGACGGGTACGCTCTCCCCGATGCAGTTCATTCCATATTTTTCCGTCCTTGAGAAATAATACCCTTGAGGCGTAGGAGCCAACTACCGCATCGTGGGTCACCATCAGAATGGTAGAACCAAGCTGGCGGTTCATGACAGTGAAGGTCTGCATCAGGCTCTTGGAATTGGCGCTGTCCAAGGCACCGGTTGGCTCGTCCGCCAGAATCAGGGCAGGCTCCGTGATCAGTGCCCGTGCGCAGGCTGCACGCTGGCGCTGTCCGCCGGAGAGCTGTCTGGGAAACTTGGAGAGCTGATCGGTGATCTCCAAAGATGAAGCCACCTTCTCAAGCCGCTGTTCCGTCTCCCGGACGGGACATTTCCGCAAATTCAGCGGCAGCACAATGTTTTCCGCCACGGTCAGTGTATCCAACAGGTTATATTCCTGAAAGATAAATCCCAGATGATCCCGGCGAAATGCCGCCAGATCCTGCTCCGGCATCTTCGCAATATCACTGCCCTCTAGCGCAATACTCCCGGAGCTGGGGCGGTCAATGGTAGCGATGACATTGAGAAGCGTACTTTTTCCGGAGCCGGAGGCGCCCATGACGGCAGTAAACTCTCCCAGCTCCATGGTAAAACTCACACCGTTCAATGCTTTGGATACCGCGTCACCGCTCCCGAAATATTTGGTTACATTTTTGATTTCCAGTAATGTGTTCATAATAATAGCACCACCTTTCCATGCAATTGTAACCCCAAACAACAAAAATTGTTCTAACGCTGTCTGGCTGCAATCTAACAGTTTTGTAAGGTTGGTGCTGAGAACCGAAAGGTAAAGCGGGTATACTCCCCTTCCTTTGAGGAAAGCTCCATACTGATATTCAAGCTGTCACAGAGCTGACTGACAATGAACAGTCCCATTCCGGTGCTTCCTCCCTGCTTTCTCCCGATGGTTCCGATAAAGCCTCTCTCGGTCACCCGACGCAGCTCGTGTGTCGGTATCCCCGGGCCATTGTCCTCCAAAAGGAGTCTGCCCTCCCCAAGTTCTATGCGGATCCGGCAGTCCGGGCAGTATTTGGCGCAGTTGATGAGAAGCTGCTTGAGAATAAAAACGAGACGCTTTGCATCTGTAAACACGCTTCCTTCCCCTTGAATGGAGACTGCAATTCCGGCGGCAATCAGAAGCTCCATCTCCTCCCGCACCGCCTGGTCGCATACCGTGCGCAGATCCGTGGGGCCGATTTGGGTATCTTTTTCCACTGTCCGCAGCTTAGCATAGGTCAGGATCGTCTCCGTCAGGTTGTCCGCCCTGCGCAGCTCCCGCCTCAGCTTGGCAGGATCTCCGCCGTTGGCAAGAATCAATGAGCAGGCGGTCAGCGGTGTTTTGATCTCGTGCACCCAGCTCTCCACATAGTCGCAGTAATCCTGCTGCTCTTTTTTTGCCTGCTCAACCGCTCCAATGGCAGAGTAGGAGATCTCCTTCATCAGGAGAAAGTATTGCTGTTCCACAGCATCCAGGGGGCGATCCAGCGTTTCCCCGATGAGAAATTTTTCCGGCAATGCCTCCAACCGGTGCTTCAGCCGACGAAGAGTTCGATCCGTTCGTCTCCAACCATAAAATAGCCAGAATACAACCACCACACAAACGTTCAACAGAAGAATTCCCGTCAGGAAAAACGGAATCTGACAAAGACAGAAGATCAAAAGTAAATACAGAATACCGATGCCCCCGACGCACAGGGAAACAGCCTTTGATCCCATGTATTCCCGAAAACTCATAGGCGATACCCCACTCCCCGGACGGTACGGATCAGGTTGTCTGCGCCGATTGAACTAAGCTTCTCCCGCAGTCTTCCGATATTGACATACAGCGTGTTGCTGTCGATGTACATACCGTTTGTCCACAGATCTTCAATCAGTTCTTCTCTGGTGCAGACATCCTTCTGCATCAGACACCGGAGGATTCTGGCCTCATTCTTGGTCAGTTCTGCGGAAGTGCCGTCGAAAACCACCCGCATGCCGGGAAGGTCCAGTGTCAGACCCTTGGCGGTCAGCGTTTCACCTGCCGTAGTTTTCAGGATTCGCGCAATACGCGCCAGCAGTACGGCAGAGTTGTATGGCTTGCGGATAAAGTCATCCCCACCCACGCCGAAAGCAAGCAATTCGTCCTCCGGCGTATCCCTGGCTGTCAGAAAGATCACCGGCGTGTTGGAAACCTGCCGCAGCTTCCGGCACAGGGTATAGCCGCTCTCCCCCGGCAGATTCACGTCCATCAGGATCAGGTCGCAGGGGCCATCCTCCACCGGCAGATAACCGTTGGTCTGAAGCAATGTTGTCAATTCTGTTCGTATGGCAGTATCATCCTCAATGATTTGAATTCGTTTCATCTGCTCCCTCCGATCTTTTCTGAAAAACTGATTTTCTGTGCGTTCCTTTCCCATTCCCGTCTATTATGACATATACTGTTCAACAATTTCAACAAATATATTTTCTCAAATCCTGTTTGTTGCATTTTATACCATTGTATATTAAAATTGTTATGATGTAGTCGTTGGAGCATGGGCGAAAGCTTATGCGAAGTGATTGGTGGGGAACCCTACAGATCCGTGGGTGCATAAATGTGAATCAAGAGGTTTCGAAAAAATGAAGATTGAATGGAATTCCTGTTTTAAGATAGGCGTAAGTCTGTTTCTGCTCTATTTGTGCATTACCTATTGGAGCTCGGTTGCCAATCTGGCAGGTTTGTTGTTTGGGGCCGCTATGCCGCTGCTCATCGGCTGCGGGATTGCATATCTGGTCAACATTCTTATGAGCTTTTATGAAAAGCATTACTTTATCAAACGCAGCAGCAGAATTGCGCTCAAAAGCCGCAGACCGGTCTGCATGATTGCAGCTTTTTTCACTCTGATTGCAGTCGTACTGCTCATCATCCGCCTCATTCTTCCCCAGCTTTGGTCGTGTGTCGAAATGATTCTCTCCAAGGATTCCGGTATTTTTCAGAAAATGGTGAAGCTTGTCGATAAGTATCATATCCTCCCGGAAAATATCGTTGAATCCCTGGAAGCTGTTGATTGGACCACGAAAATCGGACAGGTCATCCAGGTGCTCACTTCCGGAATCGGCAGTGTGGTGGACGTGCTGATCACCGCTGTATCTTCTGTGTTCTCCTGGGTAGTTTCCGCTCTGCTCAGTGTGATTTTTGCCGTTTATCTGTTGGCGGAAAAGGAAAAGCTGATCGGTCAGCTTCACAAGCTGCTGCATCGATATGCAAAGGAAAAGCAGGTGAAGCGGTTGAACTATGTGTTGGGTATTTTCAATAGTTGTTTCCGCAGCTTTATCGTTGGACAATGTATTGAGGCGGTTATCATTGGTGTGCTCTGTACGATCGGCATGCTGATTTTCCGTTTCCCGTATGCAACAATGATCGGCGCACTGATCGGCTTTACAGCACTCATCCCCGTGGCAGGCGCTTACATCGGTGCCATCGTGGGTGCTTTGATGATCCTGTCGGTTTCTCCCATAAAGGCGCTTCTTTTCCTGATTTTTATTATCGTGCTCCAACAGCTGGAGGACAATATCGTCTATCCTAAGGTAGTGGGCTCCTCTATCGGACTGCCCGGCATATGGGTGCTGGCAGCAATTACAGTGGGAGGCGGAGTCATGGGAATTGCCGGCATGCTGCTTGGCGTTCCTTTGTTTGCAGCTGCCTATCGCTTACTCAAGGATGATGTAAACGGAACCAGATCCTGTTAATGACTCTGGTCCTCCTT
>JAHBAA010000054.1 GCA_018385425.1 Acetatifactor sp.
AACAAGGACAATATCCAGTTCCTGAACCGAAAAGAGCATCTGGATGCGCATAATCAGAATTTCAAAAACGATCCCCATGGAAGATATGATCCTGAGAGCGGAAAGATTGTGAAATATGACAAGAAAATCGAGCCGGAGCCGGTTAAGAATCTTACAAACAAGATGGCTGAGAGTCGAAAGGAAAGCGCAATCAATAAATATGATTTCATGATGAAGAGTAAGGCTGAGAAGGCAAAGGAGAATGCCGCCAAACGTGCAAAGGCTTACGAGAAGAGAACGGTTGAAAAGTCAACCTATCATACAAACGGTGTGAAGTCCAGCAAAGCTCTTCGTGCCGGAAAGGCTCGTGCTTCACGATCGGAATCAGGGATCAGGGCTTTTAAAACCAGTAAGTCCCTGTCAAGTGACAAGGCATACACAAATTCCGGAAGGACTTCTTCTGTGCTAAGTCAGGGTAAGAGTATATCCTCCGGAAGATCTGTGGGAGTAAGCAGCGCTCATGGGAAAGGAACTGCAAACAGCGGTCACGGCAGTACCGGCGGTACAGGAGGTCACGGCGGTCATGGCAGTACCGGCGGTACAGGCGGCCACGGCAGCACCGGTGGTCATGGCGGTCACGGCGGCCACGGTAAGTAGAAAAGTCATTTTTGTATTTGGAGGTGCGCCAAGATGGATAGTGAGAGACAACAGGGATTGCAAATATTGGATCGTATGCCTGTTCCGGATACGGCTAAGGCATCCAGGATCTGGTTTAGAGGAGAATACCCTATCCCTTTGACGGAGGATGTCCTGAGCAAGCATATCCTGTTTACAGGCGCAATCGGAAGTGGTAAGACGACCGCTGTGAATGGGGTTCTTCAAACGATAATTGCTTCCATGATGAGCAGGGATGTCATGGTAATCTTTGATGCAAAGGGTGATTTTAAGAAGAAATTTTATAGGCCGGGGATCGATGAGATTATCAGCTGCACGGGCGATTCCACTGTTACCTGGAATGTATTTCGGGAAGTGGAGGTAGACGGAGAGAGGAATGTAGAACTGAATCTTATGGAGTTGGTCAATAGTTTCTTTGAAGAGAAGATTCGAAGATCCCATGCCCCCTTTTTTCCCATGGCAGCAAAGGATATTCTGTATGGTATTATGATGTATATCCTTAGAAAAACCTCGTCTATTGATCAGACAAATGAAGAATTGTATCTCTACTTGAGAGATGCTTCGTTGGATGATGTGATCAGTGGATTTTCTGAAATGGATGATTTAAAGGGTCTCCTGGACTATATTTACAGTGCAGAGGGAACGACAGAACAGAGCCAGGGAGTGTACTCAGAGCTTCGAACCGTTGCCAATGAATTGTTGATCGGAAAATTTAAGGAAGCCGGTGACTTTTCAATTCGATCCTTTGTTCGGAATAAAGGCGGGAAAATACTGTTTATCGAGTATGATCTTGGAGTGGGCAGTGTATTGACCCCGGTCTACAAAGCGTTGTTTGACCTCGCAATTAAGGAAACTTTGGGCCGTGCCAGATCTGAGGGCAATGTATATTTTGTGATCGATGAATTCAGTCTCTTGCCTCATTTGTATCATATTGCGGATGGAGTGAATTACGCTCGAAGTTTGGGGGCCAAATTCATCGTGGCAACACAGAATTGTCAGCAGGTGATAGAGGCTTATGGACAGCAAAATGCATATAGTATTCTTTCCGCTTTTGGTACTGTTGTGGCATTTCGAACAACAGATCCGTCAACAATCGAATTCATTCAAGCACACTATGGAACCTCAAGGACGCGTATTTCCTATAAAGTTCAGGACTATAGAGCCGGATCGAAGGACACATTGGTGACGGGAAAAGTAGTGGAAGATTGGGAAATCCTGTCTTTGGGATGCGGAGAAGCAATTATTTCGATACCGGACTATTCTCCTTGTCCTGTAAAGTATAGGTTCAGTAAAGTATAAGGGTGAAAGTATGCTAATTCATGATTTGTTTCCTGCATATGACGGCTTGGCTTGCAATACAGGCAATCTGTTTATAACAGGATTGGAAAAAATGGGGGCAGACGGCTGTTTCCTGCAATTGATTTATAATGTATTGACTGAGAATACTCCCGTGTTTTATTTTGATAACCGTTTATCAAAAGGTACGGAGCTGCTGATCAAAACGAAGGCGGAAAGCCAAGGCTATACGATCATCAATATCAATAATAAAATGTGTGAAGGAACATCCTTTGATCTGCTGTCTGCTTTTCATACAGTTGACGAAAAGGTGGATATTCTTTGTTCCCTTCTGTCCAGACCTGATGATAAAGGGTTATTTGCATTACAGATGTGCAGATATCTAAGAGATGCCGTTCTGGCCACCGATGAGCGTGGAAGAGGAGCATCCATCAGAGAACTCCTCTCATTGACAGTTGAAGAGGTACAGGAACGACTGGCCGCCTCTTCTAGGTTGAGCAGAAGCGAATTTTTGGAGGAGAGATCTTTTCTGGAAGCAACAGAGACATATTCACTTTGGGGAACGATCAACGATAGAGTACATAGCCTGAAGGCCTGTGGATTGCTGGACATCCTATCCGGAAGCAGGCGATTTGAAACGGTATTTGGCGGAAAGGTGTTGCTGTTGGTAAGTCAGCGAGATGACACTTTTCGAACCGGACAGGTTTATTCCTCCTTGGTCAATGTCTTTGCAAGTGCTTTGGTGAAGTTTTGCAGCGATAGAAATGACGATACTAAGCCGTATCATATTTTTATCCATGATAGTACAGAGCTCGGAAGGGAGCTATTCGCTGCATTATTGGGTGTAGCACAGGAGTCTATGTTTGGGTTGCCGCTTTGCGTTTATGACACAAGTGTCAACAAAACCATTGATAGACACTCAGAGTACGTACTGGATCAGTTTGGTGCATTTGCTGTCTTTAAAACAAATGATGGCGCATATTGGTCTAATTTTCTGGGAACGGCATTGGTTCCCGACCGGGCGGAGACTTACACGCGAAGAAAAACACCGGTGATGGTTTCCACCGGCGGAGGAGTTGTGGGGAGGCGTACAGCCAGATATGAAGGGACAACCGTTCACAGAGTAGAGAAGCCTCTTTATGAAGCCAGAGTTTTCAGTGGGTTAAATGAAAAAGAAGTGATCTTCTATAATGTATATACCAATAGAAAAACAAGAAAAAAACTGGAGTGGTAAGTGATATGTCAAGGATACGGCATGCTATTTCAAACCTGTTTCGATTATCAAATATCGGAACAATGATATTTTTTTTGCTGAACTTCTATATACTGTTCGCTCTTTTTGGAGGAGATCCAAGCATAATCGGTTTGTATGTGATTTCCTTGGTTATCTCCTTTTCCCCAATCGGACAATCATTGCTATGCACGTTTAATGGCGCGAAGAGAATGGTCAGGACTGATATGAGAGAAAGAGTTCTGCCTGTTGTGGAAGAAGTATATGCTGCGGCAAAGCGCAAGACACCTGAACTTCCCAATCGTATACGAGTAAGAGTCATGTATGATCCCAATCCCAATGCTTTCGCGATCGGGACAAACACGATTTGTGTTACAGAAGGAATGCTGGATCTGCCTGACAATGAAATGGCGGGGATCATTGCACATGAGATGGGTCATCTTGCTTTACAGCATACCGTTGTTCAGATACTAATTGGAAGCGGAAACTTAATCATGACAATCATCATGTTGTTTCTGGAATTGATGAGAGCAATATTTTCTGTGGGAACAGTCGTTGGCACAGTCAGTAGGTCAAGGGGAAGCGGACTTGGAGCAATTTTTGCAGCATTAAGTGCCGGCATCATTTTTCTTTGGACGAAGATCTGCATGTTGTTTCTCATGGGATCCAGCAGAGCGAATGAATATAGAGCGGATGAGTATGCTTTCCAGATCGGGTATGGCGAGGACTTGGCAGAAGCGCTTGATCGCCTGACGATGGGTACTCCACAGGCTACGTTGTTGAAAGCACTGAACAGCTCTCATCCGGAACCGGGAGACAGAATAGGCAGGCTACAGAGCATGGGAGTTACTTATTCGAGATATTAATGTATGAATGATTTGACTACGATTATCGAGAAAATTCTTCGTTTTGAAACGACAGTACCGATTGGAATGTGCGAGAAACCGGAAGAAGCGATTGCAGAAATTATCAGAAAAAAACCAGAGATTCTGTGTTATGTAAAGGCGATCACTTGGTCGCGTTTCGGGAAAATGACTTCGTTGTTGTTTACCTATATGAATCAGGATGTGCCGATAGATCGGATTTACTCGCCCAAAAACAGTGAGATTGAGTATTTATTGCTGCAGAAAGTAATTTGTTATGAAAAAAGAGTTTTACTGGTTTTGCCTCAGACTGCTAATTTGCGGTGGATCATGAAGTGTTTTATGGAAAAGTCGGTTTCCTTTTATCCGAATTTGGGAAGCTATTCTCTTGTTTCCAGCTCGATGAAAAATTTGAATATTTCATATTCTGTGCACGAAGTCACTTTCACTTACAGAATAGGTGCTGCAATGCTGAAGAAGATGGAACTTGATGTGGAGAAAAAAGTGAAGGAACTATCGAAGCTTCTCTTCCCTTTCGATATGCCGGATTATGTGAAGTGCTTTATAGCACATAACTATTTAGCTTCTACAATAGAGTATTACAACAATGATCATGGCAGCCCGCTGGAAAGAAGCTATGTGCAAAGTGCATATGGAGCACTCGTGAAGGGCCGATGCGTGTGTCAGGGTTACGCAGAGGCCTACAAAAGAATATTGAATGCTGTTGGAATTGACTGTGATCTGATATGCGGAAGGATATTGGATACGAATGAGGGATGGCACGCTTGGAATTTGATTCATGTAAAGCAGAACACAGTACATGCACATGTAGATGTGACATGGGATTCGCATAACATGAAAGTGTCTACCGATTATTTCGGGATAAGTGATGCTGCATTTGAAAAGAAAAGAGAGTGGAATAGATTCTATTATTCACAATGTAAATCAAACAGCAACCTTTTGCTGGAGGCACAACGCTATTGCAGGATGAATAAAGACAGACTTCTCAGAGAAGGTCTGTGCAAGGAATGGATTGGATTAATAGGGTGATAAGGTGAGTAAAGAAATCGTAAGATGGGTTTGTGGTGAATGCGGATCCAACAATATGAACCCCAAGTCATTGGCTTATCAATGTATGATATGCGGAAAAATACAGACGACAGAAAATGTGATAGCTGTAAACAGGGACGCTGTAATTGATTCGAGCACTGCCACAAAAGGGCTGGTTCATATCAAAAAAGGTCTGCTGTTTTCTCGATTCATGGAAATGTTTGCGCTGAAAAGCACCCGTATTATTCAGATACTTAGTATGGTTGTGGTGTTGATATTCCTTGTCTATCTTGTTGCCCAGCCAATGGGGGAACTGGGAGACAAAATATATCACTTTGCAACGGGCATTCACCTCAAAGCATTCCCCGATCAGTTACGAAAAGCCTGGGAAAACAGTGTGGTGCTGCATGAAGGGAAGGGAACCTTTTTCAAAAATAATGTTTCGCTGCTCTTGTGTGAGGAGAGGGGCCTGTTTCCTGAGCATGAAACCTTTCAGTTTATCATCGATAATTTTGGTGCTGTGAAGGAGAAATTCTTGAGCAACTGTGCCTTCATGGTCGAGTTCAATCTGCAAAGGTTACTGTACGGAATCAGTTCTCTGTTCAGGAATACGATTAGTCGTCTGGGGAGGATGCTTCCTATGTAGGGCAGAGTATTTCACAGATGAAATAGTATAAAAAAGTAATAGGAAGGTAGTTAGAAAAATGAGGGACACTATTTACTATTTAATTTACATTTCAGCAGGTGTTTCTATTTTCGCAACATTCATAGTCTGTCTGACTTTGCTGAAAAATTCCCTTTTCAAGAACAAGTCAACATTAGATGCGACAAATATCAACTCACAGATCAATGCCTGCAGATGGGCGAGTGTTGTTTTTACGGTTTTGGAATGGTTTTTATATAGTTGTGAAAGTGAGATGGTTTGCCTTCTTGGCTATCAGGAATTATCTCTTGTCTGTTCACAGTTGGGAGTTATCTGGATCATTTTTGGATTTGTCTGTGTGTTGTTTGCGTTGGTGTTGATTTTACGCAAGGCAGATTCTCCTTCGGTGAGAGGGGTCTCTGAGTTCCGAAATTCCAGTTTCCTGATGGGAGGAATTTTTCTGGCATTATCTTTCTTCCTGAACGTCGGATAAGATAATTTATGACAATGAAATAATGTTTTGGGTAGAGGATGAACGGTGTGATTCGATATAGCGAGAAAATAGATTCGACCAAGCTTCTTGGTCCCGGAGAGAGAGCGGTATTGTGGGTGCATGGCTGCTGTTTTGACTGCCCCGGCTGCATCGCCTGGAATTTCAGGTATGGAACGTTCCGGGAAGAAACTGCGGAGAAACTGGCAGAATGGGTTCTGTCGACCTCTGCCACCGGAATCACGATCAGCGGCGGAGAACCTATGCTGCAGGCCGCTGAGCTGGCAAGGATGCTGGAAGTGGTTCGCGAAAAAATGGATATCGGAGTCATCGTCTATACAGGATATGTCTATGAGACTTTGTTGGAAAAGGCAGGAGAAGAGGAAGGGATTCGTGATTTTCTGCGGCAAATTGATCTCCTGATTGATGGACCGTACCTGGAGAAGCAGAACAACAATGAGCCTTTTCGGGGATCTTTCAATCAACGGATCCTTCCCCTGACAGAACGGTACAAAGATCTGATAGAAGGATATTATCATCAGTCGAAGGGACGTCAGATCGAAGTCAGATTACAGGGAGACAAGACATTGATGGTTGGAATTCCCAGCAAGGACCAGGCAGCTATCTGGCAAAGAATCAAGGATTTGGGATCAAAACAAACCTGAGGCTAAGAAGGAAGATGATTAGGAGGAGTTATGGAAAAAGTATTATCATACAAAAATGGTTCCATCATTTGCATTACACCCCAGACAACTCAAGGGATTACGATTCAGAGTGGAAAGGATTCCGATCAGGCACTGGATGTGAAAATGCCATCAAAAACATTTACGACACCGCTTGGACATTGGGTCGTAGAATGTGTTTATCAGCATATTTATCTTCGGGAAAATGCAAAGCATCCTGATCCTGATGTGATTACCCTTTCTTTTCAGCAACCTGAGGTTGATGTGAAATTGGACAGGGGTAATGGACTTGAATTTTTCCAGGGAGTGAGTCGAATCGAAGTGTATCCTTCCGAGGTGAATCAGATTAAGATTCAGATGAAGGACGATAAGTCTGAAGAGGGCCCATCTGACATTCCTCAGCCTGCGCCCGTGTCTCCTACAGGAGATCAGCGCGCAGAGATAGAGCGCTTGAAAAGGGAGTTGGAGAGGGAGAGAGCAACCTCCAGAAGCCTTCAGGGAATTGTTACTTCCAAAATGGATGAATTGATTGGAATCCTTGACAAAAATAGCTCCACCCTTTCTGCCGACAATCTGTTCAAACGGCAGAGGCTGGAAACACTGCAGCAGGAGGTGGATCGTCTGCAGCAGGAGGCAGAGGGAACCGGAAGGCAGATCGACGAGGCAAACAGAAAAGTTCAAGCCAAGACCCGGGAGCTTCTCTCCCGCAAGGAGGAACTGGAGGCGCTGAAGGTGCGACTCGGTGATCTGGAGGAGCAAAAGGAAGTGGCAGAGCTGGATTGTGAGGCGGCGCAGGCACAGTTGGAGGAGATCAAAGCACATCTGCAGCTGGATCAGGAGACCATCGACTTGTTGGAGGACGGGTATCAGTTAAAGCATGGTTCCATTTCAAAAACACTGGCTGAGGCGGCAAAGGAACTGGAAAAAGCAGAGAAGAAGATCTCGTTTATCTTAAAATTGCGGGAGAAATTCAACAATGCGGTGGACGATGCCATCTTATGCGGTGACGGAGCGATACCTGCAAGCGAGGAAATAGGAGAGAATACAGATGGCAACTGAGGCAGCCCTGCGTCGACAGATTCGTGAGCTGGAATCCCAGATCGCATCCCTGCGTCGACAGGAAGAGGAATTTCGAAGAGAGATGAACCGTCAAATGAATCGCAGGCTTGACGCTTTTAAGTCGGAATACGAGCGTGCGCTTCAGAGGATGCGGGATGAGACCGAGGAACTCTATACGGCCAGAATTCAGTCCTTTCAGGAAGAGATGATCCGCAAGGCACATGAACAATATGAGGCGTTGGAGAAGGAAGCCGCCAGGGTCGCGGCTCTTCAGTCGGAAAAATTAAAGGAGCTGTCGGAGTGCAACGAAGAGCTTCGGTCCGTTCTGCAGAAGATGAAGGCGCATTCAGAGATGGTGGACCAGGTCCATCGCAGTTTTGCCGCCAATGCCATGGAACAGATGAAGGTGGCCCGGGAATCCACAAGGACAGAACCCCATGAGTTTTTCTTCAAGGGAGAATTCGACATCATTGATTCCCATGCGAAGCAGGTGGAGAGCGAGATCCGGCAGGAAATGTACCAGGCTGCCGCGTCAGATGCCGGCAGTATTGAGATGGAGTTTTCTCTGCTGAGGACAAAGGTGCAGCAGGCGTTACATGAATGGATGCTTGCATTTCAGGATTATGCCGGCATCGTAAAAGGGATCTCCCGGAAAATTTCTCTTCTGGAGGCACATGAGCTTCAGACCGCAGCCGGAACCTTTCGGATGAATGAGAAGGAACTGAATTATTGGAGCTGCGGCTCCTACTCGCCCTATAAGCGGAAAATTCAGGAGGCAATGGAGTTCATTCGACGGGTGGAGGAGGTCGGTGTCACAGAGTATCTGAAGAAGCAGGAGCACCTCCAGCGCAAGGGGATTTTCGGACAGGTGTCCGAAGCACACAAATGGGAGGATGAGCTGGCGGCCATCACTACCTGTATCTTAAACGAGAGATTGTTTTCGGACGAGCGGTGGGTATCCGCGCGAAAAGCGATACAATGTCTGCAGGAGATCGGCTATCAGATCCTGCGGGTAGGCTACCGTTCACCCGGGGAAGAACTTCGAAGTGCGGAATGGTATCCGAAGGGAACCAAGTATCAGCAGAATCCTTTGGATTGCTTTGATCTGGATGTAACGATCCAGGGGATGGATATCGTGCGGATCACCTTTCTGCCGGTTCGAACCAACGGAGTGGCCGTCAGAAATGAATGTATCATTTCCATGGAGGCGAAAACGCTGCAGGATCCGGTTACCGTCCGAGAGATCATCGACACCAATATAAAACGGATTACGGCAAATGTGCAGACGATTCGCGTGTTCGGCGTCTATGCGGGAGGCATCGGCAGCCAGACCGTCACAGCAGAAGAAAACAGCAGAAGAAAAGAACCCAGCTCGAAAGAGCAGATTCGATATTTAGAGAGAAAATACCATTAGTCCAGGAGGGTTACAAATGAGTGGAGAAGCAGGTGGAGCAATCATCGGAGGAGTGTTAGTTGTTGCGTGTGCACCGTATGTTATCGCCGGTACCGCAATGATAGGTTTAGCCTACGGCACGCTGAAGGCGGCCGGTTATCTGGGAAAACATGCATGGGAGTATTTTGGGGAGAGACGACGGGAGAAAGAATTGAATGTCAGTCAGTGCAGCACACAGCTGGAAGCTTTGTACTCTCAGATGCGCTCTGTGGTAAACGGACAGGTAACTGCCCATAGGGATTTTGCAGAACAAATGTCAAAGCAGTTCAAGGCTTTGGGGGAGGAGCTGAAGGAGTTTGTTTCCGACGAATCCTCTGTGGAAGAGCTGGAGAGAAGGATCGCTGCCGGCAGAGGGGTGATCACCCAAAAGCTGTCGGAAGAGAGCAAGGTGATCCGGAAAAGGATCATTGAGGATGGAGAGAAGCAGCTGGCCAGATGTATTGAGACGATCAATCAGAGCAATGCAGAGAAAGAAGCTCTCGTTCAATGGTCTGACAGAACTTCGGCCGCAGCAGCTCTTCAGAAGAGTATGGCGCAGGAGATGCTTCGGGATGCGGAGGCTTCCTACCGTGTAGTGGAATCCATGGCAAAGTCCTGCTCTGATGCAACCTTTCAAAATCAGGTATCCGGCATTTTTGCCGCTTTACAGAAGGCAAGGGCTATGATGGATGCCCAGATGTATCAGGGTGCATTTGCCAATGCAAAGACAGTGATCAGAGAGAGTGCGATCATGGCCTCCGAGCATGTTCAGAATGAACTGGAGATGGACATGCTGGCTATGGAGATGAGAGCCAAGCTGGAGGGCCTCTGTGAGGAGATGAAGGCACAGCGGTACATCGAGTTTGTGGACGAGACCAAGCGCAACAAAAAGAAGGTGCGGGTGGATCTGGATCATTTCAGCCAGGGAAAGTACAAAAAGCAGATCGAACTGCTGGAGGAGTACATTGCCAAATGCAGTCAGGGGCTGTCCACAGTCTATGAATATGAGAGATTCCGGAGTCAATATGAAGAGGAGATCGAGCCGGAGACCAGACATATCATTGACTTCTCTCAAAAGATCATGCGCGGATATTACGACAGAATGCATGTGCTGGAGGTGGTGGCTGACTTCATGACGGAGCAGGATTATCAGATGGATTGGGCCATGCCTGCAGGCGGGGATGCCAGCCAGAAGCTGGTGGTGCACTTTGTGCAGAAGACCACAGGAAATACCGTATCGATCACGTTGGATAACGATGTGGCTTCCGGAGACATTGCAAAAATGGCGATGGAGATCCTGACGTTTTACGGCAATGACAGACCGGTCACCGAGGCAGAAAAGCAGGAACTGCGGGAGCATCTGAACGCAGCACTGAGCCGGGCAGGCTTTGGCGGTGTGCTGGGGTGCAAGGGTCAGGTGAATCAGCCTTCCGCCCGCACAGAGATGGACAGTAAAGAGGCAGTGAAGAATCTGCCGGTGAAAGAGATTGTATAAATTCTTATGAAATGAGATAAGGCATGAACACATTTTTAGATACGAATCTTTCCAAGACAAAGTCATTTGTTGTCTATGGAAATCTGAAGGATAAGATCTGGTGTCCGGATCTGCTGCCCCGCGATATCGAGCATTATCTTGTGAAGTATTTGAAGAGCAGAGGGTTTGAGCATGTGATCTTCTATGGCGGTGCCGGAACAAAAGGAGCTTACTGTCATGATGAAAAGAGCACCCGCTTCTTCTTCGACGGCAACAAAGATATTCCGCTGCCAGCCCCCTTGACCGGCGATTTTGAGGAGGCTGGAGAACCCTCCGGTCACGCTGAAGCTGCGGATGCCGCAGAGACAGAGACTGCTTCCCGGGGAACCGGCTCTCAGGTCAGCGATGCACTGGCGGAGCTGTTTGGAGACTATTCGCCCGGCGACATCAGTGAAGCTGCGGATGAGGGCGCGGGAGGCTCTGCCGCTTCTTCGAGTGTCTCTCGTCCTTCCGGCGTCCGCAAGGTGCGCTATTCCTATCGCGGTATGGTGATGTCGGAATTTTTGGAAAAGATTCAGCCTCTGATGCTGAAAGAGAACAGTCACATGGCTGTGATCTTCTACAATATTCTGACCACAGATATGCAGAACTCAAATCTGAGGGACGACATTCTGGATATCTGGGAGAAAAACAGCAAGGGAAATATCTGCCTGATGCTTTTTCCGGAGACAAGCGAGAATGAGACTGTGCTGGTAAGTAAACTCAGATCCTATGGACTGGAGAGCAAATTTATGCTGTCCAATGGTACGCTGAATCCTGTCAGCTGTATCAAGATCGGTAAGCCCGGCGAGGATGAGGTGAGAAATCTGCTTCGTTACCTTGCTGTTGCTGGAACGAAAGCGGGAAACAAGATCAAGCTGAACTATGCAAAATTGCAGGAACTGGTTTCCTACTATACCTTTCTGTCCGAAACCTATGCCGGCCGCAGACACATAAGCTTTGAGTCCATGACGGAAATCAGTGACAGGCTGATTCGGTTTGTGGATGAGAAGTATGCCGGGAAGAGTGACTGGGACGGTTTGCTGACCCGGAAGGCGGCGGAGGAGGTCTACGGTATTTTCGGACTGAAAAACAATAAGAAGCCGGCTGATCCAAAGAAAGAGAAAGCAGACTGGGCAGTGGACCGGATCGCAGTGGAGCTTCCCGAAATGAAGCCCGGTCGAAGTCTGGAGGAATTGCTTCGGGAATTGAACTCTCTGGTAGGTCTGCAAGCGGTAAAGGATGAGGTGAACAGTCTGATCGCCGCTCAGAAGCTCAATCAACAGCGGATGCAGAACGGATTGCCTCCCATTACTCAGAGCCTTCACATGGTCTTTTCCGGAAAACCCGGAACCGGTAAGACTACCGTTGCCAGATTGATCGGCGAGATCTATCGCTGTCTGGGAGTTCTGTCCAGCGGGCATCTGGTGGAAAGCAGCCGTGACAAGCTGGTGGCCCCTTATGTGGGGCAGACGGCTCCGAAGACAATGGCAGAACTGGAGAAGGCAAAAGGCGGCGTGCTGTTCATCGACGAGGCATATGCGCTGTCCGACGGCGGTGAGGGAGACTTCGGACATGAAGCAATCGATACGCTTGTAAAGTACATGGAAGATCATCGGGAGGATCTGGTCGTGATCGTGGCGGGTTATCCCGACAAGATGGAGAAATTTATTGCGGATAATGAAGGTCTGCAATCCCGGTTCTCCAGGCAGATCCGCTTTGAAGATTATTCAGATGAAGAATTAATGGCCATCCTTGAGCTGATCTGTGAGAAGAATCACTGTACGATGTCGGAGCAGGCAAGGGAGCAGGCTGCGATTGTGATGAAGAAGGGAAGAGAGGCCGGCGGAGAGCGGTTTGGAAACGGCAGATTTGTCCGAAACATTTTTGAGGACGCTGTCAGGAGACAGGCGATGCGTCTCTCCTCGGTGGAGTCCTGGACCAGAGAGCAGGCAACCACCCTTGAGGCAGAGGACTTCCGGCTGCCGGATAAGACCGATTCTTCCCGGGAAGGCGAACCGAAGAAGTCCCTGGAGGAGCTGCTTACTGAACTGGATCAGCTCATCGGATTACACCAGGTAAAAACACAGGTGCGAAAGCGCTTGAACCAGGTCAATATGGCTCGAAAGAGAGAAGAGCGGGGGATGAAGGTGAAAAAACCCAGTCTCCACATGGTGTTCACCGGAAATCCCGGAACCGGCAAGACCACAGTTGCACGCTTGATCGGCGAATTATATCAGGCCATGGGCATTCTGGAAACCGGGCAGTTGGTGGAGGTCGGAAAAGAAGATCTGGTGGCCCGTTATGTTGGACAGACTGCTCCGAAGACCAGGGAAGTGCTGGATCGAGCGAGAGGCGGAGTATTGTTTATTGACGAGGCCTATACCCTGTCAAAGTATACTGAGAAGGACTTTGGAGAGGAAGCAATCGACACGATCCTGCGCTATATGGAGAATAACCGGGATCAGATTGTGGTGATTGTTGCCGGATATCCCAATGAGATGGAGGGCTTTCTGAAGACCAACCCCGGTCTGAAATCCAGGTTCACCACAACCGTTCATTTTGAGGACTACGTTCTCTCTGAGTTGATGGACATTCTGGAGCTGCAATGCGGAAACAACGGATATTGCCTGACAGACGGTGCCAGAGATAGGGCACGTGAGATCCTGTCGCGCGAGAAAGGTGCGGAGGGATCTGATTTCGGCAATGGCAGAGTGGTCAGGAACCTGTTGGAGGCTGCGATTTTAAATCAGAATGATAGAATCAGTGATCTGGAAGAACTCACCGATGAAGTGATGATGACTTTGACAGAGGAGGATTTCCTGTAATCTCTTCTGTATTTCTACGATTATGCTTGCGTTTGACCTATGAACAGATGCATAATGGAAGAGAAGGACATCCTGCATGGCGGCAACGATATTTACGAGGTAAGGATGCGTTATTAATGAAAATGACCCGGCAGGGCATTGACAATACAAAGAAAGGGGAAAGCCTCTTATCGAGGCAGAAAGAACTATGAACGAAAGAAAGAACAGGAACACAGGGTGTGAAAGAACAGCTGAGGAAAGAAAGTTTATGATTCCCAAGGGACAGTTTCATTCCGATTGGTTTGAGTGCAGTAAGTGTGGATATGAAGTCAGAGTATTGACACTTTCTAATCAGATCAAGTGCAGCGA
>JAHBAA010000069.1 GCA_018385425.1 Acetatifactor sp.
AAACCAAATGCCGCCTGCGGCGTCGCTTGGTTTTTTGCTCGCGTACATTATAGCATGATTCACGCCCGGTCGAAAGACCTTTTCTTCGTCCTGCCTATCGAAACTCCACCATATACTCCCGAAACCGAAGGGGAAGCATATTTCTCTGCAGCGCCGGGTTCTTTCGCTCCTTGATGACAATGGCCTGGACAAATCCCCGAAACAATTCGGAATAGTACTGCTCCTTGTCCGAATAATCCAGTCTGAGTTCCTCCTTCGCGGCACTTCCCAGCACCCACTGTCTTCCCGCAGGATGCAGCGCAAAGATTCCTCTTACGGTGTCGTGTATGATGAAATTCTCTCTGGGAAACCGATCGGCAAAATGAGGCACCAGAAACGTCAGAAGATTATTCTTCGGTCCGATCTCGGCATATAATACCCCGTTCTCCAACTCCTGAAACCGCAAAAAGCCAAGCATATGGGACAGTTCCCTGCCGGCACCGCGACTCAGTTCAAAGGCTCTCAGGCAGTCCGGATGGGTCAGATGATCAAAGAGATGCCCCTTCGCCGGTCTCATAGCCAGCCCGCAGACCACCGTTCCAAACACTGCCTGGGCACAGTCCTCCTGCTCTGATGCAAGCGCCAGACAAAGGGACTCATAATCCCCCTCCCCAAAGCGTCGAATCAGGGTACGCATCACCTTCCGGGTCTTGTCCCAATCAGGCACCACCGGCACATCCTGTGCAAACAGAATGGGATCCTGATGCAGAACAAGTCTGGTATCCTTCAGGTCACGCTTCTCCTCATAGGCCAGATAAACAGCCGTAAAAACACTCTCGATTGTAGCTTCACACCGATAAACGATCATCCTCTGTTCACTCCTATAGCTGTCCGATCGCCGCAGCCATTCTGCTGTACGGATCGATGGGTGCCTGAAAATTGACATCGTCAAACAGAGACATCTGCCTGTAGGTCATCCCGTCCGACCCAAAACGAATCCGATCCTTGTCACTGGTCAGATTGCGCACGATACTGTCCTCATCTATCTTTACCGGGTACATCATCTTTCCGCTGCAGGTGATAAAGTAGACCGCTCTCTTCAGCACCACTCCGATCTTCTTCAGATCCCGGAAGGTGAGTCTTGCAGTCTTTCGGGCTGCCAGAATGCGGTCCGCACTCTTCACGCCGATCCCGGGCACCCGAAGCAGCAGATCTCTGGGCGCCCGGTTTACCTCCACGGGAAACACCCCAAGATTTCGAACGGCCCAGTCCTCCTTGGGATCTAAGAACACATTGAAGAAAGGATTCCTCTCATCCAACAGCTCTGCGGCCTTAAATCCGTAAAACCGAAGCAGCCAGTCTGCCTGATAGAGACGATGCTCCCGCAGCAGCGGAGGCCCTCCGGGAAGGGCAGGAAGCGCCTTATCTCCGGTCACATTGACAAAGGCTGAATAGAATACCCTCTTCAGAGAAAACTTGTCATAGAGGCTCTCAGCCACATTCAGCAGCTGATAATCGTTCTCCCCGGTGGCACCGACGATCATCTGGGTAGACTGTCCGCCGGGCACGAACTTCGGAGCATGTCTGTACAGCGCCAGTTCATTCTGATTCACCGTGATACCGTTCTGGATCTGCCGCATCGGAGTCAGTATGGTCCTGCGATGCTTATTGGGCGCCAGCTTCGCCAACCCCTCTGCAGTGGGAAGCTCCAGGTTCACACTCATGCGGTCCACCAGAAAACCGGTGCTCTGAATCACCTCCGGTGCGGCCCCCGGAATTGCTTTCACATGGATATAGCCATAGAAGTGATACTTCTGTCTCAGAAGCAGAACGGTGCGGCAGATGAGCTCCATAGTATAGGTGGGATTCTGAAGGATCCCGGAACTCAAAAACAATCCTTCAATATAGTTTCGCCGATAGAACTCTATGGTCAGCTCGCAGATCTCCTCCGGGGTGAATGTTGCCCTGGGGAGGTCATTGGAGCATCTGTTCTGACAATACTTGCAGTCGTAGATGCAATCGTTGGTCATCAGTATCTTCAAAAGTGATATGCATCGTCCGTCAGCGGAAAAGCTGTGACAGATACCGCCCTTCACGCAGCTGCCCATGCCGTCGGCACTGCCTTCTCTGTCCACTCCGCTGGAGGTGCATGCCACATCATACTTGGCAGCATCGGTCAAAATCTGCAATTTCTCCATCAGACTTATGGAACCTTCTACCGCAATTGGTGCCTGTCTCTCAATCATGATCTCTTTCATCTTCTCAACTCCGAACATTTGTTCTTGCTTTATTTTAGCACATATGTTCGATTACGGCAACTGTTTTCCGGAAAAAAACAGACGAAAGACATTTCGGGCAGGAGATATGAAAAAAACCGTAAGTTTTTTTCTTCCCTATCCAAATTATGCTTGCAAAATGGTGAGAAAAGAGGTTAAATTGATAAGGATACATTTATAGAAAGTGAGTTTATTTATGACTAAGTTCACATTACCCAAGGATTACAGATCACAGCTGAATCTGTATGATACACAGATCGCCATCAAAACTGTGAAGGATTTCTTCCAGCAGCTCCTGGCAGAGCGCCTGCATCTTCTGCGTGTCTCCGCTCCCCTCTTCGTTTCTCCCGAATCCGGTCTGAACGATAACTTAAACGGTGTGGAGCGCCCGGTTTCCTTCGATATTTTGTGCCAGAACGGCAGAGAGGCAGAGATCGTCCAGTCTCTTGCCAAGTGGAAGCGCTATGCCCTGAAGAAGTACGGTTTTTCCGCAGGCGAAGGCCTCTACACGGATATGAGCGCCATCCGCCGGGATGAGGAGACCGACAATATCCACTCCATCTATGTAGATCAGTGGGACTGGGAGAAAATCATCACGAAGGAGCAGCGCAATCTGGACACCTTAAAGGATACGGTTCGAACCGTTTACAAGGTGCTTCGCAAGACCGAGAAGTACCTATCCATCCATTACGACTACATAGAGGAGATTCTTCCCCACGACATCTTCTTCATCACTACCAGAGAGCTGGAGGAGATGTTCCCGGATTACACTCCCAAGGAGCGGGAATACTACATTACCAAGGCAAAGGGTGCTGTCTGCATTATGCAGATCGGTGACGCTCTGGAGAACGGTGAGCCCCATGACGGCCGCGCACCGGACTATGATGACTGGGCACTGAATGCCGATATTATCGTTTATTATCCTGTTCTGGATATCGCACTGGAGCTCTCCAGCATGGGAATCCGCGTGGATGAGAAGTCTCTGAAGGAACAGCTGGAAAAGAGAGGCTGCATGGAACGTGCCGAGCTTCCTTTCCACAAAGCGGTTTTGAACGGTGAACTGCCCTACACCATCGGCGGCGGTATCGGTCAGTCCCGTATCTGCATGTTCTTTTTGAGAAAAGCTCATATCGGTGAAGTACAATGCTCTCTGTGGCCTGATGATGTCATGGAAGCAGCGCAAAAAGAAGGCCTGCAGCTTTTATAAGCTGCAGGTCCTTTTATTTCTTCCTCTATTCACTCTCTTCATTTCTCCACGCGAAAGCTCTCATCCCAGATCTGAACCTTCTGCATCAGCTTTCTCCAGACAGACAGTCCGGAGAGCCCGGCCAGGATTCCCCGCATCACCAACACTCTCACCGCCTCCACACAGACTCCCACCGCAAACACGGTCACTGCCGCAAGAATCACGGTAAGCACCAGACGGGGCACACTGTGGATCTGGTCAACGAAAAACCACTTCTGCCAGGCATACCGCACACCGATGTTCTCATGGAGCAGATAGACTCCGAGGCAATAGGGAGAAATCTTTGACATAAGCTGCCATATCTTTCCCTCTCCCTTACTCTTCAAAAACACTGAGAAAAGCCCCACCGCCGCCAGCATTGTGAGAAGATTGTTGTAATGGATAAACATATTCTGACTGAGGGAAAATCTGCCGGTCCGGGCAGTCACCACCCGAATTCCCACAGACAGAAGACTCACCAGCAGACAGCAGACCACATACAGAAGGACTCCTTTTCGCTTCTTATCCAGTACGGGAAGTCCGAATCTGCGGATATAGGCGGCAATCAGAAACATGGTGAGATACCAGATGCAGTCATACCCATTGCCGTCCATCTCAAAATGAATCGGCAAAACACTTTTTCCAAGGGAGAAAAAGCACAGGAGTATCAGGATCGCGCTTCCGTGCTGTGCCTTGGTCATTGCACGGACCCCTTTGCAGAGAAACGGGGTGAAGAGCAGCAGATACACATAGGCGGTCAGAAACCAATAATGCTTCATGGAGACCGGGAACAGCAATGTCAGCAGATAATAGGTGTCCACCGGGGTGTCGCCGGTCAGTCCCAGCGCCGCAGCCAGAAGCCCCACTCCGATGGAATAGGTCCAAAGCTGGATCATGATCTGAAACAGTCTGCCGGGTCTGAAATCGGACTCACAGAGGAAATACCCTGTCAGGAGCATATACAGGTTTACTGCCACGATGCAAAAACCCTCCAGCAGCCAGCCGGTTACGCCAAAAGCAGTCAGCCTCCCATCGGAAAAGTCCGACAGCAGCCCGCCCTTTCCCAGAAAGTGCAATACCACCACCATCAGCATGGCAATACATCGCAAGCCTTCTAAATTAGCCATTCTCTTCTTTGCCTGCATGACAATTCCTCCATACGAAAAATCCTACACAAATACCTTCTTTGTGCGTTTTAACCCATACAGCGTCAAAACCGCCGCACAGACAGAGAGGCCGCATACTCCCCAGTTCAGCAGTGCTTTGGGGAATCCGCTCTCCACTGTCAGCAGATAGGAGACCACATTGTGAAGGATATGCAGCAGCACCGGAACCTTGAAATCTCCGTAATAATCGTATGCGTAAATGAACAGCAGTCCCAGCACAAAGCCGTAGATACCCTGTACAGAGTTGCCGTGATACACGCCAAAGAAGGCCGCGGAGATCAGTGCCGAGGACAGGGCGGGCAGACTTCTCTTAAAGCTGTTGTAAATGATCCCCCGGAAAAGCATTTCCTCGGCGATGGGAGCCACCAGACCGGTGAGCAAAAGGGCCAGCGCCAGATTGCCGGTGTATACCTTGTCTGCAGCCTGCTGATAGGTATCGGAAGCGCCCATCACACCGCTGAGGATCATAAACAGGTTGCCTGCAAGCATGGTAAACAGCATCAGGATTCCAAACAGACCATAGGTATAGGCCGGATCCTTCTTGATGTGCAGCAGTTTACTATCCTCTGCCGCCCGCTTGATCATGATCCCGGCGCCCTTTTTGATCACCATGGCACCGGCGATAAAGCCTACGATATTGGCAAACATATTGCCGTTTGCAGTGATTCCGATGATTTGACCGTCCTGGTCAAAATCCAAGAGTTTGATGCCGAGGAAGTCTCCGCCCATGGACGCATACATCATCTTTACGATATTTACACCCAGCGTGCGGACGATCAGAAACAGCAGGAAGGGATATGCCACCTTCCAGATTCTCTGGAAGTCCAAGCCCTTCTTCACCTCCTCCGTTCCCCGAAGCAGGAATTTCTCCAGTTCCTCCACGCTGCGCACGATATAATCCGCCTTGGCCTCCCGCAGCTCCTCCATACCGCCGTAGCCGTAAGTCACACCGACGCTCTCCACACCCATGGCTTTGGCTCCTTCCACGTCGAACCTGCGGTCTCCGATCATATAGACCTGGGCCTTGTCCACCGGCTTGTCCCCGAACAGCTGACGAAGGGCTTCTCCCACCACCTCGTCCTTGTTCACTCTCCTGCCGTCCAACTCACTGCCCACCACGACCTTGAAATATTTCCGGATCTGAAAGTGCTCCAGGATCCGTTCCACAAACACCGTGGGCTTGCTGGATGCCACCGCCAGGAACATTCCCTTTCCGCAGAGTGCCTGCAGCATATGGGGAACCCCCTCATACAGGGTATTCTCGAACAATCCCACATCGCTGAATCGCTCTCTGTACTTGGCAACCGCTGCTTCCGCCTGTGCCTCGGACATCTGATAGAACTGCATAAAACTGTCCTTCAGGGGGGGCCCGATAAAGGGCTCCAGCTTATCGATATCCGGCTCCTCAATGCCGAAGGAGGAAAGCGCATATTGCACGCAGGTGCAGATTCCCACCTTGGGATCGGTGAGCGTACCATCCAGGTCAAACAAAAGGTACTTCTTCATAAAACTAATATCTCCTTAATCTGTCACTGCCGTCGTCCACAGTGTTTTCGATATGTACTACCCTCACATCATACCCGATGGCATCATTCACCTGCACATGCACCACGTCTCCCACCTTGCGGCCCAGCAGCGCCTTTCCCAGCGGGGAATCGTTGGTAATGAGATTTTCCAGAGAATTGGATCGGACACTGGTCACGATCTTGTAGACCTCCTGCGTGCCGTCATCCAGAAATTCAACCGTCACCAGATTGTACAGCCCTACCTCATCATCGGCGGACTCGTCTGAAATGATGCGTGCGGTTCTGATCATTTTCTCCAGATAGCGGATGCGACTCTCATTCTGTGCATTGAACCGCTTCGCAGCGTAATACTCAAAATTTTCGCTCAGATCTCCGTGAGATTTCGCTTCCTTCAGATCCTCCAGCGCCTTGGTACGGACCTCCGTCTTGCGGTAGTCGATCTCCTCCTGCATCTTTTGAATATCTTTTTGGGTCAATTCATCATTCATTTCTCTAACCTCTCTTTACATTCCGATACGAATACTGTAGATCACCGCCGCAGAAAGAATGATCTGGATAATGGCGAAGCGAAATACCGTCTGCGTATTGGACCAGTCCCACACCTTCCGCACATGATCGTGCAGGGGAGTCCTGGTATTTTTCAAAATATGGATCTTACAAAACCGAATCAGTGCAACCTTCACAAGACCAAGGCCTCCGTCCAAGATCAGCACCAGTGCCACCGGCACGTACAGCACGGGGCACCCTGTCTTGAGTGCCGCAATGGCTATGAACAGCCCCATCGCTCTGGAGCCTGCATCTCCCATCATAAGCTTGCTTGGGGTGGCATTGTACCACAGGTACCCCAGAATACAGACTGCAAACAACAAAATCAGGAAGGAAAAATCGCCGGGTTTTTCAAAGATCTGGTTGAGTGCATAGAAGGTCATCAGTGTCACAATGGTCAGGGTACCGGACAGACCGTCCACTCCGTCGGAGCAGTTGGTCACATTCACCGAGACCCAGACAAGGATCACTGTGAGAACTGCAAAAACTACGGGAGGCAGCACAAGTTCGACCCCGAGAAAGGCAAACTCAATGGTGCTGGGATTATATTTCAGGTAAGTGACAGCCACCATGGCGGCTACACACAGATCCAGAAAACCCTTTTTGTACTCTCCCCAGGGGGTCTTAGAGGCATCATCCAGAAATCCGGTAACCATACAGATCACTGTCAGGATCAGATAGATCACGATCTCTGCCGACAGATCGGAAAACAAAACCGCCGCCAGCGTAAACATCAACACAAAGATGATTCCCGCTCCCCTCGGTTTTCCTGCGGAGAGCTTGCCGTTGTGGGCAAACTCTCTTCCTGCGTCCTTCGGCAGTTTCTCCTGAAACGCGCCGGTGGCAAATACCGTCGCCCCGAAGGCAAACAGGATCCCCACCAGTGCGAGCACTGCATTGTAGCTTTCTGGTAACACTTGATGTAACATGATCATTCTCTCCTACTTCTGGCTTCTATCTGAAAAACTGTACGCTCTCCAGATCAAATTGGCTTCCGGGGAGGAAGACCAGCTCGATCTTTCCCTTGCCCCGCAGCGGCTGAATGGTAAAGGTCTGCTCTTTGCAGCCGTCGCCAGTATTCACGAATTCAACCATTCTCCTCTCGGCCTTTCCCTGCTCATCTGTATACACGATGTGAATGGTATTGGCTGCCAGAGGGGTGAAGCCTCCGATCGCAACCTGACTTGCTCCCATCGGTCCAAAGTCCATATTGTCAAAGGTGATGGTCACGTTGTTGCCGATGCCGGTGATGCTGTCCCCGCGTCTAACGAAATTGTCACCGTAGACAGCGCTTGCATCCGAACCCAACAGTTTTCCGTATGCCTTCTCCAGCTTCCGGAACCGGAAGCCCTTCATATGTATCTTGTTCTTCAGCACAAAACTGAATCTGGCTGCGCCCTTCACTCTCCGGGGAAGCTTGAAGGTCATATCCTGGTATACGTTCCAGATGGAAGGCTTCTGATAGACCAGAGTGTCCACCAGACAGCTTCCCTCCTCGCCGGGTTTGCCCATCCAGAACTCGATCTCGTGGGGCTCACCGCTCAGCGCGAACACTGACAGGGTGATCTCATCGCTGCCATACTCGCCAAAATCGATGCCGTCATATACAGCGCCGCTGATGCCGTCTCTCGCGGTGGAGATTCCCTTTTCATTACCGTTGCCCACTTCCCCGATCACATCACTGTAAAGGCCGGCAGACACAAACTCGTATGGATCCAGAAATGCCTTGCCGAATCCGGACACGGTTCCCTCCAGCTGTGAGTAGAGTACTGTCTGCTCACCGTTTTTCGCCGAGCAGCGCACATAGAACTCTCCGTCTCCCACAGCGGTCAGCTTGGCAAAAATGCTGCCGTTTTCCTCGAAGGAGGTAATCTTCACACAGTTCACCTCGATGCCTGCACGGTTCACAACCTTCCAAACCAGATCCCGATCTGTGGTATTGGCGGGAAGGAGCTTCGCCTCCACCAGGATCCGGGGCTCTTCCTCTGTAAAGCACAAGGGTTTTTCTGCAGTCAGCTCGATCTTTCTCACCGGCACTCTCTCAGGCAGATCCGGATCACACAGATCCACACAGTCCTCCAGATAGGACTGTCGGAAGCTTCCCTCCGGTGCCTGATCGGTCGTGATGGTCAGCCGGGCGCTCTCCAGTCCGTTGCCCTCCACCTTCACCGTGATCTCACCGGCTTCATTGGTACTGCCGATTACCACCAGCAGCTTTCCGGAGAACAGCTTACGGACGGTAGTCTTGTAGCGATCGTAATCGGTGCTGTCACCGTTGTCCATACCCAGAATACGTCCGGGTCCTTCCACGGAAACATGGACATAATCTGCCGCATTCTCCACCGGATTGCCCAATTCATCCAGTGTAGAGATGGTCACAAAGCTCAGATCCTCGCCGTCAGCCGTCAGATTCTGTCTGTCTGCGGACAGCACGATCTTCCTGCTGTCTCCAAAGGATACATGGCGGTCTCTCGCGATCTCTCTGCCCGCCTCGTCATAAGCAGCCGCCTCAATGGTACCGGGCTCGTAAGGTATCTTCCAGCTCTTGACCAGGTCCAGCCCCTTCTTGTGATCGATGGACTGTCTGCCCTTGGAAACGCCGTTGACAAACAGCTCGACCTCCGGTGCATTGGAGCAGATTCTCACATCGATCATCTGTCCGGGATTGAAATCCCAGTAGGGGAACAGGTGCACCATGGGCGCTTTCCTGTAATCTGTCCACTCAGCCCGGAACACATAATAGGCATCCTTGGGGAAGCCTGCGGTATCGATCTGACCGAAATAGGAATTCTTGGTGTGGTAAGGCGTGGGCTCCCCGATGTAATCGAAGCCGGTCCAGATGAACTGTCCCCAGATATAATCCGCATCTCTGTCATCGGTGATGCACTTCTCCCAGCTTCTGGCACCCCAGCTGGTTGCGGAGTTGCCCAGAGAGGAACACTGCTCATCCTCTTCACAGAGCACGGACTGCTCCAGCGGGAAGTGATAGATACCCCGGCTTGAGACTAAGGACGCGGTCTCACTGCCGTACATTACCCAGTCGGGATGCTCTGCGTGGTGTTTTGCATAATAGGACTCACCATAATTATAGCCGGCAGTCTTCAAAATATCCGCACAATTTTGCGCGCCCTCCCATGGCATATAGTTGGAGCCGATGGAAATGGGGGCATTCTCCAGAGGATCCCACTGGCGAACCGCTGCGGCCAGTCTTCTGGTGATATCCTGACCGTGGGCATCCGCATGGGTATCGTAGATCTCATTGCCGATAGACCACATGAGAAGGCTGGGGTGATTCCTGTCTCTGCGCACCCAGCTGCTCACATCCTTCTCGCACCATTTATCGAAAAATCTGGCATAGTCAAACTCTGTCTTAGGTCTCTCCCACATGTCAAAGGCTTCACTTAAGATCAGGATTCCCATCTCATCCGCAAGGTCCATCAGCTCTGCGGCAGGCATATTGTGGCTGGTACGAATGGCATTGACGCCCATGGACTGCAGCATTCTGATCTTTCTTGCCATGGCAGGTTTGCGGAAGGCAGCGCCCAGACAGCCCAGATCATGGTGCTCGCAGACACCGTGGATCTTGACATGCTTTCCGTTCAGGAACAATCCCTTGTCTGTGGTAAACTCCAACGTCCGGAAACCGACTGTGATCTTCTGGCTGTCAAAAGCCTCTTCTCTTCCTTGACTTTGTAGGTCAACCGTCAGATGATAGAGATTGGGGGCATCAATATCCCAGCGAAGGGGCTCCTCCACAAATCCCTGCAGCTCTACACTGCCGTCCTTCTCCGGAATCCAGCCGAAGTCCTTCACCAGCTCCTCGCCCTTCCAGAGTCTGTAGGTACAGCCGTAGTTTTCGCCCACTCTTCCGGCCAGTTCGGTGCGAACCGTGATGTCAAAGCCCCCCTCGGTCTCCCGGGTATGTACGTAGGATTCGTCGCTCATGCAGATTGCAGGGCAGACCTTCAGATAGACCTTTCGAAAGATACCGGCTCCGGAATACCATCTGCTGTTGGGAGACCGGAACCGTACCTGCAGTGTCACTCTGTTCTTGCCCTGCACCAAAGCCTTGGTAATATCCATCTCAAAGGTGGAATATCCATATTTCCAGTCGCCGATCTTCTTGCCGTTCACATAGAGAGTGGAATCCATATAAACTCCCTCAAAGCGAAGCAGCACCTTCTCGCCTCTCATAATTCTTGCCACGTAATGCTCCATTCCCGTCTCTTTGGAGCGAAGCACCCCTTTGGTCAGATCCATGCCCAGATCATCGATCTCTCCGTCAATGATCTCGAACTCCTTGGTGTACCACCCGCAGCCGTCCTTGTAGAGATTCTTCGTGTCATAGATCAGCCAGTCGTGGGGCAATTCCACTCGCTTAAATCTCAGCTTCTGGCGATCCAGTTCTCCGATGGTCGCATTCAGCTTCGTCAGCAGAAAGGACCAATTGTCATAAAACGGATATCTGTTGTTGCTCATATCATATAACCTCCCATATACTTTGTATCTATTTTGTTTTTCTCCCAATTATCTTACGATTTCTTCTCTTCCTCAGGAATGAGCATCCTGTTGCCCAGTCCCTCGGTCAGTCTCTTCTCATCCTGCACCAGATAGGATCGTCTGCCTGCGTCCCGCACCTGATCTACCAGCTCACGAAAGCCTCTCGCCGAAAGTCTGGCTGCCCCCGCTCCCCAGATGATCATCTGCTCCAATGCATCTGACGTAGCCACGGTCACCCGGTATTTCTTTCCGATCCTGTGCACCGTCTTCTCTATATACTGATCGGCTGTCTCCGCTTCTTTGGTATACACCACATAGATGTTGTGATGTTTCTCCACGCTGCCCGGGTTTCCTTTCACCTTGTATGCATCATACACCAGGATCAGAGTGGCACCGATATAGCCCTGAAAATCACAGCAGATATCGATCAGCTTGTCCCTGGCACTGTCGATATTTCGCATAGACAGGCTTCTTAACTCCTCCCAGGCGAAGATGATGTTGTACCCGTCCACCAGAAAGTACTCCTCCGTCTTCTCCACAGGCCGGTAGACATAAGGCTTCTCTTCCCCGGAGGATCTCTCCACTCCGTATACCCCTTTGGCCTGCCTGCCGCTATAGCGGTAGGGCTCATACTCTGCAGTGCTCTTCCGATAGGTCTCCCGGAAGATCCGATCGATCTCCTCCTGTGAGATGACCCTCTCTCTCCCGCTTCCGGTCTGGGATTCCCGTTCTGTGGGAAAGCCTTTGGCTGAGACATTCTCCTCTTCCGACTCCCTCTTTGCAAGAACATCCAGCGTAGGAAGGTGGGCATAGGAGAATACCTGATTCCACTGTACCACAAAACCTGCTCCATGGGAACAGAAAACAGAAGAAGATGGATTTTCCTGATCTCCATCCGGGTCGTAACCGATCTGGGAGAGGACCTCCTCGGTATTATGGCATGGCTCGTACCCTCTCAGGGTACAGATCAGGTGGCCGCAGCCTCTGGTGTAGCTGTTCACCTCCGACTGATATCCCCGCATGGTCGCCACCGGTGCTTCCCCGGTGAGCACCGACCTGTCCCCCAAGGTCTTGGGCGGATCAAACCTTCCGCTCATCCTCCGAATATCCGTCATCGCTCTGCCCAGGCTTCCCGTGGGCAGTTCCAGCCGATACGAAAAAACCGGTTCCAGCAGAACACTTTTACACTGCATCAGTCCCTGCCTGACGGCACGGTAGGTGGCCTGTCTGAAGTCACCGCCCTCGGTGTGCTTCTGATGAGCTTTCCCTGACAGAAGCGTGATCTTCATATCCGTAACAGGAGACCCTGTCAAAACACCGACATGCGTTTTTTCCTCCAGATGGGTCAGGATCAGTCGCTGCCAGTTTCGGTCCAGCACATCCTCCGGACAGTCTGTTGCAAACTCCAGTCCGCTGCCGGCAGGCGCCGGTTCCAGCAAAAGATGCACCTCCGCATAATGCCTGAGCGGTTCGAAATGGCCCACTCCCTCCGCGCTGTCCGCAATCGTCTCCCGGTATAAAAGTCTTCCGTCCGCAAACGTCACATTGATTCCGAATCGATCCGCAATGACGCGCTGCAATACTTCCGTCTGTACCTCCCCCATGACCTGGACATGGATCTCCTGAAGGCTCTCACGCCAGACAACATTCAACTGAGGCTCTTCCTCCTCCAGCCGACGCATCAGCCCAAGCATCTTCACCACATCCGTTCCCTCGGGAAGCACCAGCCGATAGGTCAGAACCGGAACCAACACGGGGCTTTCGGTCTCTGACTCATACCCAAGTCCCTCCCCGGCAAAGCTTCTGGACAGACCGGTCACCGTACAGATCTGGCCGGCGCAGACCTGATCGGTCTGAGAGAAGCTCCCTCCTCCGTAGATTCGGATACTGTCCGCCTTCTCCGCCCAGACATCCGCCTCGGAGGCAGCACTGTTTGCATTGTCGATGACCTGCTTTGCCGCAAGCACACCTCCCGTGATCTTCATATGGGTCAGACGGTTGCCGGTGCTGTCTCTGGTGATCTTAAACACCCGGGCGCCGAAGGTGTCAGGATACTCTCTCAGAAGTGCATAATGACGAATGCCATCCAGCAATCCATCCACATTGCTCTCACGCAGAGCAGAACCGAAGTACACCGGAAACACCTGTCTGGCCGCCACCGCTTCGGCAATACTGCCGCGCTCCAGTGCATCCGTCTCCAGGAACTCCGTCATCAGCTCCTCGCTGCACATGGCCAGCCCGTCGAAAAATTCTTCCGTCTCCTCTCCGATGGCCGGAAATTCCCTGCACTCTGCTGCCAGTCGCTCCTGAAGCTCTGCGCAAAGCGCCTGCTTGTCCGTTCCGTTCTGATCCATCTTGTTCACAAAGAGAAACACCGGAATATGATGCTTCTTTAACAGCTTCCACAAGGTCAGCGTATGTCCCTGCACACCGTCTGCACCGTTGATCACCAGAATACAGTAGTCCAGCACCTGCAGGGTTCGCTCCGTCTCCGCAGAGAAGTCCACATGCCCCGGGGTATCCAGGAGCACATACTCTCTGTCCTTCCATGTAAAATTCGCCTGCTTGGCATAAATGGTGATGCCTCGCTCACGCTCTAAAGTATCATTGTCCAAATAGGTATCTTTATGATCCACCCGCCCAAGCCTGCGCACCACTCCCGTCAGCTTTAGGATGGCTTCGGAGAGAGTCGTCTTCCCCGCATCCACATGGGCCAGAATACCGATCACTGTCTTTGCTGCCTGCATATATTTCCGCTGTACCTTTCTGTCAAAAGTCGCTGATTCCTTCCTTTTTCCGCAAAAATCCTCAAAAATTTCTTGACAGACCTTCGGAATGCACTTATAGTAGTCGTTGAATCAAATATCGCTAGGGGAGCACATCGCTGAGATTGTGTCCGTTTTGGATACTAACCCTCACTACTTGAACCGGGTAATACCGGCGTAAGGAAGCAGAGATCATACATAGTATAGCACAGTTTTCTCGTCTTGTGTATGATAATTGTGATGTTCCCTCCTTAGCCAAACATTAAGGAGGATTTTTTTATGAGTAACACCAGTCAAAAAACCAAAATCTTGGTAGAGGGCGCTGCAATGGTAGCTCTCGCAACAGTTCTTAGTTTCATCCGGGTATTCAAACTGCCCTGGGGCGGTTCCATCACCCTGCTCTCCATGCTTCCCATCGTACTGTTTTCCATCCGCAGAGGTGTAAAGAGCGGTTTAGTCGTATCCTTCGTCTATGCTCTGGTTCAGTTCTTTCAGGGTGTGCTGGACGGTCTGTTCGGCTGGGGCCTCACACCCGGCATGCTGATCGCCTGCATTCTTCTGGACTATGTACTGGCATTCTTCGTACTGGGTCTGGCAGGTCTGTTCCGCAAGAAGAGCATCGCAGGCTGGATCGGCGGTATCGCTCTTGCTGTGGGACTGCGCTTCGTCTGCCACTTCTTGAGCGGCGTTGTGATCTGGGGCAGCTTCGGTGAGTTGTGGAGCGGTTTCTCCACCGACAATACCTGGCTGTACAGCTTCCTCTACAACGGCTGCTACATGCTTCCCGAGATGATCTTCACCATCATCGGTGCTGTGGCTCTGCTGAGCACTCCTCAGGGCAAGAAGCTGCTGAATCAGGACTAAATTACATGGGCTCCACGCTTAGAACTTCGCATATTCCCTGCAGACTCGCTCTCGCTCGGACCTCGCGCAGCGGTACATAAGGCTGCACAGTACGCAGCCTAAGTACCGGCGCTCGCTACGGTCTGCAGAGGAATACGGCGAAGTTCGCGGGAGCCCCCTACCAGGCCTACTATCCGAGACCGAAAGACTATGGGAGAATGATGCCCCTAACGGGCAGTCATTTCACTATAGAAAAACACCGCAATGAGATCAGCTTATTCACTCGGTTCTCTCCTACCGGGAATATGCAGTTTGCTCTCAGCTGCGGTGTTTTTATTTCCATTTACTCTTCTGTTTTCCCATCGAAAACGCCTCGCCGCTGCATGTTTCCTTCTATCCCGGCGGACGGGTATTATTCGTATACCCCCAGCGAAAAGGAGTACAGAATGCTCTCTTTCACCGGCATACCCATCAGCCTGCTGACCGCCTCGCCGTAGTAGTCCAGCTGGGTGCGGTAGCGGTTCCAGAGCTCCTCCATACTGTCGATGCGGTCTGTCTTATAATCCAGCAGGACGATCTCTCCGTCCTCCTCGAAAAATACATCGATGATTCCCTGGATCAGGACCTGTTCGTCCTCGGGGAATTGTTCACCCAGGCGATGGGCGGAAATGCCCAGCACAAAGGGCTGTTCGCGATAAAGCTTTCCTGCCTTTGCGGCTGCATGCATGCGTTTTGCAAGGTCCGTTTCCAGGAAAGAAACCACCTTGTTCAAGGAGACCGCATTTCGATACTCCTCCGTCAGTCTGCCCCTCGCCACTTCAGCTTCCAGAAAACGCTCCAGTCGCTCCCTTAGTGTATCCTCTCCCCGGAAGATCTCCACAAAATCCAACAGCTCCATCACTCTGTGGTAGGCACTGCCCCTGGCGGCGCCGCCCACCTCCTGTCTCTCCTTCCTGCGGAAAGCGGGGATATATTTGTCCGGCTGTTTCTCAAAGGCGTGGAAGGCTGCCTCATCCCTGTCCGCCATGGCGGCGATCTTCAGCTCGGAAACGGTGGTCTTCGTGTACAGCCCCTCCAGATAAGGATAGGGATATTCCGCCCGAAGCCTGCCCTGCAGTGTCTGAAAGGCAGCTGTATCGATGGGCAGTTCTCCCTGCACCAGACGGACTCTTCTGTTCTCCCGGTCTGCCTGCTGCTCCACCTGTTTTGCAGCCTCCTCTTCACAGGAGATCACGCTGGTGCGTATCTGCGTTTTCCCAAGAATGGGCCACAAGAGCTCCAGCATGCTGCCGCTCTCAATATAATCCAGATAGCTTAGGGTTTCATCGGGACGTGACAGACTGTACTCCAAATGTTTTTGGGCTTCCTTACAGGCGGCGGTGAGAATCATTTTCTCCTTCGGTCTGGTCATTGCCACGTACAGAATACGGAGTTCCTCCGCCAGGGCATCTTCCCGAAGCTTCACTGCCAGCACGGCACGGCGCAGCGTGTTGTTCTTGATGCGGCGATCCACATCCACATAGTTGATGCCGATCCCCAGATCCATATCCGTGATCAGGCTTCTGTTCTGATCCATCCGGGAGAACTCCTTGTTCAGCCCGGACACAAAGGTTACCGGAAACTCCAGCCCCTTACTCTTGTGAATGCTCATGATCCGAACCACATCCGCATTCTCGTCCAGAAGCTCCGCCTCACCGTAATCCACGTCATACTTCTCCAGCTGCTCCATATAGTGCAGGAAATGAAACAGCCCGGAATAGCTGGTGCGCTCAAAATCAGACGCCTTCGTAAACAGCATCTCCACATTGGCGCGCCGCTTTCCTCCAAAGGGCAATGCGGCCACATAATTCAGGTAATCAAAGTCGATGACTATCTTGGTCAACAGCTCCCGCACGGGCAGATAAGTGGTACAGCTTCGATAGCGTTCCAATGTCTCCAGGAAATTCTGCACCTTCTCCTGCAAATGACAGTCCACAGTCTGTTCTCCGTCGGGATGACTGTAACGCTTCAGGCAATCGTACAGCGTATGCCCCTGCCCGGTGCTCCTGATGATCGCCAGCTCCTCCTCGGAAAATCCGCCGAAATAAGAGTGCAGCACTCCGTAGAGCGGAATATCCTGTCTTGGATTGTCCAGCACCCGCAAGACTCCCAACAGCTCCTGCACCTCCGAGGCGCTGAAATAGCCGGTCTTTGACGTGATATAGGCGGGCACCCCGGCCTCCTCAAGTTCCTTCTTGAAGATATCGTCCCAACCGGCATTGCTGCGAAGCAGAATGACGATGTCCGAATAATGCAGTTCCCTCATCTGTCCGGAACGCTTATCCTTCACCTGCATGGTCTTCTTCAGATCCAGAATCTTCCGGGCGATGACCCCCGCCTCACGGTGCTTGGCATCCTCCGCCTTACCGGGAGCCTCCACCAACAGCAGCTCTGTCTCATCTCCCTCTGTCTCAGGATACTCTGCCCCGGGATAGAGCGCTGCCCTGTCATCATAGACCAGTCCACCGGTTCTCTCCCCCATGATCCGGGAAAAGACCTGATTCACACTGTCTGTCACCTGAGATCTGCTGCGGAAATTTCTGGACAGATCGATCCGCACCCTGTCCCCGGTCTCTCCATAGGTGCGATACTTCTCTAAGAACAGATCCGGTCTCGCCTGACGGAAACCATAGATGCTCTGCTTCACATCCCCCACCATAAAACGGTTCCATCTTCCGTCCTCTTCTCCGGACACAGCGGTCAGAATGAGTTCCTGCACCAGATTGCTGTCCTGATACTCATCGATGAGGATCTGCTCGAAGTGCGCCCGATACTCCTTTGCCACCGGGCTGCTCACCAGCTCCCCATTTTCCCTGTGGACCAGGATCTGAAGGGCAAGATGCTCCATGTCGCCGAAATCGATGATGCGCTTCTCCTGCTTTTTCTCTGTCAGCCGCCGACAGTATCGGATGGTCAGATCGATCAGCCCCGCCACTTGCGCACAGCAGACCAGCCCTTGCCGCACGGACAGCTCCAGAGGGGTGAGAAAAAACTTCTCCCCCTGCTTCTGAATACTCTCCTTCACTTCCCCTCGCAGATTTGAGGCAAGAGCCCGCTTGTCGGCATTCACGGAGGGATCCTTTTTGCCGGAAAGCCTGCCGAAGGAAATCGCAGGCAGCAGGCCTGCAAAATCCTGCAGGGAACGACAATTTCGCAGTCTCTCCAGCTGCTCCAGCTCAGCATCCACCGTTTCCCCGTACATATAAGGTCCATCCGGCTCCTCGCACAGGTCCTTCACCCGGTTCAGCTTGTGGATCCAGCCCTCTGTCATCCTGCACAAATACCCGTACAGATACTTGCCCACAGCACTTTCGCCCAGGGAAGCTTCATCCCCGATATCATAGTCCTTCTTTCGCTCCTCCAGCCACTCCTCCGGCCAGGGAAACCCTTCCGCACAGTCTGCCAGTTCCAGAATCGTATCCTCCAGCACCTTATCCCTGCCGTTTGGGCAGAAGAAATCTACCAGGCGCCTGAAGTCCTCACCGCCCTCCGCATACCATTCCTCCATCAAATCACCTAAGACCTCCTGCCGCAGCAGCTTGATCTCTCCCTCATCTGCGATACGAAAGGCAGGATCCAGGCCGATCTCATGGAAATGGTTCTTCAGAAGGGACAGACAGAAGCTGTGAATGGTAGTGATCATGGCATTGTGGATCAATGTAGCCTGCCTCTGCAGATGGGGGTTCTCCGGATCTGCCTCCAGACGTTTCGCGATTCCCCTGGAAATACGCTCTCTCATCTCCGCTGCCGCCGCATTGGTGAAGGTGACGATCAACATTCTGTCGATATCCAGGGGTGCCTCTCCCTCACACACCATCCCCACGATCCGCTCCACCAACACAGCGGTCTTTCCGCTGCCTGCTGCCGCCGATACCAGAATATTACAATCTCTCAAATCAATGACCTTCTGCTGGTCAGGTGTAAAATTAACAGCCATTTTTCATCAACTCCAATGCTTCTTCCTTCGACAATTCCTTCAGTGTCCGCCTCTCACAGCCCGGTCTTGCGGGATCAAAACCGCAGACCTTCCGGAAACTGCACCACTGACAGGCATTTTCTTTTCCCATCTCATACGGTTCCAGATCGATATTTCCGTCCAGGATCTTCCGCCCTATGGACTGGATCTTGGCAGTCACATACCGGGACACCGTCTGAAGCTCCTCCCCGCTCAGGACGGAGGACCTTGCGGAAAAGGTGCCGTTTTTGTTCCGTTCCACCGGAATCACGTCGGATCTGGTTTCAAACTCACCGTCCAGCCGCTCTGCCACGCCCGGCTCGCTGCTGACGATTCCCTTCATCCTCAGGCTCTTCAGGATCGCCTGATTCAGCTCCTCATCGCTCAACTCCCCACCGGCCTCCACCAGAGGATCGTTCACATGATAATATAAAAGTGCTGCCGGCAAAATATCCTTATCCGGATGCTTCTTTGCCTCCAGCTCCAGTGCCGCATTCATATACACCACCAGCTGCAGAGACAACCCATGATAGACCGCAGCCAGATCGAACTGCTTGTCACCGGACTTGTAGTCCACGACCTTCACATAGACTGCGGACTCCTCCTCCCGCACATCGATACGGTCGATCCGCCCCTGAAGCTGCATTCTCTCTGTGGGGGACAGCGACAGATTCAGACTATCCAGCCGATCTGCCCATCCAAAGCCCAATTCATAGTTCACCGGCTCAAAGCTTCCCCTGCGAAGCTGCTCCTGTAATGCACAAACGGTACGAGTCAGGATCCTCTCCATCCCGGTCACAGCAAAACTGTTTCTCGCACTGCTGTAGAGGATCTGATCCCCGTACACTCCTGCACTGTCCTCCAACGCCTGCTTCACGGTCCTCTTGGCAAATTCTTCCGTAAAGTTCATCCAGGTCAGCCCGTTTTCCTCCAGCTGCTCTCCAAACTTCTGCAGCACCTCATGATACAGATTTCCCGCATCCACTGCTTCGAAGGAAAAACCCTCCCGCTCCGTCAACGCCAATCCGTATTGCAGAAAATAGCGATAAGCACAAGCCGCAAAGGTCTCCAATCCGGAAATACTGTTGCTGAAGATTCTGCCGTACAGAGCCCGCGCCACCACCTGGGACAGCTTGCTGCTTTGATACCGCCCAAACGCATTTTCCAGAAGTACCTTCCTTCTGTCCTCCATCCCGCTCCCCTCAAAGGCGCGATAGATCACAGCCAGCTCCTGCACCTTCTCACCGGTCAATGTTCCGGCCGCATACTCCCGCAGCCCGTCGGCAAGATACTCCTCTCCCTCCGGGCAAGTCACGATCTGCTCCAACGGACTTCGATTCTCCGGACAGAGAACCTCCATACCCGGAAACATTCCGGATATGGTCTCGCACAGATAGGAAGGACGAATCGACTTGCCTGCCACATCCATTCTGGCATAGGACAGGCAAAGCCCCTTCGAAGGCTTGGTCAGATTCAGATACAGATAGAACCGCTGGATGAACATCTGCTGCCTGGGGCTGGGTGCCAGCTCCAGTGCGGAGCCCTGCAGAAATTCCCGGTCCATATCCGAAAGGATACCGCCCTTTGCAGTCTTTCTGGGAATATTGCCGTCGTTCACCCCCAGGAAAAACAAGTACTTGACCTGCTTCAGACGAGTGCGTTCGATATCTCCAACGATGACACGATCCACATTTAACGGTATCGTTCCCACCTCGATCTCGCCGATTCCTGCCTCCAATATCTCGCCAAACTCCTTCCAGGACAGCTTCTCCTCCCCCAGAAGAAGGTAGATCTGCTCCAACAGTTCGCAGACCAGACGATAGATCTGGGCATACTCCTTCGCCCGCACCATATCGCCTTCTTTTTCAAAAAACGCCTGCCATGCTGCCAGCTTCTCTTCCGCCTGATTCTGCTCCAGAAAATCATACAGATGGTTTACGCAGTCTGCCGCAGTCAGCTCCTCCCCGGGCTTCAGACAGGAAAGCTGCTCCACCAGCCGCTCCCGGATCTCATTGATGCGGGACAGACTCTCCGAATCATCCTTTGCCAGACTTCGCATGGATGTAAAAGGCTTCTGATACCGCTTCCAGCCCCGCACACCGGTGGCCAGAAGATAGTTTTCAAACAGATCGATCTCTTCTCTCTCCATTCCGCTAAGACCGCTGCGCAGGAAATGCACCACAGCCTCGTAGGAGAAATCCAAGACAAACAGCTTCAGCGCGGACTTCATAAATTCCACCAGAGGATTTAATGCGATCTGCCGCGTCCGATCCAGATAGAACGGAATACCAAGGCCGGTGAATTCCCGCTCCACATAAGGCGCATAGCTCTCCAGGTCTCCCAGGATCAGCGCGATCTCACGATAAGGTACCTTCTCCATCCGCGTCAATTCATGAATCTTCAGCCCAACCTGATGAACCTCCTCCTTCGGAGAGGAAGCTGCAAAGGCAGAGACCTCCCTCTGCTCCCCGCAGGTGGCCTTGCCGGAAAAACGGAACAGATTCTGCTCCAGGTGCAGCAGCGAAGGCGCCTCCTCAAAACGATGCCTGGTGTTCGTGATCACCTGACATCTCCCCTGCAGCTCCATCAGCCAACTGCTTTTCTGCTCCTTCGTACCCGTGACCAGAAAGACATCCTGACCGCGCTCACACTTTACTTCCCCTGCAAGCCGGCATAAATCCCCGATGGTTTTCTTGCTCAGGTGAAACAGATACTGCTCCCCATCCGGAAGATACGGATTCTCCCCCTCTCCCAGAGTGACGGTGAGGATCACCTCCTCACAGAGCCTCATCAATTCTCCGATACAATTGTATTGAATGGGGGTAAATCCGGTGAAACCGTCGAACACTACCACACTGTTTCTCAGAAGCTCAGACTTCTCCAGAGACCGGGTCAGCACGTCCAACGTCTCCTCCGTCGTGATATAGTGATCGCGGATGTAATCCCGAAACCCAAAGTAAAGCCGCTGCAGATCGGAAAGCTTCCGCGAAAGGGCCTGACTGCCCGCGGAGTAATTGATCAGTTCCGTCACATCCTCCGGACTGATCCCATACTGCATAAACTCCGAGATGGCACTCTTCACCTCATGGATATAGCCCTGCCTGTGTAAGAAACTGCCCAACACCGGCAGATCGTCCTTCATGCCCGCCGCAACCTTCTGCAGCACCAGACTTTTTCCCGTGTCATCCAGCACAGGCACATCCGGCCTGCCCACCTCCTCCAGGATACGATGGTTCAGACGACTGAAACTCAGAATGTCGATATTCATAATGCCGCCAGCGGGCGAAAGTGCCGCCAGCTCCTTCTGAGTCTGCATGGTAAACTGATCCGGCACAATGATCAGAAAGTTCTTCTTCCGATCCCGCGCCGCATCCCGAAGTATCTCCTCATACAGCCACCGGCTCTTGCCCACACCGGATGGCCCAAACACAAATCTTAGACTCATCTTCTATCTCCCCATACGATCAATATGCACGAAAATACTTTTCCTCCGAAACAACCGGAAGCTCCTTCGACCGAATCCTGTCGATCTCAATATACCTGCTCTGGTTGATATACACCAACAGCTTATTGATGGACACCTCCAGCCCCTGTACCTCCATACTCACCGAACCATCCGCTTCATTCCTCACCCAGCCGGTCAGCCCCAGACTGACAGCCCCGTGCAGCGCCCTGTCCCGAAAACCCACGCGCTGGACCCTGCCTGTAAAAATGTATGCTCGTCGAATCATCGTTCTCTCCTTGTCTGTTGCGCCCCTAACTGTTATCCATAGATTATCCATAAATTAAAATAGCATAGGGATATGTACAATAATCTGCACCGAAAAGGGACACAGTTTTACACCTATCAAAAACTATCTCTATTATACTCAAAGAAAAGCGAAGACGCAAATTACTTTCTTTGGTTACATGGGACTTGATGCGGGATGCGAAAAAGTGGGACGGGCGCATTGTTTTTCTACGGTAATTGTTGTATATTTGCGTATAGAGGAGGTGTTTGTATGATTATCTTTTACTTTCCATTGGTTTTATTTCTGTCCTTCTTTTGGGGTGTCCTTATTGCAGTAATCGACTATAGAAAAAAGCATAACTTCCCGAAAAGCAAATTATTTTTTGTAGTCTTTTTCCTCCTTTGTTTCCTTATGTGCACCAGTTTTGTGTTCGCTTTTCTTTAAACTTTACGATTTCGAATAAGTAGTCCCTGCGCGCTCCTCATTGCCTCAAATATCGAAAATCCCACCAGAGCCGCCATGCCAATGATGG
>JAHBAA010000077.1 GCA_018385425.1 Acetatifactor sp.
GCCTCCACGCCGTAGCCGCAGGTGATGGAGTCTCCGATGATCTCCATTTTTCTTGTCTTATGCGAGGGCGGGGCGAGCAGATCGTCTGTGTCGATCTCGATCTCCACGATACCGCATCTGGCAAAGGCAGCCTCAGAGTATTTCTCCAGCGTGAGGGTTACCACCTTCTCATCACAAGCCTCATACAGCACGTACTCTCCCTCTTTTCCATCGGGAAGAAATCTCTTCACAGGGGTCTCCCCCTCATCCGCATACACAGCCAGTCTGGCCTGCAGTGACTCATCCCAGGCATCTGTGTCGCTGATCAGCTTGACAGATGCTTTCTTCCCCCGAAAGGTAAAAGAAATACTGCAGGCAGAGTATCCCAAGTATCGCACTCCGTTCTCAAAAATTGTTCTTCCGATCACTCTCACGTTGTCTTCTGTCGCTTGAAATCTCATAGTTTTTCTCCTAATCTTTTTTACTCGGGGTTCCGTTACGCCACATGATCCCTCGTAATATTTTTCAGCCACTTCTCACTCCTGTATCTCTTGATCACCCATGGCCACTTCACAAATTCATCGGTACAGAGCAGGAAATACACCCACATCACAGGAAGCTTTAATACAAATGCCGCGAAAAATCCCAGGGGCACCGCATAGCACCACATATCGATGCAGTCGCAGACAAACCCGAACTTGCTGTCTCCGCCTGCCCGAAAGATTCCGGCAATAAAGGTGGTATTCACCGCCGCTCCCATGATGTAGTAGGAATTGATCAGCATCATCTTCTTCAGGTATCCCATCGCTGTCTCTGTCAGCGAAGCATAAGCCAGGACGAAGGGCATGGCGCACAGGATCACGATCCCGCCCAGAATACCGCTGATAACAGTCAGCCTGATCGTCTCCCGGGCGCAGACTCTGGCCTCGTCCATCTTGCTTTCCCCGATGATGTTGCCCAGCAGTACACTTCCGCCGCTGGCCACTCCGAAGCAGAAGGTGGTGCCGAAGTTTCGAACCACTGTTGCCAGGGAGTTGGCAGCCACAGCGTCATTTCCCAGATGCCCCAGAATAACGGAATACATGGAGAAGGCAGTTCCCCACACAATATCATTGGCCAGAGCAGGCAGGGACAGCCGGACAAAATCTCCCAACAGTACCTTGTTGCGGATAAACATATAGCAGGGATTCAGTTTGATCTCCTTGTTGCAGAGGGAGACCAGGATACAGCCGATCAGCTGCAGCACTCTGGAGACAGCGGTTGCGATGGCAACCCCTACGATTCCCAGCTTCGGCGCACCCAACAGCCCGAAGATGAACACTGCATTCAGCAGAATATTGACGGAAAATGCGAGGATGCTTAAGGTCATGGTGATCTTCACCTTTCCGGTGCTTCGAAGCACGGACATGTAGACCTCTGTCACGCCCCAGCACAGATAGGTGACGGACATGACCCGAAGATAGGAGGCACCCAGCCCGATCAGTTCCGGATCGTCTGTAAACAGCTTCATCATGGTATCCGGGATCGTCGCCACCAATAGGGCAAAAATCGTGGAGAAGGACACGGAGAACCGCAGGGCGATTCCCTCCAGTACCCGGATCGCCTTCAGATCCCCTTTTCCATAGTACTGGGCACAGAGCATGGCTGCCCCGGTTCCCAGCCCGAAATAGACGCTGAACAGAATATTGGTATATTGAACGGCCAAAGAGACAGCCGATATCGCAGACTGTCCCACATAATTTAACATCAGTACATCTGCAGACCCCACTGCAGCGCTGAGCAGGTTCTGGATGACGATGGGTATGGTTAATGTAATGATTCTGCTGCGCAGAGCCTTTCGATTGTCCATGGGAAGATCCTCCTTGTACTGTCTCACATTGTAACATCTTTCCCACATTTTTCAACAAAAGATTCAGGTCTTTTCCGGATTTCGAAAAGCAGCTCTGTAGAGGATCACGCAGATCAGTGCAGAGACCAGAGACCCCATAGGGGCTGCCAGTCCCATCAGTGTCAGTCCTTCCGGCTGGAGGGACGCCGCCAGCCAGGCCAGAGGAATCCTCACAGCCAACGCAGAGATCAGGTTGTGAAGAAAGGACAGTTTTGCCCTCTCATAGGCACAGAAATATCCGCTGAAGCAGAAATGAATGCCGGCGAAAACACAGTCAAACACATAGGTGCGAAGGTACTGTGTTCCCAGCCGGATCACCTCCGGCTCCTCCTTCACGAACAGGGAAAGGATCGTTCCCGGAATCATGTTGCAGACCAGCGCGGCCAACACACCATAACCGATGCACAGTCCGGTACCAAGAAAAAGAACCTTCTTCGCCCGCCTGTGCAGTCCTGCTCCGGCATTCTGGGCTCCGATGGCAGAGATGGAAGCAAGCATGGAGGAGGGTACCAGAAACAGGAAGCAGATGATCTTCTCCACGATTCCCACGGATGCGGCAATGTCCACACCCAGCCCGTTGACAATTCCGGTGATCACCAGAAAGGAGATCTGGATCACCCCGTCCTGCACCGCAATGGGACAGCCGGTTCCCAGAATGCCCTTCAGCACATCCTTGTCCGGACGAAAATCTGCGGGGGAAAGCTTTACTCCCCGGTCTTTCCGAAGGAACACAAGCAGCGCCGACAGAAAGCTCACACCCTGGGCTGTAATCGTGGCGATAGCGGCACCTCCGGCACCGAATCCCAGATGACCCATGAAAACAATATCCAGCACGATGTTGATCACGCCGGAGACGGCCACGATGACCAGCGGGCTCTTCGTATCTCCAAAGCCTTTGAACACACTGCAGATCCCGTTGTACCCGAAAATAAACGGTACCCCCAAGAAACAGAGAAACAGGTAGACCACTGCCTCTGACATAGCCTCCTCCGGCACGGACATGATGGTACAGATTCCCGTCGTATTTCCCGCCAAAAGGGCTGTGAGGACTGCTGCCAGCAGCAGAAAGAGCAAAAAGGAATTCCCGATGGCCTTCTTGACTCCGGCTCCCGCTCCCGCGCCCAGCCTTCGGGCCACCATCACGGTAGTACCCATTCCCAGACCCACGATGACTACCGTCACCATGTGCATGATCTGGCTGCCCACGGAGATGGCTGTGATCGCCACCTTTCCGCAATATCGCCCCGCCAGAAACAGATCCGCCAGCCCGTAGAAGGTCTGCAGAAAGCAGGCCAGCAGATAGGGCACAGAAAACCGAATCAATGTCTTTAAAATGTTATCCTTTGTCAAATCACCCTGCATTGTATCTTCTTCTTTCCAAAGCTTATTCGTCCAACCCGCGCTTCACCGCATAGACCGCCAGTTGGGTGCGGTCCTTGAGGCTCAGCTTTTCCAACAGTCTGGAGATCAGGTTCCGCACGGATCCCTCCGCCAAAAATAATGTCCCGGCGATCTCCCTGTAGTCCAGCCCCTGGGCCACCAGTCGCACTACCTCCAGCTCCCTGGGGGTCAGTTCAGCATCAGGGGACTGGGCAGGCTTCAGGGGCGCCCCCTCCATTTGCCTGCGCATGGTACGATACACACCGCCGCCAAACACACTGACGCCGGAATACACGCTTTTCACTGCGGCGATCACCCCGGCATCCTCCATCTCCTTCAGAATATAGCCGTCCGCGCCGCTTCGCAACGCCTTCTGAATGGTCTCCTCGTCATCAAATGTAGTGAGCACCAGCACCTTCACCTCAGGTAAATGCTCTTTGATGGCTGCGATTCCGTAGGCACCGTCATAGCCCGGCATCCGCATGTCCATCAGTACCACATCAGGCCGGAATACCTTTGATTTTTCAAAGGCCTCCCTGCCGTTTTCCGCCAGAGCCACAACCTCCAGCCCCGGATCCTGCTCCAGAACCGCCTTCAAGCCCTGGCGCAAAATCATAATATCATCTGCAATCAGCACCTTGATCATATCGCCACCCCATCTATTTCTTTTTCTTCACGGGAAGCTTCACCCGCGTCATAAAACCTTCACCCACGCCGGACACAAACTGCACTGTTCCGCCGGCTGCCCGGATGCGCTCCCGGATCCCCTTTAATCCATTGTTGTCATGGATCGTCTCACAGCCTTTCCCGTCGTCCGCAATGACCACTTCCACTTCTGTCTCCCGGAACCGGACAATAATATCCATTTTCGAAGCGGAGGCATATTTTAACGTATTTGTGATGGACTCCCGGACCGTGTCATAGATGACCTTGGAGAGGTGGGAATAGCGATTGCCGTCCTCTCCCCGAACCGTCACCTCCACCGGTATCTCCCGCACCTGGTTGGCCAGCTGCGTCACTCCCTGGGTCACCAGTTCATACTCGGCCTCCTGCCGAAGCATATTGATGGACTCCCGCAGCTCCCGGATGCCCTTGGCAGTCAGCGTTCCGGCTTCCTCCAGATAGGTCTTTACCGTCTCCTGATCGTCCTTGCCGGCCTCGATCCGTGCCAGCTTCAGATAGGACTGGATCATGGTCAGGGTATGCCCCGCCGTATCGTGGACCTGTTGGGCGATCCGGTTTCTCTCCTGCTCCAGGAGAAGCTTTTCATTGGTGATGGCCAGTTCCTTCTTCAGATCGATGAATCGATACTTGAAGGTGGCGAACAGTACCAGCACGATGGAGATGGCAAACCCTAACGGCGTAATATCAAAGGATGCCTTGATGATGCCGGACAGGTACAATGCATTCAGCACAACAGGCAGAAGAACGGAGGCCGCCACCAGACTTCTGGCCAGGCGCTGCTGCCGCTCCACATTCCGGTACAGAAGAACGGACCCCATGATGGTAAACAGGTAGGTCACAGCAACATTGGCAAAGAACAGCGGTCCATGGGTCACTCCCTCCATGGAGAATTGAACATAGTAGAGCCGATGCAGCGGGTTGGTTAGGACAGCGAGAAAGAAAAATACGGACAGCGCCGCCGGTCCCCACTTTTTCAGCCCTTTCAGCTGCCGTCCCGTGTAGGTCTCTGAAAAAAAGAACCAAAAGGAACCGATAAAGCAGATCCCGATATTGCCGATCAGGTATGCCGCATACAACTCTCCGGGCGTGCGAGCACAGTTCAGCAGGATCTGAGAGGCACACCAGAGAACTACCATTCCCTGGCAGACGAAGTAGATCCGGTTGCAAACCATCTCTCTGCCCCGAAAAAGCAGTGCTGCCATACTAAACAGCACTGCTCCGATCACAAGTATATAAACAAAGCTCAATATCATTTGCATACTTACTCGGCCTTCTCTCTCTTGATTGCATATAGGATCAGACCCACACCGGCTGCAAACAGATATACCCACCAGGCTATGCTCAGCCAGAATGTTCTGGTCAAATACAGCACGATCAGAATCAATGTCACTGCGGAGGCAATGGCGTAATTTTTTCTGTGCAGCATGGCGGATACCACCAGAATCACCAGGGAAACCGTTGCCAGCAGGAGAACGTTGGGAAGGGATTCCTGTGCCATGTTGCTCATCAACAGTACGAACAACAGTGTACAGCTGCACACAAACTGGACGATGCGGATCTCTTTGCATACATCATACCAAATAACCCCCAAAAGAACAACTCCCACTGCGGCAATTGCGCAAAGATATTCGGTTACAAAGTTCAAATACACCGTCACCTGATCCGATTCATAGAACACCAGATACTCATAGGTACCACTGGCCAGACCACACAGGGCAAACAGCATGGACAGTGTCTTCCAGATCTCCCGGATGATAGGATAGTTTTCGCACAGAAGCGCCAGCAGATACATGGTGATCGAAAACCACATCCAGGCACTGAATCTGGTGCAGTATTCCACGGATGCAAAGGCAAACAGGTTGTTGAAGCCGTACAACGCCCAGATCAGCATCACCCTGGTTCGGCACATGGCAGCACAGCCGGTTTTCTTCAGAACCCTTGCGGCAGCCAGCCCGATCACCAGGCAGAAAACGTAAGGGTAGAAGAAGCGGTCGTCCCCTCTGTCGGCTCCCTCCGCCAGATAGGCAAACATCTGAAACAGAGCCGCAACACTCACAAACACACCATTTTCAATGTACAGCTCCACCCGGTCCAGCACTACCATATAGATCAGGCTCAGGATCAGCGAAAGCAGCAGCACTGCGGAATGGTTTACATCGCTGCCCTTCGCACTGCTATAAAGGGAGAAGAAAAAGAACACTGTGGCCCAGCTTCCAAAGGTCACGCTCAGGCTCTGCAGCACCCGCAGAGCGGTGTTTTTTTCATAGGCCACATACAGAGCGGTTACGCTCATAACAGTGAGCAGACTGGGCAATACCGCAAACAGAAAATTGGTGTTTCCGACATTCTGCAGCAGAAACGGAAGGGTGATCAGGCTGTGCAGACCGATTGCCACGCATCCTGCGAAGGGCAGAGACTTCTCACCGGGCAGAAACCGCTTGCTGCAATAGACCGCTGCCGACAGAAGCAATGTGACAACAGAACCGCTCAGTGCCAGAAAATCTCCGACGTAGGAGAAATGCTCTGTATACAACACCATCATCAGGATCACAGCGCTGTCCGCCAGCCCGATCTCCAAAATGAAATCCAGCACATTGATCTGTTTCCAAAAGTGCAGCGCCACGGGAATCGCCATGATTTCCACCATGATCAGAGCACTCCACAGACCGGTCAGTCCGAATAATCTCAGGAAGGAGTAGCTGGTGTAGCCTAAGAAGCAGACGCCCAGATAATATAATGAAAACGAGGTCTTGCGCAGATTCCACTTTTTCTCCGCCAGATAGGATCCGGCAAAGCAACCGGCCGTCACCACCGCCAGACAAAGCTTCTTCACCGGTTCCGGCAGATACTGCCATGTGGTGGAGACGAAGATACCTCCTGCGATCACCACAAACAATGTTCCCACCGCCAGCAGAACAGCCGAGAATAATTTTTTGCTATTGTTGTCTTCCATACTGTGTACCAAACCTTTCTATCGTTTCCTTTCGGTTACAATACCATTATATGGAAGGTGTCCTCCTTTCAACAGAGGTCATCTGTCACCAAAGCGGGAAAAAGGAATGTGACAAATGTCACATTCCCTTCAAAAAACGTTTCTTCCAGGCAGCAGATCCCTCGCTGCGGCCGCCTAAAATCCCTTCTTCTTTAAGTCGGCCACCAGCTGCACATAGAACTCCCGCACATCAAAGCCGGGAATATTCTCCCGGTTTAAGTCGATCATATCTGCGTGGGAAATGCCCCGCTTCTTTGTATTCGTCAGGAACTGATAATGGTCGCCCCAGGGGAAGGAAGCCTCTCCCACCAGACCGTCGTTGGCACCGTCAAAATACTTCACCAGGGGATGGGTAAAGTTCAGCGGGAACCGACCGGATACCGCCTTGGTCAGCTTCGAACCGAAGGACTGGTAGTACACCAGAGGGGAATCCTGCACCTGTTCATTGCGCTCCATACATTTTGCATGGGTCAGATCATACACTGCAGCCAGAAAGTCCGGATCGATATCCCCCAGCTTGGCAGCAGCAGCATTATAGGTCCTGGCAACCATCTGCTGCTGGGCCTTCGGAATCTTGGACAATAAAAAGTCCGCAAATTCGCAGCCTCTGTGGGGTGTATTGATGGTAGTAAGGGAGGCTACGTAAGGCCCCATCCCCTCCAGGGAAATGGCACATCTGGAGTCCAGACCGCCCTTGGAATGGGCGATGATGTTCACCCTCTCACAGCCTGTTTTCTCCACGATCTCCCGAATGCGTTCCCGCAGTTCCACCGCGCTGTCCTTCACTGCTGCCGCACTGTTGTGATTGCCATAATAGCAGACGGCTCCGTTTTTCTCCAGTTCTCCGGGGATCCTGCCCCAATAGTTCAGATGCTCAAAATCCCGGAAGAACACGCCGTGCACAAAGAGGATGGGATATCTGGTGGCGCAGATCTTCTCGGAGGCTCTGGCAGCATTCAGGTCATTCTTGGCCTGCTCTGTCTTCACTTCCGCTGAGGTCACCCGAATGATCTTTCCCAGCATAAACAGGTGCACGATAGGGATCCATCCGCAGACAGCACCCCAGACACGCCACTTGATCCCCAACTGAGTGGATGAGACATACACCAAGATGATTCCCACCCAGAATACGGTCAGTTCCACGAGAAAAGTCACGATACACACCAGGATCCATATCTTAGCCTGGTCAAAGAAACCGGTTCCCTCTCCGAACACACCGAAAAATCCTGCAAGGATCAGTGCCACCCCGAGGAAGGTAGTGATCGAAAAGATTCGAAGGATCAGATTTCCTGCCCTACACAGGTCTACTCTTGTCTGCTTCATTCCGGCCTCCATCTGTTCTTAAACACCAGAAACTGCTCCAATACCTTTTCATAGGCAGGCTTGGGCTCATAATATTTGTCAAACAGTCTGGTATTGGTCTTGTCTCCCTCTCTGTAATGGTCGATCAGTCCAAAGAAGGTGACGTTTGTAATGTTGGCGGGTCCTCCGAAGGCCTCATCCAGACTGCAGAAGCTGTACATCAGATCGGCGTACCGCTCTCCCTGCTCTGCTAAGCTCTTCTCAGACTCGTCATCGATGCTCACGGACAGCTCCGTGACCTGCAGCTCCAGGTCAAGGGTGGAGTATCTGCGGATCGCACTCTCGATGGAACTCTCCGATGGATAAGTCACGCTGTAATATCCCTGCATTCCGATGCCGTCGATCAGTCCCTTTTCCTTCAGTCCCTTACAGAGAGCCAGAATATACTTGCATTTTTCCGACTGGTAGGTGTTGAAATCATTGTAGAAAAGCTTCACTCCCTCTGCAGCGTACTTTCTTGCGTAGGTAAAGGCATACTCCACATACTCCGGTCCGATGGTCACATACCAGGGATTCTCCCCTCCGTCAAATTCCGTTCTGCAGCAAAAGTCCGTCTCCTTGTCTCCCTTGTCCGGATCAACCGCTTCATTGACTACATCCCAGCAGTATATCACGCCCGGAAACTCCTCCTGGCAATGGGTCATCAGCTGTCTGATATAGCTCTCCATCCGAAACAGCATGGTCTCCTTGTCCACATAGGCGCCATTGTCCTCGTAGCCTTCCCGGAAAAACCAGCCCGGTGCCTGAACGTGCCACACCAGCGTATGACCTCTCATACCGATACCGTTCTCCTGACACCATCTCAACGTGTCGTCGATACTCTCGTAGGACAGTACCGGCTCACCGTTCCCCTCTTTGATATTTTTCTTGCTCTCCCCCTGCTGAAGAATGTAGCAGCTCTTCATCAGGTTGGACAGGGTGACACTGTTAAAGTGCTTTGCCGCCAGCTCCATATACTCCCCATTGTATGTACACAGATTGGACAGATCGCTGCCGTTGATTCCCACGCCCAGCGTGAAAAACTCCTCACATGCCTCCTTCAGAGTGATTTCCTCCTGCACTATCTCTGCTGACGCGCTCTCCTCAGACGTACTCTCCTCCGCTGTCTCAACAGTGCTCTCCGAAAGATCCTCCACGGAGGAACTTCCCTGCAGTTCGCCTACCTCTGTGCTCTCACTGCTCTGACTGCCTGTACCCTTCGTCGCAGCGTCTGTTTCCTTCCCGCAGCCCGCCAGACTCAGGATCAGCGCCAGACACAGCGCTGCACTTCTCCATTTTCCTCTTTTCATAACCTCTCCCCTACCTTAGAATAAACTTGATCCGTGTTCCCGTAACCATTTTCTGTGCACCCGATAATCAGGCATGACCTGTTCCACCAAAGCCCAGAACCTGGGCGAATGGTTCATCTCCAGCCGATGACACAATTCATGGACGATCACATAATCCAACACCGACGCCGGTGCCTTCATCAGCCTGCAGTTGAAGTTCAGATTGCCCTTGCTGCTGCAGCTTCCCCACCGGGTCTTCTGGCTGCGAATGGTGATCCTGCCGTAGGTCACACCCACGATCCTCGCATAATAGGCCACTCTCTCCGGAATCACTCGACTTGCCTGAGCTGCCAGCTCCTGTAATTCCTGGCCGGACATGGACGGATGTCGATTTTGTCCTTCCGTGCTTTGCTTTCTGCTGCGCATCTTCTCCAGATGTTTCGTGATCCAGTCGTTTTTCGATTCCACGAAAGCTTGAATTTCCGCCTGTCTCATGCCCATAGGTGCCCGAACGATGACCTGCAGATCCTGATTGATTTCTATTGCGATGGTCCTGCGCCCGGACCGTATAACCCTGATCTGCATAGATCAGCCTGCCACATAGTGGAATACCATGCTGTACCCCGCCTCAAATACTCCTGCAGGCTCTAAGATCTGGGTATATTCCCTTTCTGTCAGATCTCCGTCAAAATCAATGGCATCGCATCTTCCGTACCAGGGCTCAATACACAAAAAGGGGGCATTCTTTCCCTCGGGCGACCAGACTGCAAAGAGGGGAGCATCAAAGATCACATCCACGATCCTGTTGCCCTCTCTGTCTGCGATTCCCACCTTCCCGGTCTGTTTTCCTTCTATCATATAGGTACAGCGGTCAAAGAACTCTTTTGTGATCTCTGCATAGGAATCGGTCAAAGGCAGCACCAGATCCTCACGCAGCGCCATACCGGTGTCCAAGGTGTTGCCGTGATGATGGATCTCGTCTACCCCATCAAAGATCAGGCGATACCCGGTCTTCTCACTCTCCCCGTGGACCGGGCAGAGGAACGCAGGATGGGCGCCGATGGAAAAATACAGCTTCTCGCTGCCCGGGTTCTCCACCTTCCAGAGCACATCCACCTGATCCTTCATCAGACGATATCCGATAGAGAGAGCGAAGGCAAAAGGATATTTTGCCAGGGTCTCCTCATTGGACCGCAGGCAGAACCAGATCTCCCTCTCCTCTTTGGACACCAACTCGAACTCCATATCCCTGGCAAAGCCATGCTGGCCCATAGGATACTCCTTCCCCTGATAGGAGTACTTCTTGTCCTTTAAGCTTCCCACAAAAGGAAACAGCACCGGCGATGTTCTGCCCCAGAACCTGGGATTGCCGTACCACAGATACTCCCGCATATTCTCCTTGCGGATCACACTCTTGATTTCCGCCCCGAAGGACTCGATCTCCACCTTCAGACAGTCATTCTCCAAAAAATATCTCATCTTCTACCTCCTATGCTATTGAGTAGACCATGGGGGTATGGTGTTTTCCGGCTCTTCTCCTGCCCCTTTGGCTCTTTTTTACTCCTCAATCGGATTTTATTTGTCAATCAATTTGTGCAAAAATGCCGCAGACCTTCTCATAAATTCTATCTGGTCCTCCGCCCCAAAATGCTCAATCGCCAGATAACCGGTGTATCCGTCGGCGATCAGCCTTTGCACCAGTTTTGCGATGGGAAGGTAGCCCTCGCCCACCGGAACAGGCGCAAGTCCCCTGCGATATTTTGGCTCCTCTCCGAGCGGCAGCGACAGACCGGATAATGCCTCCTCGGTCTCTGTCTCCGGGCCCCGATCCTTGCAGTGCACATGACCGATGGAGCCTTTCATCGCTTCATAGGCTTCCTCCACATTCTCATCGCTGAACACATAATTGCCGCAATCCAACGTGTGCTTCAGGCCGGGCACCTGCTCCAGGAACCACTTCAGTTCGTTGATCCGGGCGATGGGAGAATCGTAGCTGTCGAAATCCTCCATGGAGACCATAATGCCTTTCTCTGCCGCCTGATCCACCAGCACCCGCAGGGCATCTCGCATAGCCCTGGTCTCGGGAAGGGTTCCCAGGAAGGCTGCAGTCTTCTCGTAATCCCCGCTGAGACGGTTCAGCTCTGCTGCCTGTTCCTGCCCTAAAAACCCGGGAATGATCATCACCCGCTTCACGCCCCAAGAGACTGCCTGCCGGATCATTTTGCCGCCCAGCTGGATGCCTCCCTCATAGTCCTTTCCAAAGTCAAAGAACTGATACAGATTGGAGATCTCCAGCCCCGCAGCCCGGATTGCCGGGAGCAATTACGGCTGCTCCTACAACTTCGCATACTCCATCTCGATTCCCCGGATCCCGCAAGCCTTCGCCTCCTTGAGCGCCTCCTCAAGTGAGATCCCGCGCTGCTCACAGCCCTCCCGCAGATGCTCGTAGAAAATGGACAGGGAGAGCTTTGCTTCCAGAGGCCTCTTCACCTCCGTACAATCCAAAGGCTCCACCACGCGGCGCACCGGGGCACACCAGTACACTGCGTTGGTGATCACCTGCTGAATATTGGGATCGTGATAGGTAGGATACTGCTCGTGGCCGGGCTGGAAATAGAAGATCCTGCCCAGTCCTCTCTGAAAGGTACAGCCGCTGCGGAATACCTCGCCGCCTGCAAACCATCCGGTAAACACCACATCATCGGGTTTGGGGATATCAAAGTACTCCCCGTACATCTCCTCCACCGGCAGTTCAAAATAGTCCGGCAGATCTCTTGCAATCGGGTGAGACGGACAGGTGACAAACAGCCGCTCTCTGTCTCCGTGTCTCCACCGCAGCGTCATGGAGGTTCCCAGCAGCTTCTTCATCATCTTGCTGTAATGGGCGGAATGCAGCGCCAC
>JAHBAA010000083.1 GCA_018385425.1 Acetatifactor sp.
GTCAGCATAAACAGCTTGCCGATCTCCCTGTCCTTATTATCCCGCAGAACAGTGAAATCGCAGCGATACATCAGAATCTCCTCCCGACCCTTGGGACTCCATTGAAAAGAACATGAAGTTTCAACATCCAATAGGCGTTCTGAGAAACCGGCATCCTTCAAAAAGCTCTCCAGCGTGTACTCCTCCTCCTGATTTCCCTCTGTGAGAAATCCAAACATTTCTCTGGCACTTCTGTTTCCCTTTACGTAGAAATTATCATTGTCAAACAAAATCAGTGCATTCTCCAGCTCCGTCAAAATGATTGTCCTGGCGTCCTGCAGCATTCCCTGTTCCAAATACCGATTGTTAAACCACAGTACGATACCTGCCATTAATCCGTACAGAAACAGAGAAAAATCAAAAAGATGCTTATCCTGTTGGAATAAGAATACTGCATTCAGCGCAACAATCACCATGATTCCGATGGCCAGCACCGAATACTTCTTGCTGTATGCCTTGGGACTATACCATATCTTGTGCCCCAACAAAAGCAGAGAGAAACCGACCTGGAGATAGCTCAGCAGCAAATGGCACTGGTACAGCGGAAGCAAAACGTACTGCCACCTGGCAAGATATTCCGGAAAATAGGTATAGGAAATCATAATCTCCTTGAAGGGATTCACCAATTGAAGAATCGTGTCGATCACTGCCCATGTTCCAAAAACAGCCAGTGAAATGTGATAAGGAGCAAATCTGGAGTAGCGGGTCAGCTTTCCCACATACATCACAAGAAAATAGAGCAGCCATGTGACACCGCTGAAATAGAATGCACTCAAAAGAGAATTGAGAAAATAGCTCTCTGTAAACAGACTAAACACATAGGGAACAGTGATTCCGATACAGCATACAAAAATGTGTACCAGTTCCCTCCAATAACGTTTTTTCGCACGAACGGTTCGATAGACCAGGATGATCAGCACTGCAACCAAGCACAGAGCTGCTCCAGAAAATACTTCCATACCGTTTCCTCCTTTTCGTACTCCCGTCCTGCTTCCGGCAAAGACGGGACAAAGTTCCGACTCATACGTCTGCTTCAGGGCATTCTCTTTTTCATTCTACACCAAATCACATTTTTTTGAAACTATTAAATTCCTGTTTTCACCTATTCGAACACAAAATACATCTGGTTTCTTTGCGATCCTCGTGATAAAATAGATATAGAATTGTACGTTTTTTCTGGAGGAAATATGGAGAACCGGAGTGAAATCAGTGAGATACTGAAACAATATCAGCACAATATGGACAGACAGCAGGAACTGGACAGGCTTCTCTTAAAGGATCAGAGCAGGGAAGAATGGATCGATGCCCTCACCAATCGGGCTGCGGAGAATCACGCCATGTACGAAGAAAACGGCGATCTGCTTCGGAAGCTGGAGCTGTTTCTGCAAAAGCCTCTGGATTCCGAAACGGCATTGCTGTGGTACGAGGATGTGCGGAGCATGTACCTGGACGGTTACGATGACTGTGAGGTGCTGCTGCCCCTGCTCTACAAACTGATCGAATATTTCGAGGAAGCCGCGGACACGGAGCATCTGTTGTTTTTGTACGGGGCCGCTTACTACGAGGAGAATGAAGTGCGCAATCGCAAGGAGGGTCTGAAGAAGATAGACGAGACCTTCAACTTTAAAGTACTGAACTGCCAAAATCAGTATGGTCAGCTTTCCTCTGAGAGCAGGGCACGGATCTGGGTGGCCTATTACAATCTGATCGTTGTAGGGTTGGGCAACAAGGTGCTGGGCGCCGACGAATCCTATTGCTATCTCACGCAGGCTCTTGCATTTTGGAGCAGTCCCGAAGTACAGAAGCTGGATGGAGAACACGATGAGATCAGGGGGATCGTAGACCGCATCCGCGATGAATGGTTGATCGTGGAAGAAATCATCGAGACGGGCTCACCGGAGACGAAAGCCTTCTTCTGTCAGCTTGCCGGGGAGATCTATGAAAAGCAGCTGCAGGAAAAGCAATCCATTTCGGATATCAACACCGAGGTTTATGCCGCATATCTCCACTCTCTGGTGCTCAGCGGTGCCGCCGATATGGAGACGATCGTGGACCGGTATTTTACATACTACGAACGCAAGCTTGCATCCTGTCACGTGACAGCAGAGACCCTCGATGACGACTTCTATTTCATCATCAACACGCCGCTGATACTGGAGCGGTGGCTGCATTTTGGCATCCCTGAAGAGAAGGCCAAACAGATCATGAAATCGCTGAAGGAGGCGACCCGGACCACATGGTATCAGAATCTTGGCAAACACGCTTCCTCCTTTCTGAATGAGATCATGGCGGAATGGTGTTTTACCCTGATGAAATATCTGGATTCCCAGTCTGAAAAAGAGGAATGGATCTTCCAGCTCTTAGTCCGCAGACAGCTTCCAACCTATCTTCACTCTGTGATGGTCAGGAACCTGGCAGAAGCTTTTTGCAGAGAAGCTCTCCGCAGCAGGCCGGAACTGTTTGCCGATCTGCCGGAGGAATGCGGGGACGATCCGGCCTCGTTCATCAGACAGAGTGCTCTCCTGCATGACGTGGGCAAGACACGAATCACGGACATCGTCAACACCCAGAGCCGAAAGCTTTGGGATCGGGAATTTCATGGAATTCTGCTGCACCCCGTTTATGGCGCCGAAATGCTGGGCTCAGATTCCGATCTGGCGAAGTACAGCGATATTGCACTGGGGCATCACAAATTCTATGACGGAACCGGAGGCTATCCGCAAAGCTTTGACAACACCAAATCGCCATGCCGTATTCTCATCGATCTGATCACGATCTGCGACTGTATCGATGCGGCTACCGACCATCTTGGCAGAAATTACAAAAAGGCGAAGGAATTGGACGTAGTCCTGGAAGAGCTGATCGCCGGCAAGGGGCTTCGCTACAATCCCGATCTGGTGGAGATACTGGAGCATTCACCGGAATTGCAGAAGGAAATACGATACATCGTCAGCGACGGCAGACTGGATATTATGTACCGTGCCTATCGGGAGAGTGCCCTGTAGATCACATGGACGCTTCCCACTCAAAATGATCACTGCCGGATGACCTGATCAAAACCAACAGAACGTCTCCTTGAACATTTAGGATGCACAAGTACAACAAGAATAAACAGGTTTCGGACATCATACCACATGGTCTTCCGCCCGGATTTATCGTATAGTAAATCTATCAAGAACGAATAGGAGGTTTATAGAATGAAGATACTTCCAAGAGAAGCTGTTGCCACCAGCTACGACAATTTCAATGTGGCAATTTACTGTCCTGTGTCCGATGTCTGTCAGATGGCGGACCTGGAGACATTCGACCGGAAATTTACGCTTTTCACCGACAATATCAAGGTGGGGCGCGTATATCTGGAGTGCTATCGGGGGATGAAATGGTGTGACAAGGAGACGCTGGTGAAAGCCAAGGCCTACTTCGAGGCAAAAGGCATCGCCACCGCCGGCGGCATCACCACCAACGATGACGCCAAGGGTGAAGGGTTCCTCTCCCTCTGCTACAGCTCCGAAAAGGGCCGGAAGATCTTTCTGGATGCGGTTCGTCTCAGCGCAGAAGTGTTCGATGAGCTGATCTTAGATGACTTTTACTTTGCCAACTGTCGCTGCAGTGCGTGCGTGAAGCAAAAAGGTGCCCGCTCCTGGAAGCAGATGCGTCTGGCACAGAAGCTGGAGATCACGAGATCCGCCGTTGCGCTGGCCAAGGAAGTAAACCCGAAGATCAATTTCATCATCAAATACCCTCAGTGGTATGAATACTACAATGAGACCGGCTACAATCCCCAGGAGGAGCCTGCCATCTTCGACTCCATCTACACCGGCACCGAGACCCGCAACCCGGTCTATGCCCAGCAGCACCTGCCCAAGTACCTGTCTTATTTCGTGATGCGTTATCTGGAAAGTGCTGCCCCCGGCAGAAACTTAGGCGGCTGGTTTGACCCCTACGAGTGTACCTACAATCTCTCCTCCTATCTGGAGCAGGGATATCTGACCCTGTTCGGCAAGGCAAAGGAGGTCACTCTCTTCTGCCTGGGCTCTCTGATGAACGACCCTGCCTTCCGCATCTTCGTCCCTGCCATCGGGCAGATGTTCACGGAGTTGGACAGACACCTGTCACTGTTGGGCAATCCGGTGGGGGCGGTTGCCTACCGGCCGCTTCACGGCAGAGGGGAGGATTACATCCACAACTATCTGGGTATGTGCGGCATTCCCTTCGATGCCAGCTGCACTTACCCTGAAAACGCGCAAACAGTATTTCTGGCGGAGAGCGCAGGGGATGACCCCGATCTGGTTCAGAAGATGCATGACAGTCTGATGCGGGGCAGTGATGTGATCGTCACCAGCGGTCTGGTCCGCAAGCTGGGTGCCTCCTTCAGCGATACCTTCGTCAATGTGAACTATACCGCCCGAAAGGCTTTGGTCAAAGATTATGCTACCACCAGAGACAACGGACTGACCATCAACGGCTCCTACGCGGGAGACAGAACCATTCTGATTCCTCAGCTGGATTATGCCACCAATGATATCTGGGAACTGGCTGCCGCCTATGGTCATGACAATAACTTTCCCATCGTGCTGCGGTGCCGCTATGGGGAGGGACGCATCAGCATCCTCACCATTCCGGATGACTGCGGCGATCTGTACTCCTACCCTGCCGAGGTGCTGTATACCATCCGGGAGTTATTCTGCAGGAGCCTTCCCATCTGTCTGAAGGGGCCTTCCGGAATCATGCTGTTTGCCTATGACAACGATCGTTTTATCCTGCGCTCTGATCTGCCCTACGATGAATCTGTCTCCATCCTGTGTGATGACAATGTGAAGGCGATCCGTTTGATTGGGCCCGAAAGGGTTCTTCCCGTAGTGGGCGGAAGAACCGATGTGCGATTGGTTCCCAATGTGAATTATCTGTTTGAGGTTGTCACAGAATAAAATAAGCCCCCCGGAGCATATCAACCTTGTGTTCCGGGGGGATTTTTATGAGCCATTGCAGGTATGATGGTAGACAAAACCCAAATTCCTCCATAGTAATGATCTCTATTTGTTCCCTGTTTTTTTGTATAACAGAGTGATCAGGCATATCCCCAGTACCACGGCACAGTAGATTCCCTCGAACACCCCGAGCCAGATCAGTACAGTTTGAAAGAGCTCCGGCGGACAGAGGCGGATCAGGCGATCTGTGGCCGGGTTCAGCACCCAATTGTTCCCTGTAAAGAAGATTTCGTGAAAGACATCGATCCAGCGGTCCAGATCCAGCACAGCCGCCAGACCGATCCCCGCTGCCAGAATTCCAAGTACCCCAAAGCCCTCCAGTGTGCCGATGGCGATGTTGCGGGCAGTTGCTCTTCTCACCAGCACCACCGTCACCGGTACTGCCGACACAAAGAGCATCAGCATCACCAGGTTCACATCGGAAAGAATCCCTGCAATCTCTTCCAGGTGCGTCAGCTCCTTGGCATTCAGAAAGGAAACCTCCTGCCCCTTCACGATGATGGGAAAGTAGGTCTCATCCCCGGTTCCCTTCATCAGTCTGACGATTCCCCGCGTAATGTTTTCCAGCTGCTGCCTGTCCAGCTTCAGCTTCGCCGCCACGTTTAACCGCGAGGTGTACTGGTAAAGCAAAAATCTGCTGTTTAAGATGACTCCGTAGAAGAAGCCATACAGAAACAGCAGACTGATACTCAGGAAATCAAACAGCGCCAGGAATCGTTGTAAGCGCTTTCCCATGGTCTAGTAAAAACTCTTCATCAGGCTCTGGGTAAGCCCGCCGCTTAAGGACTCCTTGATTGCCTTAGGGACATACAGGGTGATGCCCTTGGACATGATCAACGCCATCACGATCGCAAAGACAGCAATCGCCAC
>JAHBAA010000097.1 GCA_018385425.1 Acetatifactor sp.
TCTTATAATATAAACTCGATTACATATATTTTCTACTGTCATCAATTCTGTACTTTCTGCCATCTGTACACTCATTCTCCTTCAAATTGTACAATCGGTCGCTGCACAATTACCAATACACTTTGATAAAGCTCTGTTCATTCCATTTAGTTTCCCTAACTATTTTATCAGTCATCTCTACTCTTCCACAATACTCTCCATTGCGTCCAGCTTCTGCAATGCTTTCAGATACACCATCAGTCTTTTATAATGCTCATCGCCTAGACTATGTATCTGTTTTAAAATCTTAATATCCGCCCTGGTGACTTCATAATCCATATCTGTATCTTTATATTCCGGATCAATTCCCTTCCCTGTTAACAGCTGTTCAGGAGTGATATCTAATGCATCACATATGGAAAGCAAACAATCTGCTTTAGGATTTGTCTTTTTCTTTTTCCAGTCACTGATGTTGCTCGTTGCAATTCCGGTTCTTCTTGAGAGTTCCAACTGCGTTATGTTCTTCTGCTCCATCACATAAAAAATCCTTTCACTGATAATCACGATTTTCCCTCCTTCAACGCTCCACGCACATCCGTATTTATATATTTGTATATCCGTCTTTACGGTTATTGTATCATGCAGCAGTATTTCTTTCAATAGAGTTTTTTTGTTTTCCAAAAAAATAACGGCAGTCTGTATTTACAGGCCACCGCTGCACCTTCTCTTCAAAATAAATATCTCATAAAGGAGTCATTAATACAAAGGCTTTGCCGTTCAGTCAAGCTAGTCCACCAGGACGAGCTATTTCTTTACAACAATCCAATCCTCATTTGTAATAACATATTGAAACTCTGTCAGGCTGTCACTCAGCATAACTTCAACAAGTTCTTCAAAGTCGCTAACCAAGTTTACATTAGAAAGATCTGAAACCTTGACCCAGTGCATCTTGCCTTCATCAGAATCAGCAAGCTCTCCCTCAAACTCCTCGGTTTCAAAAAGAAAGACAATATATCTACCGCCTTCGATTGGAAACTGCTTTACACCGCATAGGCGTGGAGCCTTAATGGTAAGACCCGTTTCTTCCTTCATTTCGCGAATCACTGCATCAACTATAGATTCACCCGGTTCAATATGTCCTCCCGGAAGGGCATAACCCTTCCAATCTTTTTTTATTCTGTCTTGCAGTAAATAGCTGTCATCTTTATGTATTAGACACAATACTGTTAGTTCTACTTGTTCTGTTCGCATGATTTCCCGCCGCATTCCTTAATGTATTTGCTCTGAATATCTTCCAGTCTTTGCTTTCAGCTATATCCATAAACATGCATTTTCACCTAGATTTGTTCCATTACAATCGTTTCTATCGCGTTGATTACGATATTCACCGCGCGTTCTAAGAATCCTTCATACTCTTCTCTGGAGAAGCCCACAAAAGGATATCTGCCCTCCTCCTGTGTTGGCATGTAATACATCATCTTCACCTTCATGGGTATAGCCCCTTTGGGAAGATAATCAATATAATCCGGAAACTCTTCCAGTCCGTCTGCCAGGTCACATAATTCCGGTATTTCTTTGGCACGTTTCCGCGCAGCTGCAACGCGCTCATCATCTCTTGTTGTCCTTTGAAGCTCTGCATCTGTTATTAAATGTGAATAATATTCTAATAAAAACGAGAGTTCTTCTTTTGTTTTTATTGAACTCAAGCGAGCTGTTATGTATTCATCGAAAAATCTGACACAATCGGTTGCTTTCTTTCTATTGCCCTGCATCCAATGTGTCACTGCCCTTGACGGTGTAAACTCTGTCCGCAACAATCAGATGTGATACCCATTCAGCCACTGTTAGATTCTCCAATCTCAATACGATTACTACTGATATTGCTGTGTCATTTGTAATTCATTTTTTCAGACCAATCCGTGTCGTAATTTACAATACTCTGTACTCAAGTTCTTATCTTTATTCCTGTTTCTCATATTCATCCCCCTATATGATTCCAACAGGCTAAAGCACCTACATAATGGTCTCTTGCTTCCCCGGCGTGTATTTGGACTGTTTTGCATTCTCAGATTTAGGAAAATAATTTCGATAAATCCAGATCTTCCAATGAGGAATCAACCTTCACTCTTCTGCTGTCAACTACCCTTGGAAAGTAAGACCACCGTCTCCACATGCACCGTCATCCCGAACTGGTCCACCCCCCGGATCCTCTGTATCTCATATCCTCCGTCACACAGAATCCTCAGATCCCTTGCCAGGGTGGCACTGTCACAGGAGACGTATACGATCCGATCCGGCTGCATCTTTAACATAGTGTCCAGGCAGGCTTCATCGCAGCCCTTTCGGGGCGGATCCACTACGATCACATCCGGATGCAGCAGCTCTTCGCCTACACCGGTGGCAGCAGCCTTTTCATAGAATTCCGGCAATACCTCTTCCGCTTTGCCCACAAAAAACTCCGCATTCACAATGCCGTTTCTCACCGCGTTGTCCCGGGCATCCGAAATAGCCTGAGGAATGATCTCAACGCCGCAGACCTTCTTCGCACTGCCGGCCAGAAACAGGGAAATGGTTCCGATGCCGCAGTACAGGTCCCACACCACCTCTTTGCCGGTGAGTCCTGCGTACTCCAGCGCCAGGCTGTAGAGCTTCTCCGTCTGCACCGGATTGACCTGATAGAAGGACAGCGGTGAGATATGAAAGGTCAGTTCTCTTCCGGTAAAAGGGTACCCTGACTTCCTCATATCCCGTACGTGAATGGTGTCAGAGATCGTATCTTTTCCCCATAGAATGATGATTTCCTTGCCCATGATCACATTGGTGTTTTCCCGATTCAAGCTGACAGAGATGCTGGTCATTCCGGGGATTTCCCGAAGCTTTTCGATCAGCTCCTGCTGGCCGGGTATGGTTCCCTTGCCGCTGTTGATTACCAGACACACCATGATCTCTTTGCTGGAAAAGCCTTTGCGGATCAGCACATGGCGCACCAGGCCCTTGCCGGTGGTCTCATCGTAAGCGCTGATCTTGTACTTCTCCATATGGGCCAGGATGAGCTCCAGAATCGGCTTGTTCTCTTCCGCGCCCAACAGACAGTCCGTATTGGCAATGATGGAGTGGGTCCTCCCCGCATAAAACCCGGTGATGGGCTTGCCGTCCTTGCCGGTTCCCACAGGGTACTGGGCCTTGTTGCGGTAGTGCCACAGTTCGTCCATTCCAACGATGGGCTCCATCTTCTCCCTCACCAGTGCTTCCGGGAAGCCTCCGATACGAACCAGATTGCCCCGGATCTTATGCTCCTTGAATTCCAGCTGCTTTTCATAGGACAGGGCCTGAAGCTGACAGCCGCCGCACTGTCTGTGGTAAAGGCACTTCGGTTCTGCACGATCCTTTGAAGGCTGCAAAATACGCTCCAGTCTGGCATATCCGTAGTTCTTCTTTGCCTTCATCACCCGGGCTTCGATCACGTCACCCACCACGGCATCCTTGACAAACAAGGTGAAGCCATCCACCTTTCCGATGCCTTCACCTTCCACACCCATATCTTCTATTGTAAGCGTCACCAGTTGATTCTTACGAAATTCCATTGCCTGCATCCTATCTACAATCATTTATTTCGGGGAATCGCAGCATTCACCGATTTCCCTGCAATCATCAGCACTGCCCCGTTCGGATTCCGGGGCAATGCCGTCTCTGTTTTCCTATGCCAGTTCCTCAGCCAACGCTGCGATCTTTTCCTCGTCAGCTGCCTTCATCGCTGAGAGAATGGTCACTGTATTCTCTGTAAAGGTGAGCTCCTTGCAGCCCTCCAGCATCCCCTTCATCACCTTGGCAGCCATGGGTGCCCAGGAACCGTTCTCGATAAAGGCGATGGTTCTCTTCTGATAGTTGCGCTCCACAAGACGGTTGATAAAGTCCTGCATAAAGGGATTGATGCTGTTATTGTATGTATTGCACGCCAGAACCAGCTTGCCGTAGCGGAATGCATCTTCCACAGCCTCAGCCATATCCTCTCTGGCAAGGTCCGCAATGCTTGCCTTGATGCCCTTCTCTTCCAGCTTGGATGCCAGACACTTTGCCGCCTCGGCAGTATGTCCGTAGATGGAAGCGTAGGCGATGAAGACTCCCTCGCTCTCCACACCGTAAGAGGTCCAGGTGGCGTACAGGTTCAGATAGTAGTCCAGATTCTCGGAGAGGATCGGTCCGTGAAGAGGGCAGATCGTCTGAATATCCAAATCTGCTGCCTTCTTCAGCATATTTCCTGCCTGCATGCCATACTTTCCGACGATTCCGAAGTAATATCGTCTTGCCTCACAGGCCCAGTCCTCCTCCACATCCAAGGCGCCGAACTTACCGAAGGCATCTGCAGAGAACAGCACCTTTGCGGCAGCATCATAGGTCACAAGCACCTCGGGCCAGTGTACCATCGGTGCGGCGATGAACTGCAGGGTGTGTGTGCCCAGCTCCAGGGTTCCGCCGTTTGCCGCGATCTTCTGCTTTCCGGTCAGGTCCACATCGAAGAACTGTCCCATCATCTTGAATGCCTGAGCACTGCCGACGATCTGTGCCTCCGGATATTTTGCCAGAAATGCAGGAATGGAAGCGGAATGATCCGGCTCCATGTGCTGAATGACCAGGTAGTCGGGGCATCTTCCCTGCAATACTTTCTCAAGATTGCCCAGCCATTCCTCTGTAAAACCGGCATCTACCGTATCCATTACAGCAATCTTCTCATCCAGGATCACGTAGGAATTGTACGCCATACCATTCGGCACCACATATTGTCCCTCAAACAGATCAATGCTGTGATCATTCACACCTACATAATAAATATCCTTTGCCGCTTCCATCTCTTTCTTCCTCCTATTCTTCTTTTGTACTGCGCAGGTTGGACTCGAACAACCTGTTATACCCAAACCAGCCCTTATTGTCGGCATTGTTTTCCAGTATTTCTTTGAAGGTCTCCATCTTTGCGTCCACGTCATCCGCATAGTTCAGCGCCACTGCTTCGATAATGGCGGGAAGCTTGGGCGAACCGTACTCATACTTGCCATGATGAGCTAAGATACAGTGCTGCAGCTGGGTCAGCATGACGTGGGGAAAGCCCTCGATATTTGCCGCCTTTTCTCCCACCATCTGGGTTCCCATCACGATATGCCCCAGCAGCTGACCGTCATCCGTATAATCATTCACCGGGAATGCGGAGATCTCTCTGGTCTTGCCGATATCGTGACAGATGGCCGCAGTCAGCAGCAGATCTCTGTTCAAAACCGGGTACATGGAACTGTAGAAATCACAGAGCTTTGCCACACTCAGGGTGTGCTCCAACAGACCGCCGACAAAGCCGTGATGCACCATTTTTGCCGCGGAAGATCTCCGGAACAGCTTGATAAATGCCTGATCCTCCACAAAGAAAGCCTCCAGGAGCTTCTTCAGGTAAGGGTTCTCTACACTTTTCACCAATCCCAGCAGCTCCTGATACATTCCGTCGTTGGGTTTGGTGCTGACGGGAAGGTACTCTGCCTCATTGTACTCACCCTCTCTGCAGACACGGATTCTCTTAACATTGACCTGCAGAGAATTCTGATAATTGGTCACTTCCCCATACACTTCTATGTAATCCATGGCATCATACTCACCGATGCCCGGATTGTTGGGATCCCACACCATTGCGGTGATAGAACCGGTTTTATCCTGCAGCGTCACATTCTCATAGGGCTTTCCGTTCTTGGTCACAGCCGCCTGCTTGTGCTTACAAAAGTAAATGTCGAAGACTCGGTCGCCCTCTCTGAATTCCCTGATATATTTCATCGGTTTATTTTACCTCCTGTGCTTCCATCTGGAAGGTCATTTCTTTGTATTCGTCCTGTGATTTTCTCATGACTTTCATCTCTACTCTGCTGCCGGGCTCCAGCTGCATGCAGATATTGGTATACTCGGTAAACGTATAGGTTGCTTTCCCGTTGACACTGACAATGATGTCCCCCTGCTGGAGTCCCGCACGCATGGCCGGGGAATCCATCTCCACCTTGCGGACAAAGCAGCCCAGAGGCACCCCCAGATAACGGCTGGCCTCCTGAGGAACCGTCATTCCGTTCACTCCCAGAAAGGCGATCTCATATCCATTGGAAAGCTTCTCCAAAAGCTTCCGAAGCTCCGTAATACCGATGGCGGAGATCAGATTGCCGCTGTCCTTCCCCTGCTCCTGCGTGGAGATAATCCCGATCACCTGTCCGTTTAAATTGAACAGGACTCCGGCGGCATTTTCGCTGCCGTTGATGTCCGTCTGGATCATTTTGTAATTCCGGTCCGGAAGAGAAAAGGTCGAACTGTTTGCGGCAATCATGCCATATCCGATGGAATTGCTCACTCCCAGAGGGCTGCCCATCGCCACAACAGGCATTCCCAGCATATTGCTGTTGTTGGAAGATCCCAAAGGTGCATAGGCGATCTGCTCCTTTGTCTTATCCGTCAGGTCAGACAGCAAAACAGCGATCACTGCCAGATTGGTATATTCATCCTGCTTCTTCAGCCTGGCCTCCGCCTGAGATGCGTCCGGAAGGGTGACTATGATCTGCTCCACATTCTGCACATACTGGGCACTGGTAAGAATCAGCAGTTCTCTGCCATTATCCTCCAGAATCAGTCCGCTCCTCTGGTTCCTGCTCTCCTGTACATTGTTGAACCAATCAACATTGGAGGACAATGCAGTCACCGTCACCATATATTTCTGCAGCTCTCCCACAAACGTTTGCATGGCTGCGTATAACTGTGCGGTATTTTCTCTGGACATCTGCATCTCGGACATCAGCTCTTCCAGTTTGCCATTCTCCAGAAGACTCCCTTCCTCCGACGAACCGCTCTCCTGTGAACTTCCTGCCAGCATATCCTCCGGTGCCATCTCCTCCGGATCCTCAGGAAAAATCACGATGGTGGAAGGTCCTTCCGTGTTCAGTTTTCTGCTGATGATCGGCTCCAGAAGCAAAAAGGTCACGCAGGCGATCAGCCCGAATACCACCGCCATAAAGGCCGTGATCAATGTTCTTCGCAACAACTTCGCCCGATTCAGGGGTCTTTGTTTCAATTCTTCAAACACAAAAGAATTTTGTTTTTGTTCTTTATCCGGCATAGCTGCTCCTTTCCCACAACACATAAGTATATCGAATTTGCCCCAAAAAGTAAAGGACGGGAACAATTCCTCTCGCACTTTTGGGCCGGATATGCTATACTTTCGATAAGTGTATGTTATTTAGGAAAGGTTTGGTAAGCATCCATGAATACAAAGGTTCTCAAAACTTTGGAATATACGAAAATATTGCAGCTCCTGTCGGATAAGGCTGACTCCGCGCCCGGCAAGGAGAAGTGCTCGCTTCTTCTGCCCGCCACCGATATCGAACAGATCAGACTGGCACAGGCACAGACGAAGGACGCCCTGTCCCGCCTGTTCAAAAATGGCAGCACCTCTTTCGGCGGGAATAAAGATCTGGGCTTCTCCATCCGATCCCTGGAGATCGGCAGCACTCTGTCCATCCCGGAGCTGATAAAGCTGGCCCGACTTCTGGACAATGTAGGTCGTATCAAGACCTACGGCCGAAAGGAGCGGGATGACCAGCCGGACGACACCCTGACGGAGCTTTTCGAGCAGCTGACTCCGCTGACCGGTGTCGCAAACGAGATCAACCGCTGCATTCTGTCCGAGGATGAGATCGCTGACGATGCCAGTCCGAAGTTAAAAAGTATCCGCCGGCAGATGCTTCAGACCGGTGAGAAAATCCATGCACAGCTCAATTCCATGCTGACCGGTGCCTACCGCACGTTTCTGCAGGATGCGGTAATTACGATGCGCAACAACCGATACTGTATTCCCATCAAGGCGGAGTATAAGAGTCAGGTAAACGGTATGGTACACGATCAGTCCTCCTCCGGCTCTACCTATTTTATCGAGCCTGCGGCGGTGGTAAGCCTGAACAACCAGATCCGGGAACTGGAGCTGGCTGAAAAAGAAGAGATCCAGGTGATTTTGGCCACTCTGAGCAGTATGGCCGGGGAGCATACCGAGGAACTGATCCTGAACCAGAAGACCATGACGGAACTGGACTTTATCTTCGCAAAAGCGAAGCTGGCTATGGATATGAATGCAACTGAGCCCATCTTTAACGAGGAACACTATATCAATATCAGAAAGGGCCGCCATCCTCTTCTCGACAGGAAGAAGGTTGTCCCCATCGATATCCACCTCGGAAAAGATTTTGATCTGCTGATCATCACCGGTCCCAACACCGGCGGTAAGACAGTCTCCTTAAAGACTGTTGGACTGTTTACACTGATGGGCCAGTCAGGACTGCACATTCCGGCCGCAGACCGTTCTGAGCTCTCCATCTTTACAGAAGTATACGCGGATATCGGTGACGAGCAGAGCATTGAACAGAGTCTGTCCACATTCTCCTCTCATATGAGGAGCATTGTCCACATTTTGGGTCATGCGGATGAGAATTCCCTCTGCCTCTTCGATGAGCTGGGGGCAGGTACAGACCCTACCGAGGGTGCGGCTCTTGCCATCGCCATTCTGAATTTCCTCCATGACAGGGGGATTCGCACGATGGCAACCACCCACTACAGTGAGATCAAGATCTACGCGCTGTCCACAAGCTTTGTGGAGAATGCCTGCTGCGAGTTTGATGTGGAGACCCTGCGCCCCACCTACAGACTGCTGATCGGCATTCCGGGCAAGAGCAACGCCTTCGCTATCTCCTCTAAGCTGGGACTGTCCGATGACATCATCGATGCCGCCAGGGCACAGATCGACAAGGAGGCTAAGAGTTTCGAGGATGTGATCTCCGAACTGGAGCAGAGTCGGCGGAAGATGGAACAGGAACAGACAGAGATCGACAAGATGAAGCGTGAGATTCAGGCTCTGGAGGAAGAACTGCGGCGCAAAAATGAGAAGATCGACCAGTCCAGGGACCGTATCCTGCGGGAGGCCTCCGAGAAGGCAAGGGCGATCCTGCAGGAAGCCAAGGAAATTGCAGATGCGACCATCAGAGACTGCAACAAAGCCGGCAAAAATACAGACATCCGCGAACTGGAGAGAAAACGCCAACAGGTCCGCGATAAGATCTCCGAGGGGAACGAGCGAATGGCTGTCAAGGCCATTCCCAAGCCTGCCAACCAGCGCATCACCGATCCTTCCACACTGAAAAAAGGAGATACTGTCAAAATCGCCTCCCTTGGGATGACCGGTACCGTTCTTACCCTGCCTGACAGCAAGGGCGCGCTGTTCATCCAGTGCGGCAGCATGCGTACCCGTACCAATGTGAAGGATCTGCTCTATGCCCAGGCAGAGGCTCCGGATCCAAAGCCCTCAGCACTGACCCGCACCGGCGGCAGCAAGATCAAGATGAGTAAGACCATGAGTGTGTCCACCGAGATCAACCTGTTGGGCAAAACCGTAGACGAAGCCCTGGCTCTACTGGACAAATATCTTGACGATGCCTATCTGGCGCATCTCCCTTCTGTCCGTGTGGTACACGGCAAGGGAACCGGCGCACTCAGAAACGCTGTTCAGAGTCATCTGAAACGCCTGAAATATGTCAAGGAGTTCCGTCTGGGTGAGTATGGAGAAGGTGACGCAGGTGTCACAATTGTTACTTTTAAGTAGTTTCCTGATTGAGAGGTATATGTAATGGCAAACAAACAGAAAATTTTGATCGTAGACGATGACAACAACATTGCCGAGCTGATCTCCCTGTATCTGACCAAGGAATGCTTCGAAACAATGATCGTAAACGACGGTGAATCGGCTCTTCCGGCAGTGGAAAGCTTTCAGCCCAATCTGATCCTGTTGGACATCATGCTCCCGGGCATGGACGGTTATCAGGTCTGCAGGGAGGTGCGATCCCGCCTCACGCTGCCCATCATCATGCTTTCCGCAAAGGGAGAAGTGTTCGATAAGGTTTTGGGTCTGGAGCTGGGTGCCGACGACTACATTGAGAAGCCTTTCGATTCCAAGGAGATGGTAGCCCGTGTCAAGGCAGTGCTCAGACGCTACAAGGCAGCACCTGCTGCCCCTGTGGAAACAGTCTCCGACAAGTGCGCTGAATACCCCGATCTGATCGTAAATCTGACCAACTACTCTGTGATGTACATGGGACAGCAGATCGATATGCCCCCCAAGGAGCTGGAGCTTCTCTACTTCCTGGCATCCTCACCCAACCATGTATTTACCAGAGAGCAGCTGTTGGATCAGATCTGGGGTTACGAGTATATCGGCGATACCAGAACCGTAGACGTGCATATCAAGCGTCTGCGGGAGAAGATCCATGATCACTCCCTCTGGAAGATCGCAACCATCTGGGGAATCGGTTATAAGTTTGAGGTTAGAAATTCATGAAGAAGACCCTCTATTTGAAATTCATGCTGGCCTACTTCATCTTCGGTGTCTTCTGTTTCATAGCGGTAACGGTTTTCGTTCCGAATATGACCAGAGAACGTCTGATCAAGGAGAAGGCAGAGGCTCTCTACTCCGAGGCCACTCTGATCTCCAACACCTACGCCTCGGGGCTCTACACCAGTGAGACGGATCTGGAGACCGTGAAGACTCAGTTGGATGCTCTGGCTGTCTACTTAAACTCCACCATCCGCATTATCAACCCTTCCGGCCGTCTGGTTTTGGAGACCCAAAAGCCTTTGAATGTAGAAGAAGTGGTCATCATCGACAATTTCGATCCCACTGCCATGGGAGGATCCTACTACATGGTGAACACTTTCTTCGACACTTACAGCAGCAATGTGCTGACGGTGCTCGCCCCCATCACCTCGAACTATATGGTGAAGGGGTATGTGGCCATCCACTGCGATCTTGGTACCATCGAGGCATCCTGCAATGGACTGCTGCGCATCTCTTACATCACCCTCGCCATCATTATGATGCTGTCTGTGATCATCCTGATCTTTTTCACGGAGATCGTATATGTGCCGCTGCGTAAAATAACGTTTGCCACCGAGCAATATGCCCAGGGAAACATGCACTACGAGTTTCAGGTAGACAGTGACGATGAGATCGGATATCTGGCCGCCTGTCTGAATTATATGGCAAAACAGATCGCAGGCACCGAGGACGATCAGAAAAAGTTCGTAGCCAATGTGTCCCACGATTTCCGATCACCGTTAACCTCCATTCGCGGATTTCTGGAGGCTATGCTGGACGGAACCATTCCTCCCGAAAAGCACGAGCACTATCTGAACATCGTATTAAATGAGACGGAGCGCCTCACCAAGCTGACCAATGGGCTGCTCACGTTGAACAATCTGAACACTAAGGGTATGATGTTAAATCGGACTGATTTCAATATCAATGATGTGATCCGGGCAACCGCCGCCTCTTTCGAGGCCACTTGCCGCAGCAAGACGATCGCGATCTCACTGGTACTCACCGGAGAGGAAATGTATGTCAATGCAGACTTAGAGAAGATTCAGCAGGTATTGTATAACCTCATCGACAATGCCATCAAGTTCTCCCACCACGACTCGGTGATCCGTGTTGAGACTTCCCTCAAGAAGAATAAACTGTTCATCTCCGTAAAGGACACCGGAATCGGTATTCCCAAGGAGGATCAGAAGTTTATCTGGGATCGTTTCTACAAGTCGGATTCCTCCCGAGGCAAGGACAAAAAGGGGACTGGCTTAGGGCTGTCCATCGTAAAGGAGATCATCAATTGTCACAATGAGCACATCAATGTGGTCAGTACAGAGGGTGTAGGCTCGGAGTTCATTTTTTCCCTGCCGCTCTCCAAAAAAAGCAGCGAGGAAGATTAATCTTCCTCGCTGCTTTTTTGTCTCTCAGGGATGGGGGATAGGGAATAGGAACGCCGCCTGCGACTGACGGGTATTCCTCATCGGACACGCTTTCGCTCGGGAAAAGCGTAGCGGTACATAAGCGCACAAAGTACGTGCGCTAAGTACCGACGCTTTTCCGACGGTCCGATCGAGGA